>NZ_CP023434.1:0-315625 GCF_003546865.1 Suicoccus acidiformans
TTACTCTGAATATATTTCGCCGTTTCTTACTTTAAGTATCTGCGCTTTATTTAATGCGTCGAGTTCAATTCCTTGAATACTGGCCGTAGTTAGAAAGGTTTGAACCTTTGCTTCAATGTGCGACATCAGAATATGTTGCCGGCCATCATCTAATTCTGAAAGTACATCATCTAAGAGTAGCACCGGATACTCTCCAGTTAATTGTTTCAGTAATTCTGTCTCAGCTAATTTAAGGGCGAGTACAATCGTTCTTTGCTGACCTTGTGAGGCATAAAATTGTGCATTATTCTCATTAATCAAGAATTCTAAATCATCGCGATGAGGTCCATATAAAGTGACCCCTCTTTCTTTTTCGCGCTCTTTAGCTTGATTGAATAAATCTTGATAAGCATCTTTCAACTCCGACTCATCTATCCCATTAAGTGTAGAATGATTAGCTTTGTAGGATAGTTCCAATATATCCCTGCCTTTAGACAACTCTGTGTGAATAGGTTGAGCCAATTCTTCCAAAGCTTTCACGAAACGCTTTCGCTCTTGGATTAAGATCGTCGCTTGATCAATGAGTTGCTCGGTCAACACAGCAAAATAAAGCTCATCAAACGTTGAACGATAACCGAATTCTTTTAAATAACGATTTCTTTGTTTTAAAGTTCGGTTATAGTCTAAAAGCGTTTGTAGATAAAGCGGCTGAGCTTGGCCTAACTCGGCGTCGATAAATTTTCGCCGCCCCCCTGGAGAACCTTTAATAATTTGCAAATCTTCGGGTGCAAACAAAATAACATTCAATTTACCTATAAATTGACTCAATTTCTCTTGTTCTAAATAATTAACTTTCCCAATTTTACCTGCTTGTGTCAGGTGCATTTCCAAAGGAAATTCATAATTTTTCGTTTGAATAAGTCCAGAAATGATGGCCTGGTCAGTTTCCCAGCTAATCATTTCCCGATCTTGATTCGTTCGGTGACTCTTGGCTAAAGACAATAAAAAAATCGCCTCAAGTAGATTGGTTTTTCCTTGGGCATTCTCGCCTGTGATAATCGTCAAACCATCTTGAAACGATAGGGATAAATCTTCATAATTTCTAAATTGCTTTAAATGCAGTTCCTTTAAAAGCATAACTCTAGCCTTCAGCTGCTTGAACAGTTAAGATGATTTCTTCATTTGGAATCTCGACTGTATCACTAGGATAAATCTTTCGACCTCTACGATCTTCTAACTCGTCATTAACATAGACCGCAAATTCATATAAGTACCACTTAGCCATCCCACCACTTTGAATTACATCTTCTAACTTGAGTAGCTGTCCTAGAGTAATAAATTCTGTATCAATGTAAACAGATTTTTCTTCCATTTTATCACCCATTTAGTTAATTTTCTAATTTATATTATACCAAAAGTTTTCTAATTATTCAAAAAAGGCTTATTTTTTTGCTTTATAGGCGTTTAATCCAAAATAGATAAAAAAGCTTCAAAGAATATTCAGACGCTTGTAGGGCTTTTTTGGTAGCATATTGTATATTATCAATTTAAATAAAAATCCAGTAAGGCTTCTTTTAAATTTGAAGCGCCTTACTGGATTTCTTAATTTAGTGTGTTCGAATAGGTGTTAGGATTTGAAGGAGACTGTTATGTTTCGCATCTTCGACTTCTTCCTCATTGTCCTCTTCGTATGTTGCAGGTGATAGTAGCATTGGACGAATAGCTGATTGAATATCAATATGAATATCAACACCTTCGAAACTTTTAAGTGCTTCTTTCATATAATCCGGGTTAAAGGCAATGGTCGTTGGACTTCCTTCAACTGCCTTCACTTCAATATGTTCTACACCTTCACCTCGCTCATTGCCTCGAACATACAGAGAAACTATCTCATTATCAAAAGATAGTTGGACCACATTATTCTTTCCTTGATGACTAATTAGGCTCGCTCGATCAATAGCTTCATGGAAAGTATTAGAATTAACCGTAATTCTCGTCTCATATTCTGTAGGAATAAGACGATCTGTCTCGGGATAATTCCCTTCGAGCAGTCGAGAGTAGATAATTACGTTATCCACAAAGAAAATAATTTGCTTATCTAGGACAAGCATTTCTATTATTTGGTCATCTTTAACAATCCGGGTTAACTCTACAACGGATTTCTTTGGAATTGTTAATTGATCAAAGCCAAGTTCTTCCTTTGTTTCAGTCATTGAAACGTCACGTTGACTTAAACGGTGACTATCTGTTGCAACCCCGCGGATAAAACCTTCTTCTGCGACAAGATGTAAACCTGTTAAGACAGGCCGACTTTCTTGATTGGACGCTGAGAAGATTGTTTGATTGACCATGTTTTTGAAGGGGATGGTTGGAATAATCAAACGAAATTCCTCGCTATAATCGGGCAAACGTGGATAAGCTGATCCATCTTGTCCGATCAAAGTAAAGTGCGCTTTACCAGATGTAATAAGTGTTTGGTTTTGTGCATTACTTTCGATAGTTACCTGTCCTGTTGGAAGTTTACGGACAATGTCACTAAATAAGCGAGCAGTTAATACAATACTGCCAGTTTCTTCAATTTGAATATGATAGGTTTCATCTTCTACATATAAAGTACTTTCAATCGAAATTTCTGAATCACTACCCGTTAGGGTTATTTTGTCTTCTTCTACAGAAATCTTAATGCCTTGTAAGATTGGAATCGTTGCTTTTCCTGATACGGCTCGTCCAACATTAGTGAGCTGCTCAAGAAAAGGTAGACGATTAATTGTAAATTTCATGTGCGGACTCCTTATCTATAAATTAAGTATATATAATTTAGTAATAGTAGTAGGGGTTGTTGATAATGTGCAAAACCCACTGTAATAGGATGGATTTTGCCTTTTACTTGTTATTAACATGTGCATAACAAGTAGGGGTTATCCGAAAGTTATGCACAGGCATGCTTATTCAAACTTTTCGCGAATGGTTGCAACGTCTTCACGCATCTTTGAATCGTCAGCTAGCGCTGTTTTGATTTTGTCATAAGCATGAATGACGGTTGTATGGTTTTTATTACCAAATTCTTCACCAATTTTAGGGAATGACAAGTTGGTTAATTCCCTAGCCAAATACATTCCGATTTGACGCGGTTCGACGATGGTTTTAGTGCGTTTCTTTCCTTTAATGTCTTCTACTGTAATGGCAAAATACTCTGCCACCGTCGAAATAATTTCAGTACAAGTTACTGCTTTTGGCTCTTCATTCTCAACTAAGGTATGTAGCGCTTGGGAGGCTAGATGAATTGTAATTTCTTCGCCATGAATAGTTGAATAGGCGAAGACCCGAATTAAGGCACCTTCAAGTTCACGAATATTGGTATCTACATTGTTTGCGATATATGTTAGGACATCGGAACTAATGTCAATTCGCTCATTGCTAGCTTTTTTGCGGAGAATAGCAATTCGTGTTTCTAAGTCTGGTGGGGTAATATCCGTCGATAGCCCCCATTTGAAGCGACTAATTAAACGTTCTTCTAAATTATTAATATCATTGGGTAGACGATCGCTGGTTAAGACAATTTGCTTTTGGCAATCAAATAAAGCATTGAAAGTATGGAAGAACTCTTCTTGGGTTTGATCCTTATTTGATAAAAATTGAATATCATCGACGAGTAAAACGTCACAATTCCGGTATTTCTGACGGAATTCATTGGTCGATTTATTTTGAATACTGGAGACAAAATCATTCATGAATGCTTCACTGGTTGCATAGCGAATGGTTGCTTCAGGATTTTTGCGGCGAATTTCATTGCCAATGGCCTGCATTAGGTGAGTTTTACCTAAACCAACTCCACCATATATAAGGAGGGGATTGTAGGTTACGCCTGGTGAATCAGCAACTGTCATAGCAGCAGCACTGGCTAAATCATTGTCCTTACCAATGACGAAATTATCAAAAGTATATTTCGGATTTAATTCGGATTGGCCTGCGTAGCTATCTGTTTCAATAAAAGTCGTTTCCGTTTGAATGGAAGCTGTGGGAATTGGCGTGGGAACATCGTTTATCGCCGTTTCCTTAGGGACAACCATGAAGATGGGTTCGTATTCTACACCATATAACTCTAAACTTCTTTGTAAGATATATCCTGCTAAGTTTTTCTCCCAATAATTTTTCGTCAAGGCATTGGGGACGGATAAGGTGATGGAACTTTGGTCCATTCGAATGGGTTTTACAGGTGTGACCCAATTTGTATAGGATGCTGGAGAGAGTATTTGTTTAAAGTATTGATCCATTTCGTTCCAGAATAATTCTTTTTCATCCATAATTTTCACCTCACTTTGCACAGAAAAAAGATACATCTATTTTAACAAGAGAAAGAGTTTTCCACAAGCTATAAATAAGTTGAATGAGTATCCACATATCCACTTTCGAGTTATCAACAGGGGAACTGATACTTGTGCATATCTGTAATGCTAGTCTATTATCCACAGGTTATGCACAAACCAGATGATTATTCCTACAAGGTTTACGCGAGTTATGAACAGTCTGATGAAATAGTTGTACTCAGTTGTGGATAGTCGATATATGTGGATAAGTCTGTGAAGAAACCTGTGGATTAGCATACTTGTCTAAGAAAGACTTGTGCATAATTATCAAGGGGACTGTGGATAAGTCTTGATCATGGAAATTTCTCAATAAAGCCTTGACTTTCCCAGCAAGCTTCTATAAAATATCTGGGTATTGTATGTAATTAAAACTAGGAGGTGTACCACATGAAAAGAACTTATCAACCAAAGAAACGCCAACGTAAGAAAGTACACGGTTTCCGTAAACGTATGAGCACCAAAAATGGTCGCAACGTATTAAAACGTCGTCGCCAAAAAGGTAGAAAAAAATTAGCATCTTAATTCCCAAAGGTTCCTCTTGCAGGGCCTTTTTTTGTTTTTCGTTAGTTAAATAAACTAATCTTAGGATTCTATTGTTAAATACGTCTAACTTTAGTTATAATAAAGCTTAGTGAATGTAGGTAGAGTGGAGAGGTTTGATTTGAAAAAGGCATATCGAGTTAAGAGTGAACAAGATTTCCAGAAAGTATTTCATGAAGGGAGATCTGTTGCCAATCGTCAATTAGTTTTATATACCTATCCTAAAATAGGACAGACACATTTTAGAGTGGGTTTATCGGTTGGCAAGAAGATGGGGAACGCTGTGAAAAGAAATCAAATTAAGCGTTATTTACGTCATGGACTAATTGAATTGGAGCCCTATATAGAAAATGAGTGGGATTTTCTGTTGATTGCCCGACCGGATATTCGAAACAAGAGCTATGAAGAAATCAAACACTCTATTCAACATGTCATGAATTTAGCAGGAATCATTCACAAGGAAAAATAACTGGAGGTTCATATGAATCATAAGAAAACATGGCAGAAACTTCTGCAAATTTCAACATTATTAATATTAGTATTATTCTTAACAGCTTGTTCATCTTCTCAGGAACCCCTTGGGCCAAATAGTACAGGCTTTTGGGATCAGTATATCCTTTTGAATCTGTCACGTTTTATTATTGGCTTATCGCATATATTGGGTGGCAATTATGGAATAGGGATCATTCTCTTTACGATCATTGTGCGAATTATTTTATTGCCTTTAAACAAAATACAGATGGATTCGCAAAGGCAAATGCAAGAATTACAACCTGAACTTGACGCAATTAAGGCGAAGTATCCGAATCAAGACCGAGAATCCATGGAGAAATTGCAAGAAGAACAGCTGCAGTTGATGGAAGACCGGGGCATTAATCAGTGGACCAGTCTGCTGCCTTTACTGATTCAACTGCCAGTTATGATGGCCCTATACCAATCGATTATAAGGACCGAAGCATTAAGACAAGGTTCCTTCTTATGGGTCAACTTAGGTCAGCCTGATCCATTCTTTATCTTACCTATCATCGCGGCTATTCTAACTTTAGTAAATACATATTTGACGATGAAATCCAATCCATCTCAGAATAGTGCTATGAAGTGGACGATGTACTTTATGCCACTCATGATTTTATTCATTTCTGTTGGATTACCAAGTGCGATTACCCTATATTTGGTAGTATCCAATGCCTTCACTGTAATCCAAACCTTAGTTTTCAACAATCCATATAAGATTATCGCTGAACGTGAAGCGAAGGAAGTAGCAGAGAAGGCTAAGCAAAGAGAGTTACGTCGCCAATTACGCCGGGCAACTGGTAAGAAGAAACGCTAAGAAAGGAGACGGAGTATGTTAGATAATTTTGTAACGGTACGCGCTGAAACAACCGATTTAGCCATTGAAAAGGGCCTAAGAGAATTAGGTGTCGAGCGAACTGAAGCAGACATTCATATTATCACTGAAGGCAAAAAAGGTCTTTTCGGCTTTGGCAAACAAGATGCAGTGGTAGAAGTTCGTCGGAAAGTTGATATCAGTTTATCTGAGTTGACTGAAGAGTTGGAAAAAGAAATGGAACAAACGGAACCAGCCGAAATTGCAGAAGTAATCACGTCAGACAAGGAAGTCAAGCCATTAACAGAAGATTCGGCGGAAACGGACAGTGTGAATCCTGATGATGAGCCAAGTGAGATACTTGCAACAGAGTTCCTTGAATCGGAAGACATAGAAGAGTCTACTGAGGAGCCTGTGAAAGCAACGGACTTGGATACGCATTTAAAGCAGCCGATTGATACCTTGCTAGAACAGACCGATCTACAAATTAAATCATCTGAAGAAGCCACTACAACAGCTGACAACTTATCCTTAAGTGAGCAACTGGATTTAGCGACACAGAAAGTAGTTACTTACTTGGAAGAAGTTATTGATGCATACGGAGCTCATGCACGGGTTGATGTTATGCGTGAGGGGCGTGAACTTAACTTTAATATAGATACGGATAAATCAGGCCTCATTATTGGTAAACACGGTAAAATTATCAATGCCTTACAAATCCTTGCCCAAACACTTTTCCAACAGAATTACAGTAAGCGGATGGAAATTATCTTAAATGTTGGTGATTACCGCGATCGTCGCAATGGTGTTCTTGAGCAAATGGCAGAGCGAGCATCTGAAGAGGTGCTTCGAACGAAAGGTAGCGTTAAATTAGATTCACTACCGGCCTATGAACGTAAGCAAGTTCATGCCTATTTGGCTAAGATACCTAATGTCAGAACCCACTCCGTTGGGAAAGATCCGAGAAGATTTCTAGTTGTTGAATATGTCGAAGATTAACGATTAAAGCATAAACAAGCCCACAAAGGTAATCATACTTTTGTGGGCTTGTTTGTTTATGAGGATAAGTGATTGACATAAATCCACTCATTTATGCGTAAGTTCAAGACACTGAGCAAGCGGTAAGCATTCGGGACGTTATCGGTAAAGACAGTTAACAAATAGATAGGTTGATTATCGAGGAAGTAAATCCCTGCATCGTTCACGACCTGATCGACTTGCCCGTATTTACAAGCCATACCTTCGGTGAGATAGGCTGATAATAAACGGGGTTCTTCAGCATTTAACATATCTTGAATAAGGGATTCGTAGGTATCTGGATCGTTGGCAACGCGGTACAAGCTGCTAAGGGTTTGATAGGCGGTCATATAATTATCTCCTTGATAATTTGCTGGAAGAGGATCGATATTGCCAAAATCAGCTAAGGCTTTCTGGAAAGCTGCCCAAGTATCAAAGCGATAAAAGACTAAACGCCAGGCTGCAGCGTTATGTGAGTGCTGAATTGATACATTCATCAGCTCTTCTAGCGTATTATGTCCGTAGCCACTTTGTGCGGGGGGCATGCCTTGTTCTTGATATGGGACAGTTTCGGGTATGACACTCTCCTTGGTGAGTTTCCCTAACTTAATATCTTCTAAATACATTGCCACCAGGGGAAATTTGTAGATACTGCCAGCAATACGTGGTGTATTGGCATTAATATAATAAGTTTCACCATCTAAATAATTATAATAAGCGAGCGAAATATTGTGTTCTTGAATAGCTAATTCTTCTAAAACTTCCTGAATTAAAGTTTCTAAGGGCAAGTCTTTCAGTTCATCTAAGGCGGCAGCTTCTACCCCATCCGCTTGCATCCGTGTGTAATTGTAAGGAATATTAAGGGATTCATCTACAAGCGTTTCTATTTGCTGATAAGATACACGTTCAGACGTCGACACTTCATTAGTAGAAGCGACAGTGATTGATGATTCAATAGATACTTCCTTATCGAGACTTCTGTTTTCATGGATAAGGCTGATAAGTGTGGCGCCGATTAGCAGCGTCAATATGAAGGTACAAATTTCCTGCCAATAAGATATTAGCCATTGCTTCATTCTTTCATCACCTGGCTTCTTGTCCATTCAGTGACCCTTAAGGCAAGTTCTTCGATAAATGGGTCCGCCTGAGCAACATTTTCGGTCAGGACAGTGAGTGTATAAATTGCTTGATCGTCTTCATAGTAAATACCAGCATCATTAATCATTTCATCAATGCGGCCATATTTGTTTGCCATCCCTGTTTGAATATAAGATGTGAAAAGTTGAGGAGGCTCTGCATTGTGCATTAAGTCAATTAAATAACCGTAAGTGTCAGGATTATTGGCAACTTTGCGTAGGCTATTATCAATCTCTACAGCCGTCATATAATTGTCACCGTAATACTCAATAGGTAATTCATAGTACTCGCTAAATTCAACCAAAGCTTCTTGAAAACCTGGCCAGGAATGAAATAAATAATAAAGCAATGTCCAGGCGGAATCATTATTAGAATATAAGATTGATTCATCCATAAGGGTCTGTAGACTTGCCTCAAAGTATCCTTGAGAACCATCGGGGCTTTCGTAAGGGACAGTATTAGGAATAATCGTATCAAAGGTCAAGTTTCCGGCTTGAACCTCTTCCAAATAGATGGCAACTAGTGGAAATTTGTAAATACTTCCAGCAATACGGGGTTGATGTTCATTTAAGAAGAAGCTATCGCCATCAACCAAATTAGTATAAGCGATAGAAAGGTTCTCCGGATTGATTTGATAGTCTTCTATCAGTTGATATATTAAGGCATCGATAGAGTCAAACTTATCAACATCAAGGGGTTCTAAGCCATTCACGCGCATCAGAGCTTCATTATAAGGACTGGTTTCATCTTCACGATTTAAATAAGATGACATAATACCTGATTCTTTCACCAATTCCTCTGCCTGCACTTTAGTACAAGGCAAGATCAGAAGTAGGCACCAAAGGTAGCAACTACTTAATAAATTATGTAGTTTAATTTTCATGTAAAATCCCTTCTTTTAATATAGTCATTGAAAGTATTATACATGATTTTACCTAGGTGCTCTATTTCAAGCTTCCCAAATCAATCCTGTAGTACTTATCTATCCTCAAAAAACACAAAACACAGGCATATAGCGCTTTCCACTTAGTATATTCAAGTCAATTTCCATACACTTCCTCCCAGCTGACCATTAATAAATCAATGACTGCTATCTTTTCTAGGTTAAACAACCTTTCAAAGCGAGTCCACTTCTATAATTATACAATACTAGCTTCTCAAATAACTTAATATTTTAACTGTAGAAAAATAGTACGCTTTTTCATCCATCTGATAAAACATGATAAAAGCTGGTATAACAAACTTTGATAAGATTTAAGACCCGGGAAGTGTCAAAGCTGTGATGATGCATGACTTGACATATGTGTTCTACCTTAAACTTTTATAACATACAGTGCCAGTACACGTCAAAATATCTTGCAGAGGTAGAGGAAATATGATATAGTCTTTGTCGAAATAAGAAATATAGCAGTCAAAGTGCTAACGACCCTGAAGGAACTATCTTTGGGGGAGTTTAGGCACTTTTTTTATTGGAAATTTTAGGAAAGGATGAATCGAATGTACGTTGCTGATACGATCGCAGCGATTTCTACCGCCTTAGGGGAGAGTGCCATTGGCATTGTTCGTTTGAGTGGTGAAGACGCTATTAAAATTGCTAATTCCATCTATCAAGGAAAAGATTTAAGTCAAGTCGACTCACACACTATTCATTATGGCCACATTATAAAGCCTCAGACAGCTCAAATTGTGGATGAAGTGATGGTGTCGGTGATGCGAGCACCGCGGACTTACACCCGAGAAAATGTTGTGGAAATTAATTGCCATGGTGGTGTAGTAGCAGTGCAACGTATTCTCGAGGCAACCTTAGATGCCGGGGCTCGATTGGCTGAACCTGGCGAATTTTCTAAGCGAGCTTTTCTCAATGGGCGGATTGACTTGTCCCAAGCTGAAGCTGTAATGGATTTAATTCAAGCTAAGACTAATAAGGCGATGGACGCTTCCTTGGACCAGTTGCAAGGCTCATTGTCCCATAAAATTACTAGTTTGCGCCAACGGATGTTAGATACATTAGCCCAAGTGGAAGTAACCATTGATTATCCCGAGTATGATGATGTAGAGGAGTTGTCCACCCAAGAGTTGCAGCAAACGGCCGAACTCGTCCAAAAGGAAATTCAAGCCATTATGCATCAAGCTCAAAGTGGTCGTTTGTTCCGGGAAGGCATTCAAACCGCAATTATCGGTCGTCCGAATGTGGGCAAGTCAAGTCTCTTGAATGCACTCACTGGCTTTGAAAAAGCGATTGTGACGAATATTGAAGGGACAACACGGGATACAATTGAAGAATATGTTAACGTTCGCGGAGTTCCTCTGAAACTCATTGATACTGCGGGAATTCGTCAAAGTGATGATATAGTTGAGCAGATTGGTGTAGAAAAATCCAAAAAAGCCATGGATGCCGCTGATTTAATTATTTTATTACTGAACCAGGCTGAAGCTTTAACAGATACTGATAGAGAGTTGCTCGAATTAACGAAAGATCAAACACGGATTATTCTATTGAATAAGCAAGATTTAGCCCCTGTCCTAAAGCTGGACGATTTAAGGCCTTATGCTGATCAAGAAGAGATCATTCAAACATCTATGTTGAACGAATCAGGCTTAGATGCTTTAGAAGCTCAAATAGAAACGAAATTCTTCAGTGGCAACATTGAAAGTAAAGACGTTAATTATTTATTAAATACCCGTCATACCCAACTACTGAAGCAAGCAATTCAAGCTTTAACGGAGGTACTTGAAGGAACCGAGTTAGGCCTTCCCGTTGATTTAATTCAAATTGATTTTACCCGGGCCTGGGATTTATTAGGGGAAATTACTGGTGAAAGTGTACAAGATGAGCTGATTGATAAATTATTTAGTCAGTTTTGCTTAGGAAAGTAGGGATTTGATGGCGAAATTAGCGACTATTTGTTATATCGATAACGGTGAAGGTTTTTTGTTACTTTATCGCAATAAGAAGGCTAATGATATCCACGAAGGGAAATGGATTAGTGTTGGTGGGAAATTTGAACTGGGCGAGACACCGGAAGCGTGCGCTATTCGGGAAATAAAAGAAGAAACAGGTTTAACGGCTACGAATCTTGATTTAAAAGGCATTATTACCTTCCCAAACTTTCAACATGACGGTGAGGATTGGTACAGCTTTGTCTATCGCGTCAGGGAATTTACGGGTCAATTGAATAAAGATAGTGACGAAGGTCGACTCGAGTGGATTCCTTATAATCAGATTCTGGACATGCCGACTTGGGAAGGGGATTACATTTATTTGCGCTGGATTTTAGAGGATGCGCCGTTCTTCTCCGCCCAATTTACCTATGATGAAGCAGAAAATTTAGTGGATCACTCGGTAGTGTTTCACGGAAATGAAACAAAGGAGGTTTAAGATGGAGAATTTTGTTGCAGGTCAGTATGATGTAATCGTTGTTGGAGGGGGGCATGCTGGGAGTGAGGCTGCTTTAGCATCCGCTCGTATGGGCATGTCGACTTTGATGATTACGATGAATTTAGATATGATTGCTTTTATGCCGTGTAATCCATCGGTAGGGGGACCAGCTAAAGGTGTAGTCGTCCGAGAAATTGACGCTTTAGGTGGTGAAATGGGTCGCAATATCGATCAAACATATATTCAAATGCGTCTATTGAATACCAGTAAAGGTCCTGCTGTACAAGCTCTAAGAGCCCAAGCAGATAAAGATGCTTACAGTCGCCAAATGAAGCATACACTTGAACAGCAAGAGAATTTATCGCTACTTCAAGGGGTTGTAACCCGCCTTCTTGTGGAAGAGGATTCACGGGTAAGTGGTGTGGTAACCCAAACGGGAGCTATTTACCGCGCTGAAGCCGTTATTTTAACGGCCGGAACGTATTCGCGTGGTAAGATTATTATCGGTGATTTGTCTTATGCATCCGGCCCGAATAATACCCTACCGTCCCTTGAATTATCTGAGCATTTGCTTGAATTGGGGATTGAACTCACTCGTTTCAAAACCGGAACCCCACCAAGAATCCATCAAGATAGTATTGATTTTGATGCAATGGAAATACAGCCCGGAGATACCCAACCGAATCATTTCTCTTACTTGACGTCGGATGAGGCTTTCGATGAAGCGAGCGTTCCATGTTGGCTTACACATACGAACAGTCAAACGCATGCGATTATTCAAGATAATCTTCATCGTGCGCCAATGTTTACAGGAATCGTCGAAGGCGTTGGAGCCCGCTATTGCCCTTCCATTGAGGACAAGATCGTACGCTTCAGTGATAAACCCCGGCACCAAATCTTTATCGAACCTGAAGGTCTACATACGCAGGAAATGTATGTGCAAGGTCTGTCAACGTCCTTGCCTGAAGATGTACAAGTAGCGATGCTTCAAACGGTTCGCGGTTTAGAAAAAGCACAAATCCTTCGTCCTGGTTATGCCATTGAATATGATGTGGTAGTACCCCATCAGCTACACTTGACGTTAGAGCTGAAAGATTTCCCTGGTCTTTATACTGCTGGTCAAATGAACGGGACGAGTGGCTATGAAGAAGCGGCTGGACAAGGTTTGATGGCCGGTATTAACGCTGCCTTAAAAATACAAGGGAAGGAACCATTGATTTTAAGACGGGATGAAGCTTACATAGGCGTTATGATTGACGATTTAGTGACCAAGGGCACAACGGAGCCATACCGTCTCCTCACCTCCCGAGCAGAGTATCGACTTTTATTACGCCACGACAATGCTGATTTACGCCTAACACAATACGGTCATGATATTGGCCTCGTAAGTGAAGAACGCTACGACACCTATCAAACCAAAAAACAAGATATCGAAACAGAACTAGAGCGTTTAAGTCATACGCGCATTAAACCTTCCACACCAGGTTTAACTGAATTATTTGCCCGGGTAAACTCCTCTCCTCTAAAAGACGGCATTCTAGCTTATGATTTATTGAAACGCCCTGAAATTAAATATGCAGACTTAATTTCAATCATTCCCAAAGACGGCGAGCCTTTAGAGCGTCAGACAGGAGAACAGGTTGAGATTCAAATTAAATATCATGGCTATATTGAGAAAGCAGAACGAAAAGTTAGCAAAATGCAAGCCATGGAGACCAAAGATATACCTGAAGATATCGATTGGGATGCGATCGATAACTTAGCGACCGAAGCACGCGATCGGTTGAAATTAATTGGACCGACGACGCTTGGGCAAGCTAGCCGGGTCAGTGGGGTTAATCCAGCAGATATTGCTATTTTGTCAGTCTATTTATCCCAAGGCAAAAGTAGAATTGCTCGGGTCTCTTCTTAATTCGATATTTATTCTGCCTTATATTCATGCTAAAATAAAGCTGAGTAAAAACGAGGTGAAAAACGTGAAATTAAAACATGTCTTATTAGTCTTAGGCTTAGCTTTAAGTGTTGCGTGCCAAAGTTCTGAAAACACGCCATTAAATAAGGTAGGTGGGCTGGTCGATGAAACAGCCGAAGTGCAAGAGTGGCAGGAAGGCCTAGTGCAAATTTCAGATGATATGCAATTGAAGGAGCTGTCCACAGAAGAGAAAGAGACCTTATATGCTGAATTAGATCAAATTCACCAATCAAATAATGATAGCCGAACGACTTTGAATTATAGCAAGGTAGAGCCGATTGCTGAAATGGGTGAATATACGAAATTAATTATTGATTCAGCTGAGACGGCACAGTTGATTTATGTGGGCTATGATGCATGTCCTTTCTGTAAGGCTTTTATACCTAAATTAAATATGCTAGCACAAACTTATGACGTACCGATTCATTATTATAATACGCATTTGCGTTCTGGAGATTCCAATTACGAAGAGGTTATGTCAACATTCGATGTTGAAACAGTTCCCCACGCATTTAAAATTGAAAAGGGCGATATTACGGCCCTCGTCAATCATACCCATACTATGGCTGAATTAGAGGCCTTTGTTAAGAGTTTTAACGAATAAAACCTTTGGAGTCGCTTGACTCCAAAGGTTTTTTAGCTGAAGCTATGTAAGGATGCATCGTCTTGAATATTGTGCATTGTATTCGTTAAATGACTGGCTAAGGCTTCTTTGGCAGCAGTTAAATTCTGTGCTTCGATTTGATCTAAGATGGCAAGATGCTCGTTAATAGATGCTTGTGAGCGTTCTTCAACTTTATGAGAATAACGGCGATAGCGCTCTGTTTGACCATTCAGCATATCTAAGATATTAGCTAAACGTTGGTTCCCTGAATTCTCAACCCATAAGGCATGGAAATTTAAATCGATTTTATAAGCCTCACTGTATGTAAAGTTATCTTCGAGTAAATCATATTGCCTGCGTAAACTGTTAATTTCCTCTTGGGTAATTTTGGTGAAACTTTCTTCGAGGGCGAGAGTTTCTAAAGCAATGCGGACAGTGAAAATTTCCTCAACGTCATGTTGGTTGATTTGGCTGACAATGGTTGTCCGAGATGACATATTAACGACTAGTCCATCTTGAGCTAGACGACGAATCGCTTCACGCACTGGAGTACGCGACATACCGAGCTGTTCTGCTATATCCGTTTCAATCAAGGGCGTACCCGGAGGTAATTCTTGGTTGACAATTTGTTGGCGTAAAACTTTATAAGCTTTTTCTTTGAGGGTCACATTCACACACCCTTTCTATAGTTATTCTGAATGTGTCTAGTTTAGCACATTTAGACAAGAATTGTATAAAAAATAGGACAAAATTACTTAAAAAAGCAAAATTCTCTAGTAACGCAAAAAGTGCGCAATATAAGCATATTCAAAAGTCATTTCCAAAAGTATGGCGAAATTATGTTAAAATTAAACTAAGATGTCTTTAGCCTTCAAAAAGGAGCGATTAAAATGCGTCACTTCAAGGAAATAGCCGCTAGCTTTATTGTGGCAATCTGCGTTGTCTTAATGGTTCAGGTAAATCAAAGTTACGGGCAAGGCTTCTTTATCAGTCCTGAAGGGATGGATGTCAGCTCAGCGTTAGCAGAAGTACAGGATTTGCCGAAGGAAATTCAAGGTTTTTGGACTTATGATGGTGATGTGATTGATCAAGAGATGCTTCTAAGAGGCAATCAACTGGTTGTTCGGGATGAGTATGCTGGGACGATTTATTATTCGATTGAACGGGTGAATGCTTTAGATGACCAAGTATATGCCTTGCATTGGGATCCTGATAGTTATGAAGATCGCTATGGTGCGCAAGCTAGAGAGGATATGGGCGAACCTCAGCCTTTCGTATTCCAATATAATGAGGCAGACGATACTTTAACTACCGAGAATTACGCGGTATTTGAGCGGGATTATATGCAAGAAAGTCTGTTATTAATCAAGACTTTCTTAACTGAAAATCAGCCAATTAATCAACGTCATTTAACAGAAGTGGATGAGCAATTCTTATATGAAACTTACCAAACATTAACCGATAGTATTGATTCAGATAGTGAGCTTTATCAAGCCTTGTACTCTGCAATTTGTGAAGAATACCCTAGTCTTGAATTACTTACTGGGGAAGACTATGAGCGTTACGGGCAAATTG
The DNA here is from genome assembly GCF_003546865.1 of Suicoccus acidiformans. Taxonomy (GTDB): domain Bacteria; phylum Bacillota; class Bacilli; order Lactobacillales; family Aerococcaceae; genus Suicoccus; species Suicoccus acidiformans. Next base: position 15,898 of record NZ_CP023434.1, read on the forward strand.
TCCAAATATTTGAAAGTTCCAATTCACGACTTGGCTTAGTGCAATTGAATCAAGCGAATCCTAGGAAGGTATTATCCTGGGCACAAGCTTATGACTTACAGCAAGATAGGGAAGCAATGGTTCAGGATTTGACGCCTCATATCGAAGAAGCGCTGATGGCTTATTTGGAAGCAGAGTTTAAAGCTCAGAATGTTTTAAGGATACCGTAAGTCGTTGCTGATATAGCTTAATAAAAAAGCGATCCAAAGATTGGAGTGCCCCCTGTCAAGTAGACAGATAAAAATGATAATTTTTGAACCACACTTCTGGTGTACTGCCCCCCCAAATGTTAGACAACAAATCTAACATTTAGGGGGTATTGTTATGTCTAAATATACATTGGATATCAAATTACAGGTTGTCGCTGATTATGAAGCTGGTGTTGGTGGTTATAAAACACTTTCTAAGAAGTACGCGATTGGTTCAAGTATTATCAAGCGCTGGATCCATAATTATCAAGACTTTGGACCCGAAGGGCTCTATCTTAAATCGACAAAAACCTATTATCCTGTTGAAACCAAGCTAAATGCGATAGAATTGTACTTAACAACAGAGTTAAGCTATCGTGAAGTTGGGGTTAAGTTCGGGATTAACAATCCGAGCCTTATTGCCAACTGGCTTCGGACGTTTAAGAAAAAGGGCATCGATGGCTTATCAAAATCGATAGGGAGTCCACCGACGGTGTCAAAACAAGAAAAGAATACGCCTAAAGCGCAGAATACAAAGACTGAGACTGATATCAATGCCCTTCAAGAACGCATTAAAACGCTTGAAGCTACCGTTGAACAATTAGATATCGAGAACAAATTTTAAAAGAATTGAGGAGGTTGCGGGAAACAAAAAAGAGGTGACACAAGAAGGCTTAGTGCGCGTCATTCGCAGCCTCCATAAACAAAATGATTACACACTCACCAGCATTTTAAAGGCGGTTGGGTTTCCGAAAGCCACTTATTATTACCAACTAAAGTGTCTGGAAAGGCCCGATAAAGATCAAGCTATCAAAGACGACATTTTAGCGATCCGCGAAGAACATAAAGACTATGGTTATCGCCGGGTTCACGCTGAATTAAGACGCCGCGGCTACCAAGTTAACAAAAAGAAAGTGCATCGGTTAATGAAGGAGATGAAGCTGCAAGTTACCTCTTTTACTCGGAAATCACGTAAGTATAATTCCTATAAAGGCGAAGTTGGCACCATTGCGCCAAACCGCTTAAACCGACGGTTTAAGAGCAGCATTCCACGTCAAAAAATTCTCACCGACACAACCGAATTCAAATATTATGAAACCGACAGCTCTGGTAATCTTCAAATTAAGAAGTTGTATCTTGATCCATTTTTGGACCTCTTTAATCTTCAAATTGTCAGTTACAAGATCTCACACCAACCCAATAAGGAGAGTATAGATGGAAGCCCTAAAAGACGCCGTTCGTGCCACCGATGATTGTGAATTCAGACGCACGTTCCACTCGGATCAAGGTTGGGCCTATCAAATGGAAGACTATCAAGACCACTTAAAAAATCACGCCATCTTTCAAAGTATGTCACGAAAAGGAAATTGCCTAGATAACTCGCCGATGGAAAATTTCTTCGGGCTGATGAAACAAGAAATCTACTATGGCAAATATTACCGCAGTTACGAAGAGTTGAAGGAAGCCATTCAAAACTATGTCCGTTATTACAATGAAAACCGGATAAAAGAAAAATTAGGATGGTTAAGCCCTGTTGAGTATTTGGAGAAATATGCTTCCTAACACGTCCAAGCGTCTCACAGCTGTAAAAGTTTATCAAGAGCCGCTAACGCTCCTTCTCTTGACAAACTTCCACAGCTGATGAGTGAGGGTGGTCAAGGACGGAAGCCAGATTCTAAGCCTATAAAAAAGAGAGCAGCCTATAAAGGTCAACTCTCTCTAAAATATTGTCTAACTTTTGGGGGTCAAAATATTTGGACCGCTTTTTTGCTTAGATGATTTTTGGATTTTTCGACTTTTAAATTTTAGCCAAAGAGTCTATGGGATGCAATTTCTGCCCCTTTAACTAAAGACTCTAATTTCGCCCATGCAATTTGTTCGTGAATACGTCCGCCAAGTCCGCAGTCGGTTGAGGCAATTACATTCTCTGGTCCGACAATCTTTGCGAATCGTTCAATGCGGTCTGCCACTAATTCAGGGTGCTCGACGATATTTGTCGAATGTGAAATGAATCCAGGGACAATCTTTTGACCAGGTTTTAAGCGTCCTTCTTTCTCCCAGACTTTCCACTCATGGGCATGTCTTGGACTAGATGCTTCAAAGGAGAAGCTTGCTGCGTTTACTTGTAAGCACTGATCAACAATATATTCAAATGGAATATCTGTCGTATGCGGACCATGCCATGAGCCCCAGCAGATATGTAAGCGAACGAGTTCTGGGTCAATCCCTTTAAGTGCCCGATTAATCGCTTCAATGCGAAGTTGGAGCCAGTTTTGGAAGTCTTCTACGGTTGGTTCTGGATTAATTTGGTCCCAAGCTTCAGCTAAATCAGGTGCATCGAGTTGCACAATCAGACCAGCATCTGTAATGGCTTTATATTCTTCATGCATTGCATCAGCTACAGCATTCAGTAGAGCTTGTTCGTCATGATAGTAGCGGTCTTCGAGACGGGCTGCAGAACCCGGTGATATAGCGGCCATAAAGCCTTCTTGGATATTGTGACTATTCATGGCTTGCTTTAATAGGGTAACGTCTCTTTGAACTTGATCTTGACCGATATAGGTGACGGGACCTGAGAAAGCAGGGTTATCGACTGTAGCTCGTCGGCTGAGAATACCACTTGCTGGATCTTCATAAGCTTCTCGGAACTTTTGGCGATCGCGTCGATCTGAAAAGTTCGTTAAGCGAATCTTGCCTGGTTCTGAGCGAATAGCTTCTTTCTTTGCCCAACGGTCTTCCCCCGTCATCTCTAAGCCACCTAAACGATAGAATGAATAATTCCACCAAGCACCGTAGTCTACCGGGCCAGATGTAATATGGCCATATTCCCCATCATTAACTTGATCAATGCCAATTTCTGCCTGCTTTTGGACAACGTGATTGACTGAATTTTTGAGGATTTCATTGAAATCATCTTCAGAGATTGTACCGTTTGAACGTTGCTGATTTGCTTCAAGTAAACGTTGGGGTCTTGGCAGTGAACCCACATGTGTTGTAATAATTTTATTAGCTGTCACACTATCCCTCCTCAAATTTTATCTATTATACCACATAATTAATTTTTAATGAGTGTAAGTTTAGAAAAACATGAATAATATTTTTGAGATTTGCTTGAGGAATATCTGTGATAAAAAACATAGGAAATTTGTAGGATTTCATTGCTATTATAAGAAATTTACGTTAAAGTAAGTAATGCGTGAAACATTATTTTGTTTCACAATATAAGCTTTAAAGGAGAATCTCAGTGAGAGTAGATGTATTTATTGAAGCTTTAAAGAATAAAGGTATTCAACTAACTGAAGAACAAGTGGCACAGTTTGAACGCTATTATCAAGAATTAGTTGAATGGAATGAGAAAGTTAACTTAACCGCTATTACAGTCAAAGAAGAGGTTTACTTGAAGCATTTCTATGATTCATTAATGCCACTTTGGCTGACACCTGAGGTATTTGAAAAGGCCAATAGTTTGTGTGATGTTGGTGCTGGAGCAGGTTTTCCAAGTATTCCCCTTAAGATTGTTCGTCCTGATTTAACGATTACCATCATCGATTCGCTCAACAAACGAATTCAATTTCTGGATCATTTGAGCGGAGTATTAGGATTAAGTGATGTGTCGGCGGTACATGCTCGAGCGGAAGAAGCAGGCCAGAATGCTACATACCGGGGACAATTTGACATTGTCACTGCCCGGGCAGTAGCTAGTTTGAATGTATTAACCGAATTATGTATTCCATTAGCACGTAAAGGCGGTCACTTCATTGCGTTGAAAGGCCAACAAGCTGAAGAAGAGCTCAAGGAAGCCCAAGGAGCCATTCGCCAGCTCGGGGCTAAGTATATATCCAGTGACTCAGAGAGCTTGCCAGGAGAAGAAGGCCAACGTACAATCATTACCATTCGAAAAACCTTAGATACACCTAACAAGTATCCAAGAAGACCTGGTAAGCCAGGTAAACAACCATTAAAGTAGAGGAGGAAGATCATGGGTAAGATGATTTCCATCGGAAACCAAAAGGGAGGCGTCGGTAAAACAACGACGACAGTTAATTTAGGTGCTGCCCTTGCAACCTTAGGCAAGAAGGTCCTTATTATTGATTCAGATTCCCAAGGGAACGCCACCAGTGGCTTAGGTGTGGAACGAGGCACCATTGAAGTGAGTTTATATGAAGTGCTCATTGATGGCGTAGATATTGAAGAAGCGATTGTACCTACGTCACACGAAGGGTTGGATATTGTGCCGTCAAACATTCAACTTGCTGGAGCTGAGTTAGAATTGGCTAGTATGCGTGGCCGAGAATCCCGCTTAAAGAATGCGGTCGCTTCCATACGCGATGACTATGACTATATTCTAGTTGACTGCCCACCATCTTTAGGGCAATTATCTATTAATGCTTTTACAGCAAGTGATACGATAATTATTCCTGTTCAAGCTGAGTATTATGCTTTAGAAGGACTGACCCAACTATTAAATACGATTCGCCTCATTCAGAAATCTTATAATCGTAATTTCCGCATAGAAGGCGTATTAATTACAATGCTGGATGCGCGGACGAATTTAGGCTTTGAAGTCGTCGATGAAGTGAAGAAGTATTTCCAAGAGAAAGTATACGAGACAATTATCAAACGAAATATCCGCCTATCTGAAGCGCCTTCCTATGGTTTATCTATCATTGATTACGACCCGAATTCAAGAGGGGCGAAGATGTATTTAGATTTAGCAAAGGAAGTGATTGCTAATGACGAATAAAGGTAAGAAGCGAAGCGGCTTAGGCCGGGGGATGGATGCACTGTTCTCACCTTATGAAGAGACACCCAGTGAACACGAGATTGTCGAAGAAATCCAACTGTCAGAAATCCGCCCTAATCCTTACCAACCTAGGAAACACTTCGATGAAGCAGCTTTGAATGAATTAGCTGAATCGATTAAACAGACGGGTGTCTTTCAACCGGTGATTTTAAGACAGTCATCGATTAAAGGCTATGAGTTGATCGCGGGAGAACGTCGGGTTCGTGCGAGCCGAATGGCCGGCAAAGAGACGATTCCAGCTATTGTTCGCCAGTTAGATGAAGAGCAGATGATTGAAATTGCTGTAATTGAGAACTTACAGCGTGAGGATTTGAGTCCTTTAGAAGAGGCGGAAGCTTATCAAACCTTGATGGATAAACTTTCTTTAACGCAAGCAGAAGTTGCGGAAAGAATCGGTAAGAGCCGGCCATATATCGCCAATTATTTACGCTTATTATCTCTCCCGGACAAAATTAAAGCCTATGTCACTGATGAAGCACTTTCGATGGGTCAAGCGCGAACCTTATTAGGCTTAAAAGATAAGGAACAGATGTTACCGCTCGCTAAGAAAGTCATTGACGAAGATTTAACAGTGCGTCAAGTCGAAGAGTTAGTTCAATTATATAACCAGAAGCTACAAGGCAAACCTAAGGCGAAGAAGGAGAAAACTACCAAGCAGAAGCCGGCCCATATTATTGAAATAGAACAACAAATGCAAGATTATTTCGGAACGAGTGCCCGAATTCAACAAAAGGGCGACCAAGGCAAAATTGAAATTGAATATTTCTCTGAGTCGGATTTAACCCGCATTCTAGATTTGCTTGACATTCAATTGTAGTCTCTATAATATGACAAAAGCATTAGCATGAAGGAGTATACATCATATGGAAAAGAACTATGACAAGTTCGATATCGTAGAAATGAAGAAACCTCACGCCTGTCAAACAAACCGTTGGCAAATTATTCGCATGGGTATGGATATTCGCATCCAATGCCAAAACTGTGGCCATATCGTTACGATGGTTCGTCGCGATTTCGACAAGAAAATGAAACGTGTCTTAGAAAAAGGGGACACCTTAAACACACCAACAAATAACTAAGGAAGAGAGTGAAGAAATGGCATTAACCGCAGGAATTGTAGGCCTACCAAACGTAGGGAAATCAACCTTATTTAACGCAATTACAAAAGCAGGAGTGGAAGCTGCTAACTATCCATTTGCCACAATCGACCCGAATGTCGGTGTGGTGGAAGTGCCGGATAAACGTTTGAAAGACATTACAGAGATTATTGAACCGAAAAAAGAAGTTCCAACAACCTTTGAATTTACGGACATTGCAGGCATTGTGAAAGGGGCAAGTAAAGGCGAAGGGCTGGGAAATAAATTCTTAGCAAATATTCGCCAAGTTGACGCCATTTGCCATGTTGTTCGTTGTTTTGAAGACGGGAATATTACACACGTTGATGGCCGGGTCGATCCGATTGCTGATATCGAAACGATTAATTTAGAATTAATTTTCGCTGATTTAGAAACGATTGATAAGCGCCTAGCTAAAACCGAGAAGATTGCCCGTTCCACAAAAGACTCTGAAGCAGTTGCTGAAGTTGCGGTGCTACATAAGTTGAAGGAGCATTTAGAAGCTGGTAAATTAGCGAACTCCTTAGAATTCACGAAGGAAGAAGAAGCAATTGTTCGCTCCCTTTTCTTACTTACGCGAAAAGATATGCTATATGTGGCTAATATTGGCGAAGATGAAATCAGTCATCCAGAAAGCAATAAGTTCTACCAAGATGTTAAAGCCTTAGCCGAGGAACAAGGGGCAGAAGTTGTCCCTGTATGTGCTAGCTTAGAAGAAGAGATTGCTTTACTCGATGATGAAGAAAAGCGCGAATTTCTCGAAGGCTTTGGTATGGAAGAATCCGGTTTAGATCAATTAATCCAGAAAGCTTATACTTTACTTGGTCTAGGCACATACTTTACAGCTGGAGAACAAGAAGTTCGTGCCTGGACCTTTACGAAAGGCATGAAGGCACCGGAAGCAGCGGGAGTTATCCACTCTGACTTTGAACGTGGCTTTATCCGTGCAGAAACAGTATCTTATGAGCATTTAATGGAATATGGTAGTATGGCTGCTGCCAAAGAAGCAGGGCATTATCGTTCAGAAGGGAAAGATTATGTCGTTCAAGACGGAGATATCATGCTTTTCCGCTTTAATGTCTAGTGGATGAAAATCAATTAGGAGTGAGACGAAATGTCTGAGAAAGAACAAAAGCTTGAAACACAAGATGTCAATGAAATAAATGAAACTGATCAAAGTGCCGCAAGTGACGTTGTGGCAGAAGAAATACAAGAAGATATTGCCACAGATGGCGTTGAGACAGTAGATTTGGCTGAAGATGCAGAGGCCATCGATGCATTCTTCGATCAGGCCAAAGCAGAGGCTTCTTCACCTATTGCAGGAATTAATCAAGCAACCTACAATCAATTAACTAAACGCAATCAGCAATTTCTCTTTGATATAGATCGGTACCTTATCGATGAAATGCCTTACGAAGTGCGTACGAAAGTCTACGAGGAAATGGTCGAGACGTTATTGGCAGGTCAATTGAGTAGTCAAACGGCTCGCCAAATATATGGTACACCTTCTGAGGTGGCTGTAACGATTCTCGAGCAAGAGATTAAAGCAGATGAAGAAGCAGTAACATCTCCCGATTGGATGATTGCCCTAGACGGATCTTTATTCTTAGGTTCAGTCTTTACCTTCTTAACCGGTTTATCGATGATGAACGCTGAAGAAGGTCAGGCAACTTATATGGGAGTCCTAACGATTATCGTAAACTATCTATTTGCCGGACTTGCTATGTTGATGATTTCCAAAGTCATTCCTAATCCAGATGCACCTAAAGGCGAACGAGGTTATTTGAGATATTTCCTTGTGTCAATCTTAGCTATGTTAGTCTGGTTCGTGGCCATTACCGCAAGCTCTGTCTGGCTGCCAGCAAGTATCAACCCAGCCTTCTCCGGTGAGGTTTACATGATTATTGCAGCTGCAACTTTTATTTTGCGTTATTATTTGAAGAAACGCTTGAATATTCAAAGCGATTTATTCTAAAATAAGAATGAAATCTGATAGTTATTTGAGCTATCAGATTTCTTTTACACTTAGGAAGCTTTAGCCAAAGTGCATCAGGTGGCGTTAATGCTTCTCATGAATTGTTAACTTGCGGCTATTGCCAAAGAATGTTATCTTAAGTAATTAATAAAACAATATAGGAGGCTTTTGAATGAGCAATTGGGATACAAAATTCGCCCGTGAAGGGTACACATTTGACGATGTCTTATTAATTCCAGCAGAGAGTCATGTCTTACCGAATGATGTGGATTTACAAGTTGATTTAGCACCAAATATTCATTTGAACGTACCCATTCTTAGTGCAAGTATGGATACTGTGACTGAGTCAGAAATGGCCATTGCTTTGGCGCGCCAAGGTGGTTTAGGTGTTATTCATAAGAATATGTCAATACAAGCACAGGCTGAAGAAGTTCAGAAAGTAAAACGTTCTGAAAATGGCGTTATTCTTGATCCTTTCTACCTAACACCTAATCATACTGTCCAAGATGCAGAAGATTTAATGTCAAATTACAAAATCAGTGGTGTCCCAATTGTTAAAAGCCAAGATGATTTAACCTTAGTAGGCATTATTACCAATCGTGATATGCGCTTTATCCGTGACTATACTCGTCCAATTCGCGACACAATGACTTCTGAGAACTTAGTGACGGCTCCAGTCGGTACTTCTTTAGAAGAAGCTGAGAAGATTTTAGACCACCATCGTATTGAAAAGCTTCCGCTAGTCGATCAAGACGGTAAATTATCTGGCTTGATTACGATCAAAGATATTGAGAAAGTTGTTCAATATCCAAATTCTGCTAAAGATAGCCACGGTCGTCTCTTAGTAGCAGCTGCCGTTGGGATTACCAATGATACCTTTGAAAGAGCAGCAGCTCTAATCGCACAAGATGTTGATGCCTTAGTTATCGATACTGCTCATGGTCATAGTGCAGGCGTTATTCGCAAAATTAAAGAAATTCGTGAAACATATCCTGATACGACCTTAATCGCTGGGAACGTAGCTACAGCTGAAGGAGCTCGAGCACTTTTCGAAACAGGGGTAGATGTTGTAAAAGTAGGTATTGGTCCTGGTTCAATTTGTACAACTCGGGTTGTCGCAGGGGTTGGTGTTCCACAGCTTACTGCAATTTATGATGCGGCAACCGCAGCTAAAGAATTCGGCAAAACCATTATCGCTGATGGAGGAATTAAATACTCTGGAGATATTGTTAAAGCAATGGCAGCTGGAGGCCATGCGGTGATGCTTGGTAGTATGTTAGCCGGAACGGATGAGTCACCTGGTGAGTTTGAAATTTACCAAGGTCGTCGCTTTAAATCATACCGCGGTATGGGAAGCTTGGCAGCAATGGAACGTGGTTCAAGTGATCGTTACTTCCAATCTAGAACGGAAGCGAATAAATTAGTACCGGAAGGGATTGAAGGACGCGTAGCTTATAAGGGGAGCGTTCAAGATATTATCTTCCAAATGCTTGGAGGAATCCGAGCAGGTATGGGTTATGTTGGGGCTGGCAATTTACAAGCACTGCGCGATGATGCACAATTTATGCGCATGAGTGGAGCTGGTCTAATTGAATCACATCCACACGATGTCAATATTACGAAGGAAGCACCAAACTATTCCCGTCAATAATGCAAAGTAATCGGCAGTCTCGTTATCGGGCCGCCGATTTTTGGCTAGTATTAGTAGTTTGAATTAAGCCGCGCCTAATATTTAGAAATTAGCTCAGTATAAGAATTATATTTTGATTGTAAATAAGGTATAATGAATAGGAAATGGTAAGCAGCTTAAGAAAGTAAATGGAGTTGAATAATATGCGAATACTCGTTGCCGACGATGATCAAGAAATTGTAGATTTACTGTCGATATATTTAAGAAATGAAGATTTTGAAGTAGTCAAAGCGTATGATGGTGAAGAGGCTTGGGAAGCCTTGCAGAAAGAGCCGATTGATTTGGCGATTCTAGATGTGATGATGCCTAAGATTGAAGGGATTGAGGTTGTAGAAAGAGCTCGGAATGCTGGGATGAATACGCCCATTATTATTGCCAGTGCCAAGACAGCCGATCATGATAAGATTGAAGGATTAATTTCCGGGGCAGATGATTATGTAACTAAGCCCTTCAATCCACTCGAGGTAATTGCTCGGGTTAAATCTCTTCTCAGACGGCAAAGTCAATATAGCGAGGAACCTGTTGCTCAAGCTAATGAAATTGAAGTAGGTCCCTTAATTATTCGGAAAGATTCCCATGAAGTTAAGACATTCAACGATAAGAGTATTCAGTTAACTGCCTTGGAGTTTGAAATACTGTACCTGTTAGCCAGTCATCCCAATCAAGTTTTTAGTGCGGAAGAAATATTCGAACAAGTCTGGAACGACGGTAGCAATGTAAGTGCCAAGACTGTTATGGTTCATGTGAGTCACTTGCGTGATAAAATCGCAAAAGCGACCGGTGGCGAGAAAGTTGTCCAAACGGTCTGGGGCGTAGGCTATAAAATCGAGGCCTAGTCATGCCGGATAGAGAGACTGAACCGATGACTCTGACGAGTTCAGAGCAAATCGATGTAATCTTAAATGTAATTTGGAGCTTAGTTTTAGTGGCCTTTATTTATACGGCCTTGATGATTATTTACCCACAGTTTATTTCATTCTCCTTCCCTTTTCTTAGCGAAGGGTCATTGTTCTTGTATTTCTGGCGAACTTATCAGATAAATATTGGTGGTAATACAGCTTATCAGATAATTACCCTTCTTTTCTTGTTGATTGCGGTCTTTGTTGCCTTGCACCAGTACCAGAAACGGGTTGAGAAAATACAATTAGAGCACGTCTTAAAATACGTGCACTATTTCGCTGATGGTCATTATGATAAACGAATTCCTGATGTTGATAATGACCAGATGTCAACTATTGTCGAAAGTATTAATAGTCTCGTCGATAGTACACAGAATGCGATTGAAGAAGAACGTCGAGTTGAGAAGACGAAAGATGAATTAATTGCGAATGTAAGTCATGATATTCGCACACCGCTCACGTCAACGATTGGTTATTTAGATGCAGTTGTCAATGAGCAGTACCAAACGGAAGAAGAGAAGGCCCAATATATTCAAATCGCTTATAATAAGGCACTGACGATGTCGACCCTTGTGGAGGATTTGTTCTTGTATACAGATTCCTTACAGGAGACTTATCAATTAGATTATCAGGAAATTCCGCTCGATTTGTATCTATCTCAACTTGCAGCGGAATTTGAACTTGAGGCGGCCAATAAAGGCATTGATATCTTAGTAGAGGTTATGCCGAAGAATACGATTGCCTGCTTCGATCCGGATAAGATGGCCCGGGTCATCAGTAATTTGTTATCCAATGCACTGAAATATGGCTATGGTGCAGATTTGATTCGTTTGCGCAGTTTCCCGAACTCTGCAAAAGACGCCTTACTTATCGAATGTCGCAATAACGGGCGAGTACTTGAAGCTGGTGAAGAAGAGAAGATTTTCGAGCGGAGTTACCGTACGGAGAAATCGCGTAATGCATCAGAGCCAGGAAGTGGCTTAGGTTTGGCGATTGTTAAGAATATGGTGGAGTTACATAATGGATTCGTTTGCGCCTTTGTGGATGAAGGCGAGACGGTCTTTCAAATAGAATTACCTCGAGAAAAGGAGCGTTAGTTGCATGGGAAACATCAATAGAATACGATGGCTAGCCTTGCTAAGTCTGTGCATACTTTTCTTTGGTCAACTTTCTTTGGTTCATGCACAAGAAATAACTGTTAAACCAGATATTACCAGTCCATCGGCCATCTTAACCGAAGCGCATAATGGCCAAATTCTCTATGAAGAAGAAGCGCGTCAAACTTATCCTATCGGCCAACTTACCAAGATATTATCTCTCTGTGTATTGGTTGACGCCATTCAAGCTGAAGAGATACACTGGCAGGACACGGTTGTAGTCTCGGATGCAGCTTATGCATTAAGCCAGGACTATAATCTAGCCAATGTGCCCTTGCGCCAGGACGTGGAGTACACTGTGGAGGAATTAGTTGAAGCGGTAGCGATGGTCTCAGCCAACGGAGCCATGCTTGCGCTGTGCGAGCATCTAACCGGTTCTGAAGAAGCTTTTGTGCAATTAATGCAAACGCAATTAGCCGAATGGGGTTATGACTTTGAGGAAGTTTACAATGCGACCGGTCTGGCGCCTGAAAGTGAAAGCCAGCCGGTGAATCAATTATCAGCTGAAAGCTTAGCGACAGCTGCCTATCATTTAATCACCAGTTATCCTGAAATATTGGCTGTGACTAGTCAAGAACAATCCGTTTTTCAAGCAGGCACTTCGGATGCATTTGATATGATGAATATGAATGATATGTTACCTTCGGGAAGTCAACCATATTCTGGTATGGAAGGCTTGGCGGTGAGTCAGGCCGATGAGTCGAGGATTAATTTCGTCGCAGTAGCTACTAAAGGCAACTTAACTTTGCTTGCGGTTCTTTTAAATACAGATGAAACGGATATATATACGAACATGCGCCGTTTCTTGGACTATGGCTTTGCCAACTATATGTTAGACGATGTTGCCCAAGCAGGTGCGCCCGTTAGGCAAGTAGCACAAGTGGATGTTCATGAAGGCCGTCAACCATCCGTTCAACTTTTATTTCAAGAAGACTTATCGATAGTGGTTCCCCTCGTCGATATTGCACCAAGATTAATATATGAATTAACCTTAAACGAGCAGTATCTTGTCGATGATCAGTGCCTTGAAGCACCGCTGCCTAAAGGTCAGACCGTAGGTTATGTGACCGTAACCGGAACGGAACAGAAACCAACCTATTTACCACAAGCTCAAGGTAATCGAGTTGCTGTTATAACTGCTAAGGAAGTAGCGCAAGCACCATGGTATATGCGAACTTGGCGAGTAATCAGTTACCGTGTTCAAGATACTTGGCGCAATATCCGTCGCGTAGCGATACAATGGTTTAATTAAGAAATGAGGCAAGGAAATGGCAGAGAAAGAGCGCGCAATTTTTGCAGGAGGTTGTTTCTGGTGTATGGTGCATCCATTTGATCAATGGCCAGGTGTTGAGCAAGTAAGGTCAGGCTATACCGGTGGTCATGTGGAGAATCCGACCTATCAACAAGTTACGACGGGCCAAACAGGGCATACGGAAGCAGTAGAAATTATCTATGACCCCGAATTGCTGAGCTATGATACGCTGTTAGACATCTACTGGTCCAGTATGGATCCAACCGATGCAGACGGGCAATTCTTTGATCGTGGTAGCTCTTACCGTCCGGTCATCTACTATACTAGCTCAGACCAGAAAGCCAAAGCTGAAGCGTCTAAGCAAGCACTTCAAGCGAGTGGACGCTATGCAGGTGATATAGTGGTACCAATTGAAGCGGCAGAGCCTTTCTATGTCGCCGAAGATTACCACCAGGACTATTATCAGAAAAATCCGGTCCATTATGAACAGTATTACCGTGGCTCTGGTCGCAAGGCTTTTGTGGAAAAACATCGAAGTCGTTAAGGTTTTGTAGTCAGATGACGGTGTGTAGGAAAGTCGATTATATCGTAATAATCTTAAAAACCTTGCTGCCAGTGCTGTGAGGTTTTTTGTAATAAGATAACAAAAGGACGCATGAATGTTACAGAACGGAAACATTTCTTTTAAAAGGTCTGTAATCTTTCGCACCTTCGCCATAACTGTGTTAGACTAGGCAAAGTCAATTGTGATAAAACAACAAAAAGCGAGGAAATAAGACTTTGAAAAATCTAAAACATACATTATATATGAGTTCAGCAATCTTAGCGATGATGTGTCGTCCAGGGATGGATGTTGCTGCACAAGAAGATACGAGTGTAGCGTGGAATCCACGTCAGGTTGAAGATGTCTTAGAAGATTTACAGTACATCGATGAAAATCGTCTACAATACACTATCCAAGATGGGGATACTTTAAGTGTTATTGCTGAGGCTATGAACATTGATACAAAATATTTAGCTCAATTAAATGAAATCGAGGATATTGATGTAATTTATGCCGGGAATATCATTACAGCCTTCCTGAACCAAAATCATGAAGTGGAACGGATTGTTGTGGAAACAGCTGAAGGCCATACGCACCAAATGGATTATGCGGTTAACCTTTCACCATTACCAGTTGTAGAAGAATATGACGCTATCGCTGCAAGACCAACTAATTCACAAGAAGTTGTGGCGACCAATGTTGCTCCTGTTGAAACAAACGCCCCTTATGTGGAGCCAGTTGCTGAGACGTCAATGTCTACACCTGCTGCCCCTGAAGAAGCAGCGGTTGAACCTAAGACAGATACAGTTTTATCTGCAACATATTCAGTGAACGAGACGATTGGTGCTGAAACTGTGACAGCTCCTGCTACAGAAGATGTTGTAACAGAAACAGCAGTCGCAACTCCGGCTCCTGTAACTGAGGAAGCTGCAGCAATGGAAGAATCTGTTGAGCTAGTTATAGCCGAAGAACCGGTTGTAACCGAAGAGCCGATGACTGAAGCTGAGGAAGTTCCTGCCTATGAGGAAGAGAACTTAGTAAATAATGGGATGATTACTTACACAGCAAGTCCTGAGGAAGTAGCCGAAGAAGTTGTAACCGAAGAAGTAACGACAGAACTTATCGAAGAACCGGCTGTTCAAGAAGTGGCTGATCCATATGCCAATCCACAAAATGCTGGTTTGAGTGCAGATGCTGCTAGATATAAAGAAGAAGTAGCTGCTCTTTATGGGGTCAAAGACTTTAGTCTAGTTCGCCCGGGTGACCCAGGAGACCATGGTTCAGGCCATGCTGTTGATTTTATGGTATATGATAATACTGCCTTAGGTAATGACATTGCTAATTACTCGATTAATAATATGGCTGAAAATAATATTTCTTATGTTATTTGGCAACAACAAATTTATGGTGATTGGAATCAACGATGGGAAATGATGGAAGACCGTGGTAGCATTACTGCTAACCATTACGATCACGTTCACGTATCTTTTAACCATTAAGAAGAACCTACCACTCGATATATTCGGGTGGTTTTTCTTTTGACAAAGCTTTCGAAAACTTAAATCTTGATAGCCTCATATCTGGAGCAAGGCATCTCTATATTTATAAGTGTATCTTTGGCTAACTGTGGTACTCGCGTTTGACACTTCTAAAGGCCAAAGGGTACCTAAAACCTTTTTAAATCAACATTTCGGAGGAGTTTATGCCAACGGAAAAATCGTACTATTTGTACTTTAATACAAAAAAAATTTAATTTTTTTTGAAGTATGAAGTATAATATAAGTGTCAAAGCAATCTAATTCATAGAGCGGTTTTTATACAAGGAAAATGCGATAATAACAATGTTTTTGTCATATTTGCAGCTGATGAAAAAAATAGTACGAAAAATATGCACGAGATATTTGACAATAAAAGTGCTATACACCAACGTTTAGAGAGATTTTTTAGGCTGGCAAGTGTCAAAGTCCCGTGGAGCAAGGCATCTCTATATTTATAAGTGTATCTTTGGCTAAACTGTGGTAGGATAAATGTATCATATGTATAAAAGGAGGATTTTATGGAATTTATACAGGACTTAATTGCTGCCTTAGGAGCAATGTTGAACGGGATTCCTCAAGCAATCATGGCGATGGGCTTAGGTTTTTCAACTTTTGCTACCTCAATTGGTTTTTTCGTTGGTGCGATACTGACATTTGTCTTTAAGTCGGCTGCCCCACTTTCTTTCCAAGCGGAAACCCTGGTCTTAGTTGGCCAGCAAGGGGAGAATGCCCGGGAGCGATATTCGATTGTTTTCTGGAGTTCGCTGTTACTGCTTATTATTGGCCTAACAGGTGCCGTTGAAGGAATTATTCAATGGGTTGGTCAAGATATTATTGATGGTATGATGGCAGGTGTGGGTATTATGCTTGCCAAAATCGGCGTGGATAATGTCAAAGCCTCCACATACACTGGTGGAAGTTCTTTAATTACAGCAGTTATTATTTATCTATTTACGCAAGACTTACTCTGGTGTTTAATTGGTTCTGTGGCAATTTCAAGTGTTGTTGATTACTACTTCGCTAAGAATCAACCGGTTGCTGAAACGTCAACCGAGACAAAATCTTTCCAATTTTATAAGCCATTTTTCAATTCTAATGTTGTCAAAGGTGCCTTGAGTGTTACAAGTTTATCTGTAGCCACAAGTATTTCTTATGGCTTAATTACCGGGCAAATGACAGGAATTGAACCGAATCCGGTTAATGTAAACCATTACGCTACAACGCAAGGAGTATCTAACGCTATTTCAAGTTTATTTGGCGGAGCACCGATTGCTTCAGTCATCTCCGCTACGGGTGCTTCGGTGCAACCGGTGCGTGCAGGGATTTTGATGATGGTAATTTTAGGCGCTTTACTTGCAGCAGGGATGATGCCTAAAATTGCGAAATTCATTCCGAGCACATCGATTGCTGGCTTCCTATTTGTCTTAGGGATGTTTGTTACTTTCCCATCCAATGCAGCGAATGCGCTAGCTGTAGCTAATAATTTCCCAGCAGCCATGACTTTAATTATAACGGCGGTCATCGATCCTTTTACAGGACTTGTAAGCGGTGGCTTGTTGAAATTATTCATGAGTATTCTATAAAGAAATCCCAGGCGATTTGCACAATCGTCTGGGATTTCTGGCTGTATTATTGGTTGAAATCAATGCGGAAGCTAAGAGGGTATACAATCAGCCCGCCTAATATCATGGCAATTAATTCAGATATAGCAAGAGTTAGATAGGTTTCCCAAAAGAAAGGAACGGCTTCTATGTAATATAACATCCAGGCAATGATAAACATGGTCAAGGAAAAGACGACTGCCATGGTGATAAACCGGGCTAGACATTCTTTCTTAAAGAGTGTCCCCATCTTATCAGCTAGAAAGCGGGCAATGAGTAGCGAGATGACCGTGTGAAATGTCCCTACAATGACATCTAAAGGTGTAGAGAACATCGCATTAACAATTATGACCCCGAGAGATATAGCCGTAACGTAGCGCTTATGGAAAAGTCCTAAATAATTCAAACCTTCTGAAATTCGAAACTGGATTGGTCCAAAGCTGATGGGAGAGACAATCATCGTTAATGTTACGTATAAAGCAGTAACGAGTGCGGTCTTGGCAATCCCCTGTGCGTCACGAGCAATATAATGTTCTTCCTTCATTTATAACATCTCCTTTATAGGTTTCCCTAGTAATAACTGCAACCAAAGGACAAGAGTGGCTAATCCACTGAAGAATTGCAGTGCTTTCGTAAGCATGAGTCATTCTACTACAACTTCAAGAATATTGAAAGTGCTATCTGCATAAAATCTTCCTCATCTTATAGAAAACCATAAACAAAATAACATCTCTGTTCTATCTGCATATCATATTGAATAGAATGTAGTATGATTTCCACACCTTTACATGACTGTATCTGTCATAATGATAAACTTCTCCTTATAATAAACTTAGTTAAAGAAAGCAACCATTTGATTCGAGGTGATCCAACTTATTATCGCTTTGTAAAGTATAGGTGAAATTTATGTATTTAAGAATAGTTGTTACCGTCAAGTAAAATTTTCCACTTTTTGCTAAATAATATTTTCCACTTCTGCTAAGTTTCAGCGGAAAAAATTTTCTGATTATTTTTCATGCGGTAACTATCACCGTTTAGATTAATCACCTCTACTCTGTGTAAAATTCGGTCTAATATAGCCGTTGTAATGCCAGGATCACCAATTAGCTCACCCCAGTGATCTGGGGCTTTATTTGAGCTAATTATTAGCGATGAATGTTCATATAATTGACTTATCAACTGGAAAAACAAGTTCGCTTCATAAGTTTCCATCGCCATATACATTAAATCATCAACGATGACTAAATCGGCCTGGCGTATGCGGTTCAGTTGAATTTGCGATTTGCGTGTGAATTCTTCAGTTTTTAAATAGGTCATTAATTGCCCCATAGTCACGAACATCACTCGATAGCCTTGTTCAATCGCCTCAATGCCAAGGCCTACACTTAAAGCCGTCTTGCCAACGCCTGGAGGTCCCAGTAAAATCAAATTGAACTGGTCATCAATCCAAGTTAGTTCGCCTAATTGCTTTAATTGTCGCTGGCTTAGACTCTGTTGAGCCTGAATATCAAATTGTGACAAACGTTTATGATAGGGAAATTGTGCCCATTTCATATACCGTTCTACACGCTTGGCGTCTCGTTGTGTTTGTTCGTATCTTACCAACTCCGTTAAAAATTCCAAATAGGTCAAGTTGTCTTGCTCTGCTTGCCTTAACAGTATCGGTAACTGTTGCGCTGTTTCACCTAATTTCAGCTGCTTGAAGCTCTCTTGAAGGTCACTGACAGACTGTGTCATTTGTGTTCACTCCCTTTCAGAATGTCTGTATATATTGACATGGGTCTAGTCGTTACATAATAGGTATCCCTCATTGTATTATCACTAGATCCATCAATATCAATGCGTTCAGATGCTTCGCGCTGCTTTAAAGATTGAACTATCAAGCGTAGATCATTTGCGCTGTATAAGTTGAGCTTGTCACATTGGTGTATCCCTTTAATAGCGATGTTTATATCGTCATCTACAACCGATTGAATCATCGTCAGTTGATCAATTTGATAACGAGGATAGTTCTTACAAACGGTCTTCACATAGCGAGTCGCAATCGTATCTGTTTGAAGCTGCTTTAGTAATGACTCTTTCAAATGTTGTGAACTTCGGTTTTTGTCACGACAGTGGCTTTTCTTTTGGATTAATGCTCCTTTTCCTTGATTTAATTTGTGCGTGGCTATCACTTCCTGTGTAACAGGATGTATCACTGATAGTTCTTCATCAGTCAGTGACACTAAGCATTGATTGTGAGGCAATGCGCCATACGTTCCAAGCGGAACGGAATATCGATTACTCTTATACATGACTGTATTGTCTTTACTAATTTTTCTTGTTATACTTGTGTTAATCACATCTGGAAATGTGTTTAATTGAGGGACCTGGATTAAGTATTCTTTTTCGGTAGCGAATACTTCTCTGGGTCTTTTTTTCGTTACTTCATGTTTCTTCTCATTGCCTGTTCGCTCGAGCCATCGGATGGCACGTTTATTCCAATTATCAAGATTAGAATATACGCGACTATCAGCAAAGTTTTGTTTTACATATTTCACCATACTTTCAATTTTTCCTTTAGATTCAGGATCCGCTGCACGACACAAGCTGACTTTAAAGCCTCTTTCATTGACATACTGTTGAAAGCGACATGTTAATATTAAATCTCCCGCATTCTCTGATACAGATATGATCCGGTCTTGGTCATAGACAATCTCTTCAGTTCGTCCACCAAAGTACTGGAAGGCTAACTCATGGCCACGAATGGCATCTTGAGTTGTGAAGGGACGGTCTAGCCAATACATATATTTGTATCGAGAATGCGACAGAATAAAGCACATTACGTATAGCTTAATGCTTGTTCCTTTATCTGTCTTCTGTGTACTCTCACCCCAATCTACTTGTATTTGTTGGCCCATTGGCAGTTCGGGCACTGCTTGATACTGTCGCGGACTTTCCTGCTTAGGTATTTGATGTACCTCTCTAAGGTGCGTGACATATAGTCGCACAGTACTATCACCGACTTTCAAATCCGGAAAGCGTTCCAATAACCAATCCTTGACTTGAGCACTGCTAAGATGAGGGTATTCCCTCAACCATTCGAGTATCCACTCTTGGTACTCATCAAGAATTTTCTTACGCTTTCCTTGCTTATGACTCCAGTCTTCTGCTTCCTCAAAGGACATACTTAAATATTTCCGGACTGTTGGCCTGGATAGACCGAGTGTCTTAGCTATTTGAGAAATCTTCATCTTTTTCTCATAAAGCTGCTTAACTTGAATATATAGCATTAATTTTGCTCCTATCATAGATTCACCTCATTCAATATTGAAAATAATATTGTACAAGATGATCCAGTAAATGAGTAGCAAAAGTGGAAAAACTTAATTAGCAGAAACTGGTAACTTTAGTTTAGCATTTACAATAGTCTTACTTTCAGGAGTTATGAATCTAGATGTTTTTTATTGGATGACCCATCAAGGCGCCAAACTTGCCCAAGTAAAACCTGGCCCAGTCATCTTAAGTGGAATATTTATCGGGACTTGGCAAATTCTGGTACTTTATGTAACTCAAGGTCTGAATGACCACATGATTGGTCATGCCACCCTCAATCAAATATCAGAGCAAGTGCTGTCGACTTTTGTGCCACTTCTTTATCTGGCTTTGGGTATGTATTTCTTGCATAGAGGTTCCAAGGTTGACGAACTTGATGAAGTTGCTCATGATAGCTTTGATTTAAAGGTGCTCTCACGCGTAGCGGGTAGGACTAGTGTGGATGCAAGCTTTATAGGGCTTGCCTTGGCCTTAAGTAGCTATCAAGTCAAAGTATTTTTCCCCTACATCTTTGCCTTTAGTGTCTTAGCAGTCATCCTTGGTGTTTATTATGGTCGCTATTATGGGCAAGATAATCAACGTAAGTCACTTACAATCGCTGGTATTCTATTTATCTTAATGGGAGTAAGTATTGTTTAATGAAATAAAGAAAGGAAGAATATCACATGGAAATTAGTAATCAAGCAGGTCAATGGTTAGTTTGGATAGGAATTATTTGTGCAGTTGTTGCGTTCTTCTGGCAACCTGTATGGATGAGCGTTATTGCAATTGTGCTCGGGATGATTGGTTTATTCTCTGGGCAGAAAAATCTGAATTGGGCTGCAATTATTATTGGTGTGATTGCACTCATTGTCTATTACATATAAGCCAAAGCGCTTGAAGAATGATTGAATTGCCAGCTCATGTGGGCTGGCTTTTTTTCGCGGGAGAAAGAATTTGAGCAAAAGGATTGTCAAACTTGGTCAAAGTATGTATAATAAGAATAAGATCAGCTTAGAAAGCCTATGATCTATTTTTTTGCTGGATAAAGTCAAAGATGGTCAGTGAATATTTGCTAGAAGGGGGGATTACAGATGGCCAAGAGGAATATGTCAGATATTATTGAATCTTATTTAAAGAGTTTCTTGAAGACGCAACAAGAATTGGAAATTAAGCGCAGTGATATTGCAGAACAGTTTGACTGTGTCCCTTCACAAATTAATTATGTGATTAATACCCGGTTCACTCAAGAACATGGCTACATGGTAGAAAGTAAGCGGGGTGGCGGTGGCTATATTCGTATCTTAAAGATAGAGCTTGTCCAAGATGTTGACGCAATTGATCAAATGATGGAGTTGGTAGGTCCGCGAATTAATGAACGGAGTGCGAGCAATATCATTGAAACCTTAGCTCAACATGATATTATAACCAACCGAGAGGCGATTTTGATTACGTCTATTCTTGAGAAGGAATTACTTAGTCTTATTGCAGATGATGCTGCTACGGCCCGCTCCGTTATGTTGCGCGAAATTTTAGGCCAATTACGCATTAATCATACAACACACTAAGAGGTGACAATATGTTTGAAGAATTATTTACAGAAAGCGCAAGGCAAGCGATGGTTTTTGCAGCCGAACAGGCTTATTATATGAGACATCAAGCCGTCGGTACAGAACATATTCTGCTTGGTTTAGCGCGTGAAGAGAATGGTATCGCTGGTAAAGCTCTAAGAGAAAAGGGCGCTACCTATGACCGCTTATACAAAGAATTAGAAATTATTCATGGCAAAGTAAGTTCACCAAGAATACAAGGAGAAGTGGTAATTCCTTACTCGCCGCGAGCAAAGAAAGTTATTATGAATGCTTCCAATGATGCAAAGCGTTTAAATGCCCAAAAAGTTGGAACGGAACATTTACTGTTGGGCATGCTTAAAGAAGAAATACTCGCAACAGTACTCTTGAAGAACCTTGGTATTAATTTAACTGAATTGCGTTCGCTCGTATACGAACTGCTTGGCTTAGATCAATCAAATAAAAATCGTAACCAAAATCGACGTCTGCAAAATGGACAGGCTAATACCAACCAAAAAACGAGCCTGACACCAACCTTAGATTCTGTAGCTAGAGATTTAACAGATATGGCTAGTAATGGCCAATTGGACCCTGTAATTGGTCGTGATGAAGAAGTTCGCCGAATAGTTCAAATTCTATCTCGGCGGACGAAGAACAATCCTGTTCTGGTGGGTGAACCAGGTGTAGGTAAAACTGCGATTGCTGAAGGTTTAGCCCAAGTTATCATTGCTGGTAGCGTTCCAGAAGACATCGCTGAGAAGCGCTTAATGATGTTGGATATGGGTGCCTTAGTTGCGGGGACTAAATACCGCGGTGAGTTTGAAGAGCGGATGAAGAAGATTATTGAAGAAATTATGGAAGATGGAAAAGTGATTCTATTTATTGATGAATTACACACCCTGATTGGCACAGGTGGGGCCGAAGGTTCCGTTGATGCGTCAAATATCTTAAAACCTGCCCTAGCTCGTGGTGAAATTCAAGTAGTTGGTGCAACAACTTTAGATGAATATCAGAAATATATCGAGAAGGATGCAGCTTTAGAAAGACGCTTCTCAAAAGTTCAAATTGAAGAACCCGATCAACAAGACGCCATCGATATAATTTATGGTTTGAAAGACCGTTATGAAGCACATCACCATGTAACAATTACGGATGAGGCTGTGGAAGCCGCCGTTAAATTAAGTATCCGCTATCTTACTGAACGTCGTTTGCCGGATAAGGCCGTTGATTTAATCGACGAGGCATCTGCAAAAGTTCGCATCGATGCCACAGTAGCGAACTCAGCGACAATGGATTTAGAGCAGAAGCTGAACCAAATTTCCAGTTCGAAAGAAGCCGCTATCTTAGATAGAGATTTCGAACGTGCGGCAAAACTTCGTGAGCAAGAGCAAGAAGTGGAGAAAGAATTGCAACAAGTAGTCATTCTAGAAAAGGAAAGGCAAGAAGAAATAGAAGAGTCTGGTATATCTGGCTTAGTGGTTACGTCAGAAGATGTCGCTGAGGTAGTGGCCTTAGCCACAGGTATTCCAGTTCGTCAAATGGATGCTAGCGAATCCAAACGCTTGGTTCATTTAGAAGAAGAATTGCACGAACGAGTGATTGGTCAAGATGAAGCCGTAAGTGCTGTGTCTCGAGCAATTAGAAGAGCATACAGTGGCTTGAAAAATCCGAAACGTCCAATTGGCTCTTTCCTCTTCTTAGGACCTACAGGTGTTGGTAAGACCGAATTAGCCCGAGCTATTGCTAGCAGTCTTTTCGGCAGTGAAGATAATATGATTCGGGTTGATATGTCTGAATATATGGAGAAACACAGTGTGTCTCGCTTAGTAGGTTCACCGCCAGGCTATGTTGGTTATGACGAGGCGGGGCAATTAACAGAACAAGTACGCCAACATCCATACAGTGTTATCTTGCTCGATGAGGTAGAAAAAGCTCATCCGGATGTATTTAATAT
Source organism: Suicoccus acidiformans (assembly GCF_003546865.1). Lineage (GTDB taxonomy): Bacteria > Bacillota > Bacilli > Lactobacillales > Aerococcaceae > Suicoccus > Suicoccus acidiformans. Next base: position 39,519 of record NZ_CP023434.1, read on the forward strand.
TCTATTACAGGTCTTTGATGATGGACATCTTACAGACGGTAAAGGTCGCACAGTAGACTTTAGCAATACGATTATTATTATGACCTCGAACTTAGGTGCAACAGCACTAAGAGATGACAAAGCAGTTGGTTTCGGAGCGGTTGATTTGAGTCAAGATCATGATGCGATGGAAAAACGCATCTTAGAAGAGTTGAAACAAACCTTCCGTCCAGAATTTATTAATCGAATCGACGAAATTGTTGTCTTCCATCAATTGGATAAAGAGCATATTCGTGAAATTGTTAAGTTACAAACACAAGATATTATCAAACGTCTAGGTGACTTGCAAATTGATGCACGCGTAACAGATACTGCTGTAGATATTATTGCGGAAGCAGGCTTTGATCCAGAGTATGGGGCACGGCCAATTCGTCGGGCCATTCAAAAGCAAATCGAAGACGAATTGAGTGAAATGATGCTGCGTGGGGATATTGCTTATGGAGATGAGATTACGATTGGCGGTCGCCAAGGTAATATTAATATTAATAACCGTACTAAAGCATCTGCAGCTGACTAAAAGGATCTGCTGAATAGCTAAATTTAAAGCCTTCCTGTTGAGGGAGGGCTTTTTGTTATGATTTGCCCGTGAATAAATAAAGGGCAATTAATCGTATCTTGGTGCAATTTATGCTATAATTCTATTTAAGAAAGAGAGGCGGTTATCATGAAACGACGTACGAAAAGAAATATTGGCCTGGCTGTATTAGGTTCAACGATTGCAGTTGCAGGTGTGGCTTTATATATCTACTTTGACGAAACAGCTCGCGAGAAAGTACAAGGTGCTGTCAACCGTGAACGGGCGAAGATGTATGTACGCCATCGCTTAAATGGTTCGGAAGCTTTGGTGAAGGCCGTAGATAATCTATCTAACGAAGAGATTAATACGCTTGCGCGCTTAGCTGATTCAGCAGTTGAAGCAAAAGATACGGTGTCTGATACTTTAGACAGCTTGGTAGATAAAGCCAAGAATGCGACAGAGACAGTTACAGATCGAGTTGGCGATTTTTTTAATTAAGCTAAGAAGGTGAGAAACATTCTGATGTTCCTTGCCTTTTTTGTTGGAGAGGTTTATGAAAAGAATAGACGAATTATCATTTGAGGAACAAGAGCTTCATAAGCAGTGGATGCGCCTAGCTTTAGTAGAAGCCGAAAAAGCGGCAGAAATGGGAGAGGTGCCAATAGGAGCAATTATTGTTAAAGATGGTGCAATTTTAGCGCGGGGGCATAACTTAAGGGAATCACTTCGTGAGGCTACAGCTCATGCTGAACTCATTGCGATTGAAGCAGCGAATCAAGCACTGGATGCCTGGCGGATAGAAGGAGCTAGCTTGTATGTGACGGTAGAACCTTGCCCAATGTGTGCCGGGGCTATTATTAATGCTCGTTTGAGTGAAGTGATTTATGGCACGCGCGACCCGAAGGCTGGTTGTGTAGGCTCATTAATGAATTTATTGGAAGATGAGCGGTTTAATCATCAAGTAGAAGTGATTGAGGGGGTTCTCCAAGAGGACTGCAGTCTGATTATTTCTACTTTCTTTCGCCAATTGCGACAGCAACGTAAGGAAGCCAAACGCCTCCAAAAAGAAAAGTTATCCACAGATTAATGGAGAGTTGTGCACAAAGTTGTGGATAACTTTTGTGGATAAGTGACTCACTTCTCTTGTGGCTTATTCATTTAGGGAAGTTACTTGCTTTTTTACAGTATTCCTGGTATATTAGTATGCAGGCAATGGTGGCGTCGTGAACGAGTCAGGATCGGAAGATAGCAGCTATAAGCGACTAAGCCATGTGCCCTTTTTTATGCTTTCAAGAAGCGACTGAGCATAAGTTTGAGTGCATCGAAGCAAAGACTACAACAATTTATTTTTTAAATATATGAACCAGCGTCCTTTGATATGCTCCCCCTAAAGTAGATCTACTTTAGGGGGAGTTTTTGTGCGTTCAAATAAAAAGCATTCAGCTGAAGAATTAAAACAGTTTATCCAGCTCAACTTAGAAGGCGTTAGTTATCGTGAGCTGAAAGAATCCTAGGGTCTCCTCATCTCTGAGAGTGTCTTTAAAGGATATCGATTAAAGTACAGAATGCATGGCTTGTCAGTTTTACAGTCTCATAAAGACAATCATACCTATCCTTAAAGCTTCAAAGAAGCTGTCGTCAAGGAATAACTTGAAACTCAAGTGCTTACCCAGTGATTGGCTCGAAAGTATCAAATACCTTCAGCAACGACTGTACGAGATTGGCTAAGCAAGTATACTAAAGGAGAAGAAAATAAGGACTCCGCTCCTAAACCCGAGGTCTATACAATGAAAAGCCAGAAGAAAACACAAGCAGAAGAGATTGAGATTGTCAAAGATTATCTAGCAACCGAGGTGTCCTATAGAGAAACTGTTGAGAAATATCAAGTATTTTACAACAATGTCTATTCATGGGTTATAAGTACCGCAAGCATGGGCCGGATGGCCTCTTCGATGGTAGGGCAGGAGAAAACCTGACAGCATTCAAAAAGAAGAAGAGAAGCTTAAAACAGAGATCGCTGCCTTAAAAGTTCGTAATGAGTATTTAGAAACGGAGATCGCTGCCTTAAAAAAATTGCAAGAAGTGGAAAGAGAGTTGCTGTTACAAGAACAAAATACCAAGCGGAATTCAAGGCGATTCAGAAACTGAAGCAAGAAGGATACAAAATAACCTATCTGTGCGAGGTTTTAGGAGTCAGTCGATTGGCTTACTACAGATGGTTGAAACGCTTTCCTTCGCCTTCCCAGTTGCGCTTGGAATGGCTGATGAAGCAAATCCAAGAAGCTTATGACAAACACAAAGGGATTTATGGCTATCGGCGCTTAACCATCTATCTGAATTATTATAGGACGCTAAGGTCAATCATAAGTGTGTGTACCGCTTAATGAAGCTGATGGGACTGAAAGCAGTTATCCGACAGAAACGCTATCAGTATCGACCCAGCACCCCTCAACATGTCGCTAAGAATGTGTTGAATCGGTCATTTGACCAGCCTTATAAACCTAGACAGATCCTCCTGACGGATGTGACCGAATTGAAATACGGGAAGACCTGTAAGGCCTATTTGAGTGCCGTCTTAGATTACGGGGAGAAGAAAATCATTGCCCATCAGGTGTCTAAGCGCAACAATAATCAATTAGTAGCAGATACAGTCGTCCAAATTGAGGATGAAGTTATTCCAGGTGAAACCCTCTTTCATAGCGATCGAGGCTTTCAATATACTTTTCATTTCTTTAAAGCCTTTGTGGACAAGTATGAGTTAATCCAAAGCATGTCTCGGGTTGGGAAATGCCTCGATAATGGACCGATGGAGGCCATTTCGGGCACCCTGAAAGAAGAGATGTATAGTTTGAAGACTTATGATAGCTTTGAGGAACTCGAGGCAGATATCGCACGCAATATTGATTTCTACAATAATGAGCGAGTGACTTTAGCTATGGGGCTTAAAATTCTAGCATAAAAAAAACCATGCCTGAATAAATCAAGCATGGTACAAAATAATTTGTTTTTTGCCTGTCTACTTGACAGGGGGCAGTTCAAACACTTTTGGGGTGCTCTTTTTGTGTTTATAGGTCTCATATATTTTGATTTTTCGCTTGGTCTGTACTACCATAAAGTATTATAAGAGGAATAAAAGTGAATCAGACGAAGGGAAAGGACGCGAACCTATCGTACCTTATGTTAAGGCTTAGCGTTTGTAGATATAAGTAAGCGTGTGAGAATGTTAGAACGGTGCTATTATAACGATGCGACGTCTACGTAATGAGCCAAAAGTTACGATAAGTTCATGTGAGAAGGGAGATTGTAAGATGAGTATTAATGCGGACTTATTTACAGAAGATTTATATATGGCAGTTAATGGGGACTGGCAAGAGACGGCAGAAATACCGGATGATAAAGCTAGTACAGGTGGTTTTAATGATTTACGCGATGGAATCGAAGAGTTGTTAATGGGGGTTATTCAAGGGATGGAGGCTGGAGAGTTGGCTATCCCTAATGATGAGTTGGATGAGATGCTGACTTATTACCGGCAGGCTATTGATTTTGATGAACGCAATACCTTAGCTGGTGAGCCCCTTAAACCATATTTGCAGCAAATTGAAAGCTTGAATGATTATGCGGCTTTGGAGGAACTGTTTCCGGCTTGGGTTTTGCGTGGCTTTCCATTGCCGTTTACATTTGGTGTATCAGCAGATATGAAGAATACTGCGGTGCATACCTTGTATTTAGGTGTACCGTCGACAATTTTGCCGGATGTGACTTATTATGAAGCAGGGAATGAAAGTGCCGAAGCTTTGCTGGCTATTTATCAGCAGATGAGTGTGGAAATACTTGAAGCGATCGGTTATGACTACACTCAAGCTCAGTCTTATGTGGAACAAGCCTTAGCTTTTGATCGGTTGTTGGTCCCTCATTTAAAGAGTCAGGAAGAGTTAGCGGATTATGTCGCTTCCTATAACCCGAGAAGTATGGCAGAGATTGAGTCTTATCACTCTCGAATGAGTTTCAAGAAGATTATTCAAGCCTTGCTAGGTCAAGAGATTTCAGAGGCCATTGTAAGTGAACCTGCTTATTTTGAAGCCTTGGAGCGAATCTTAACGCCTGAACATTTCTCACAACTTAAAGCATGGATGTTGGTTAAGTTAGCTAATAGCCAAGCAAGTATGATGTCAGAGGACTTGCGTCAATTGGCTGGACAATATAGCCTTGCCTTATCAGGTAATCCAAGTATCCAGAATCAAACTAAGCATGCTTACTATTTAACGACTAGTTATTTCGATATGGTGATTGGGGATTATTATGGGAAGACGTATTTCGGGCCAGAGGCGCGTCAAGATGTGCGTGAAATGGTTGAAGTGATGATTAATGTGTATAAGGAACGTCTCAAGCGGAATGATTGGTTGAGCCAAGCAACGATTAATCAAGCCATTGTTAAATTGGATGCCTTGGATATTTTAGTAGGCTATCCGGATGATTATCCAGACGTATACCGAGCAATCGATATTCAACCAGATAAAAGTTTATATGAGAATACTTTGGCTATGCGAATTCTCTTTGCTGAGGATGCGCTAGGTAAATATGGTGAGCCGGTGGATCGTAAGAAGTGGGGCATGAGTCCTGATACGGTGAATGCTTACTTTAATCCGGCCCATAATCATATTTGCTTCCCAGCGGCAATTCTTCAGGCACCCTTTTATAGCTTAGAACAAAGTCGAAGTGAGAATTATGGGGGGATTGGGGCCGTGATTGCCCATGAAATTTCCCATGCTTTCGATAATAATGGTGCTAAATTTGATGAATATGGTAATTTAAATAATTGGTGGACGGACGAGGATTTTGAAGCGTTTGAAACCAAAGCAGATGCGATGGTCAAGCAATGGGATGGGATTGAATATGCCGGAGGCAAAGTAAACGGCACCTTAACTGTCTCAGAGAATATTGCAGATGGTGGCGGGTTAACGGCCGCGCTGGAAGCTACGAAACGTGAAACTGATGGTGATTTACGAGCTTTCTTTATTAATTGGGCACGCATTTGGCGGAATAAAGCCCGTCCAGAATATATGCAACTGCTTTTGACTGTAGATGTGCACGCTCCAGCACCTTTAAGAGCGTCGGTTCAACCGCGTAATTTGGATGAATTCCACGAAGTCTTCGGTACTCAAGTCGGCGATGGCATGTACCTAGCCCCGGAGGATCGGGTTATTATTTGGTAATAAGAGATTTAGGGCATAACTTTTCAGCTTACCAGAGGTTGAAAAGTTATGCGTCTTTATATAGGATTTTTAAAGCTGAATAGGTGGAAGTTTGCTATAATAGGATAAGATATGTGAAAAGGAGGGACAAGTGTGAGTTATCAAGCTTTGTATCGGGTTTGGCGGCCCCAGACTTTCGATGAGATGATTGGCCAAACGGCGATAAAAGAAACCTTAAAGAATGCAGTGAAACATGAGCAATTGAGCCATGCTTATTTATTCACTGGTCCACGAGGGACTGGTAAGACAAGTGCGGCCAAGATTCTTGCCAAAGCCATCAACTGTCCCAATCAAACAGATGGGAATCCATGTAATGCATGCGATATTTGCCAAGGGATTACTCAAGGGCAACTTAGTGACGTCGTTGAAATTGATGCGGCGAGTAATAATGGGGTCGAAGAAATTCGTGATTTGCGGGATAATGTACGTTATGCGGCAACTCAGGCAGAATATAAAGTTTATATTATCGATGAGGTCCATATGCTCACAACGGGAGCTTTTAACGCTCTATTAAAGACGCTTGAAGAGCCACCTGAGAATGTGGTGTTTATCCTAGCAACGACTGAGCCGCATAAAATTCCGGCAACGATTATTTCTAGGACACAACGCTTCGATTTCCAACAAATTCAAGCAGATGATTTAATTAAGCGCATGAGAGAGATTCTGACGCATGAAGCCATTGCTTATGAAGAGGAAGCTCTGGCTATTATTGCTCGGGCAGCTAATGGGGGCATGCGGGATAGCTTATCCTTATTGGATCAAGCCATTTCTTATGATTTAGATAAGGTCTCTGTAACCAGTGCTTTGGAAGTTTCGGGAAGCTTGCACCAACTGGATTATGTCAATTATATCCAAGCTTTATATCAAGGAGAAGCTGAAGAAGCTTTAGCGATTATACAGGCGCAGTTTGCCCAAGGGAAGCAAGCGAATCGTTTTATCGAGGAGTTGCTCCTTTTCGCACGAGATATACTATTGACGGTGTATTCTTCCGCTAATCATACCTTGCTAAGTGAAGAAGAGCTTAAGCCCCTTATCGATACGGTTGAGCCAAGTTATTATTATCAATTAATTGAAGGCTTGACCCAAGCTCAGAACAAGATGCGTTTCTCGACGCAACCGAGCTTATATGTTGAAGTACTAACTATTCAACTGAGTCAAGGTTTACTACCCCAACCAGAGGACTCGACACAAGAAAATGAACAGAATCTTGAAGGCCTGGTCAAACCTTTACATGACCAAGTTAATCGCCTTGAAGAACAGTTAGCGGCGCTTCAAAGTCAAGTGGATGGCCAGATGAAAGTTATTCAAGCGCATGAACCAACACAGGAAGATTTCTCAATTACACCACCAAATGAAGGGGACACGTTTACCCAAGCTCACGCTGAAACACCGCATGAAGCACCTACGCAGCCGGAAGTGGAAAGGGGTGTTCCACGACCGCGGCCTGAGAAACAGAAAGCGAATTATGTGTTGAATGTTTATCATGTCTACCAAGTTCTCAATGATGCGACCCATCAGCATATTGCTAAGCTGAAGGAGAATTGGCGTCAAATCATTCAACAACTGCCCCCGCAAGATCGCAATAAATTTATTGCAACCGAACCTTTGGCTGCCGGACCGGGTCTCGCTTTAATAGCTTTTGAACAGGAGAATTTCTGTGCAATCGTGCAGCAGGACACAGCATTGCTAGATATTCTTCAAGAAGAGAGTGGAGCTTTAATAGGCGAAGCGATGACGTACGTATTTATATTAAAATCAGACTGGCCACAAATACGGAAGAATTATACCGTTCTACGCAAGGAAAATCAGGGGCAAGCAGTTCCTATTCCGCCAGAAGATTTATTACACATACCTGAGTCGCAAGAGAGGGTTGAGCGCAGGGTATCAGAAGAAGCGGATTCAACGCATACGCCTGCTACTTCTGATATATCAAGAGCAGAGAAAGTGGCTGATGAAGCCCCAAGGGAAGAGCCAGCTGGTTCAGAGGATTCACCTGAGCCTGAGTCACCAGAAAAAACGGAAGACTCAGCATTACCCTTAGCAGAGGATATCGATACTGTTCAGCGAGCCGATTTACCAGAGGAAATTACTCAGGCAATAGATTTATTTGGTGAAGATTTAATTCATGTATACTATGATTGAGGTCAATGAATCAACTAACCGTCGAAGCTTGAATTATGTTACACTAGACCTATTATATTACTAGGAGGATATAATAATGCGTGGTATGGGAAATATGCAAGGAATTATGAAGCAAATGCAGAAGATGCAGAAAGATATGGAAGCAACGCAAAAGGAGCTCGAAAATAGTACATTTGTCAGCGAAGATACCAATCAGCTCGTTCGTGTGGAAGTAAATGGCAAAAGACAGCTACTCGATTTGACCATTCAGGAAGCTTTAGTTGATCCGGATGACATCGAGATGCTAGAGGACTTGGTACTAGCTACCGTCAATGAGGCCTTAGCACAAGTTGACGAAGAGACACAGGCGAAGATGAGTCGCTTTACACAAGGGATGAATTTACCGTTTTAATAGGTGTAGAAAGAAGGGTTACATGTGCAATATCCAGCGCCTATTGCTAAGCTCATTCATAGCTTCACTAAACTCCCAGGTATCGGGAGCAAAACTGCAGCGCGTTTAGCCTTTTATATTCTGGAAATGAATGAGGCCGATGTTCTGGAGTTCGCGCAGAATTTAATTAATGCCAGACGTGACCTAACCCATTGTCAAATATGTGGCAATATTACGGATACAGACCCCTGCCTTATTTGTAGTGATACGTCACGAGACCGTACAACCATTCTAGTTGTCGAAGATTCCCGGGATGTCATGTCGATGGAACGTATGCAGGAATATAACGGCCTGTATCACGTCTTAGGTGGTGTTTTATCACCGATGGAAGGGACTGGCCCTGAAGATTTGAATATCACTCAACTCATTCAACGGCTAGAAGATGAAACCGTTCAAGAAGTGATTTTGGCTACAAATGCGACGTCAGAAGGTGAGGCTACGGCCATGTACTTATCTAGGTTAATTAAACCGGCAGGAATCAAAGTGACGCGGTTAGCTCATGGTTTATCCGTGGGCAGTGATATTGAATATGCAGATGAGATGACTTTATACCGAGCGATTGAAGGTCGCAGAGAACTTTAAGAGGGAGTAACTAAATGAAGCCCAGAGGAAGGTTTATATCATTAGAAGGTCCAGATGGTTCAGGTAAATCAACCGTTATTCGAGGCCTCCAAAAAGCCTTGCAAGAGCGAGGCGTTGATGTGATTACGACAAGAGAGCCTGGGGGAAGTCCCATTGCTGAACAGATTCGTGAAGTGATACTTAATGTAAATAATACAGCTATGGATGGACGTACTGAAGCTTTATTGTATGCAGCTAGTCGACGCCAGCATTTAGTAGAGACAATCATTCCGACTTTAGATAAAGGCCAGTGGGTCCTATCCGATCGCTTTGTTGATAGCTCTTTAGCCTATCAAGGTGTTGCCCGCCAGATTCCTCAGGAAGAAGTTTGGACAATCAACCAATTTGCGATTGAGGGTCAGCTACCAGATTTGACCCTATTATTAGATGTTCCAGCTGAAGTAGGTTTGGAGCGAATTCAAAAGGCTCGAGGCCAACGTCAATATGACCGTTTGGACCGAGAGAGTTTAAATTTTCATCAGAAAGTGCGCCAAGCTTTTCTCGATTTAGCAGCTGAGAATGACCGGATTGTCCTAATTGACGCCAATATGACTTATGATGCAGTGATTGAGCGTTGTCTAGAAGTAATTGCAGAACGGTTGAATTAGCCTTGTATTTCGGCTTAACGATAGTCAAATTAAGAAGATGCGGAAGGGGAGATATTCGATGAAATTAATTATTGCGATTGTTCAAGATGAAGATGAAGTGGTGTTGAGTAAGGCCTTCCAGGAAGCGGATTTCCAAGCTACTAAATTAAGTAGTACAGGTGGTTTCTTGCGTTCAGGCAATACGACTTTCCTTATTGGTACAGAAGCTAAACGGGTAGAGGCTGCGTTAGATATTATTCGCGATTGCTCACAAGAGCGGACGCAGACAGTGGTCGCTCCATCTAATTTTGATGTGGATTATAATATGTCCCAAAACTACCCAGTGCAAGTAGAAGTAGGGGGCGCCATTGTCTTTGTCTTGCCAATCGACGCCTTTTATCGCTTCTAAGGGGGCAGCTATGTCAAAGGCTAGCCAACAACTCATGGAGCATTTCTTTCGGCTGGTCGCCCGTCGACAGTTGGCCCATGCTTATGCTTTTACTGGGGAGGATACAAAGGCCAAGGAGGAAGTTACCTTGGCTTTAATTCAAGCTTTGGCTTGTCCACAGTTTGAGCAAGCGAACCGACCAGACCAAACGTGTAACGTGTGTCAACGAGCAGCTGGCAATGCCTTGTCAGATGTATTATATGTCCAGGCGGATGGCAAGTATATCCGCGTTGATCAAATTCGGCAAATGCGTGAATGGTTGGCGACCAGTCCGGTCGAACTGAATATGAAGGTGGCTGTGATTGAAGAAGCTTGGTTGATGAATGAAGCAGCGAGTAATGCTCTGCTTAAGTTTCTTGAGGAGCCAGTTGAGAATGCTTATATCATTCTGTACACTCCGGTGATGAGTATACTGTTGCCGACGATTCAATCAAGAGTTCAGAGCTTTCATTTGCCGACTGATTCAACCAACCGCGAGGCATTAATTCGATCAGATAGAGCCTTTGATGAGCATGCGCTGCAAATTCTGATGAATCTTCCCCAAGGAGCGAGTGAAAGGCTTCAGGAACAATATGAGGCAGAGGATTTGAATGCTTGGCTGGATGCGTGGAAAAGCTATTATGCTTTGCTTGTACAAGGGAAAGGGACAGCCTTTGTCAGTGTGCAAGCGCATTTAAAGCCGTATTTATCTGTACAAGGTAGCCTAGATGGATTAGATTACTTACTTTTATTGAATCGCTCGACTATGTTTGCAAGAATGGATTTTCCTAAAGATTCGCGCCAGATTCAGAATTATTTCGTAGAGAATTTGTGTGCGAATGCTCAACCGACGCTCGAGCATTTGAGCCGTTTAAATGACACAATCTACCAAGCTAAAGAGAAAATCCAAGCTAATGTCAGCCCACAACTTGCCTTAGAACAACTCGCTTTGAAGGCGAGCTTTCGTTAAATTATATATAAGCAAAGGAGGTGTGCCAGATGGAACCACAAGCAATCGAAGAACTATTAGAACAAGCCAACGCTCAAATGTTGGAGTTGAGCGATACTTTGGCACAGCTCAAGCGCGCTGTAAATACCTTACAAGAAGATAAGAATCAATTAGAAATTAAAATTCAAGATTTACAAGACGTTGTTCGCGAGTCAACCCAAGTCGACGCAGATAATCCAGAAGGACAAGAGCATACAGGGGGTAAAGAGCGTTTACAGAATTTCTACGATAATGGTATTCATTTCTGTCATCAATATTTCGGGATGCGCCGAGCTCCAGAAGAGGGTTGTATGTTCTGCCAAGATATATTAGATCGGTTGGATTAAAGATGAAGCATTCAGAAGTAGCGATTGAAGCAAACGAACGTTTAGACTATTTTCAGCGAGAGGATATTCATCTTATCCAAAGTAAAGCCTTTTTTACGTCCTCTTTAGACGCAATTTTATTGGCGGATTTTACCCAATTACCGGTCAACAAAACCTTTCATTATATCGATTTTTGCTCAGGAAATGGTGTCATTCCTTTGCTTTTATCTGCCAGAACACAGGCAACCCTTCAAGGGATTGAAATCCAGGCTCCCTTGGTCGATATGGCCCGCCGCAGTGCTCAGTTGAATGGGCTCGCAGAGCGGGTTGAATTTTTGCAGATGGATTTGAATGACTTTAAACGTCCGCAAGATGTGTTATATGATTGTGTGACGTGCAATCCCCCTTATTTCCTTGTAGAGCAGAGTCGGGAAACGCACCAATTGGATAGTCACGCGATTGCCCGACATGAAATTTATTTAACGCTCGAGCAATGGATCCAAAAAGCGAGTCAAGTGATGCGGAGCAAGGGTAAGCTATTCTTCGTGCATAGGCCGGAGCGTTTGGATCAGATATTCCAGACCTTACTCAAGTACCATTTCAGTATTCACCGCATTCGTTTCGTACACCCTAAAGTGGATCGCCAGGCCAATACTATTCTGGTGGAAGCCATTTATGGCGGTGGCTTATCCGGTGTTAAGATTGAGCCCCCGCTAGTGGTGCATGAGGCAAACAGCGAATACACTGAGGAGATGAAAGAGATTTACTATGGCTAAGTCTTATTATTTCTATGTGCTATATTGCCGGGATGATACCTTATACGGCGGTTTTACCACGAATCTTCAAGCGAGAGAGGCGACACATAACGCTGGTAAAGGGGCCAAATATACCCGGGTTAGAAGTAGGCAGCCTGTCCGTATGATTTATGCAGAACGCTTTAGCGATAAGCGGCAGGCTATGCGATCTGAATACCAATTTAAACAATTGACGAGGGCAGCCAAAGAGCAATATTTAAGGCAGCATGGCATTGTGAATGTCAAAGAAGCAAGTTTTGTACTGGTCAATGGAGAGGAGCTGTCCGATGCAAAGACAGAAGAGTTTTGAAGATGAGGGAAACCGAGGTGCTCTTTATTTAGTGCCTACGCCGATTGGCAACTTGGAGGATATGACGTTTAGAGCAGTTCGAATTCTCCAAGAAGCTGATATGATATTAGCGGAAGATACTCGACAAACCCTCAAACTGTTGACGCATTTCGAAATTGATACTCCTTTAACGAGTTACCATGAACATACACATTCAGACAAGCAAGAACAATTGTTTGCGTCTTTAGAAGCAGGTGAAGTAATGGCAATGGTCAGTGACGCAGGGATGCCACTGATTAACGATCCAGGACATCCCCTGGTGAAACGTTGTTTAGAAGTCGGTGTGCCAGTTATTGCCTTACCAGGAGCCAATGCCGCTTTAACAGCGCTAATTGCTTCAGGTATGGACCAAGAACGCTTTACTTATTACGGTTTTTTCCCAAGACAGACGAAAATGCGTCAGGAAATACTGGAGCAAGTAGGTATGCGTGAAGAGACGGCAATTTTCTATGAATCGCCGTATCGCATAAAAGATTTACTTAAGGCTACAATACAAGTGTTAGGAGCCAATCGTTCAGTAGTTTTAGCCCGTGAATTGACTAAGCGTTTCGAAGAATATATGCGGGGATCAGCTGAGGATTTGTTGCTGGCAGTAGCAGAGCAGGGAATTAAAGGTGAATGTGTGGTTTTAATTGCTGGGGGTGGCTTAGAAGCATCTTCCCAGCTAGCAGCGGATTTATCTTATAAAGAACACGTTGAGCAGCTCATGCAGCAAGAGCACTTGACGAGTAAAGAGGCGATTAAGCAAGTTGCTCAATTACGCTCGGTGCGTAAGCAAGTAGTCTATCAAGCTTATCACGAGCTGGGTGAATAGATGGGAGGGCTTTGGTTTGATTTTTTATGCTCTGGCCGGAATGTTAACAATTCTTTTGATTCTGTCAATCCTTCACCCTCATCGCGCCTTACAACCGACATGTTTGGCGCTTTTTGCATTAACAAGTTGGTTATTGGGCTTAATCAATTTTAGTCATGCGACACTGATTTATACAGTCCGCTATTTCTTTTATGTAGTTAGTGGCTTTGCGATTGCTTTGAGTCCGATTATCTTATTATTACTGGCTTTCCTTGTGTTACTGCGAATTAATCAAGACGAGTTGCGTCTCTTGCGTAAAACTTTGCACGGCTTGATTGCACTAACTTTTCTCATCTTTTCAATATATACGCTAAGTGCTTGGTTTCGTTTGGAAGAGGATATGACGCTTTTAATTCAGGTAAACGTCATGCTAACCCTATATTTTGTGGTAAATTTCTTGAGTTATTTAGTCATCAGCATTGTCTTAAATCTTGCCCCACTCAGAGAAGAGGTTGAGCTGATTGTCGTACTAGGCGCACGTATTGAAGACGATAATCGGTTGCCTAAAGTATTAAAAGCCCGCCTTCAAAAAGCCTACCGTCTCTATTTAACCGTAGAGGAATCTAATAGACAGCAAGTACGCTTTATTGTCAGTGGTGGCGTGACCTCTAAAAGCAATCATCCTGCTGAGGGTCAAGCGATGCGTCATTATTTGATGGACTTAGGTGTACCGGCGACACAGATTATTGTTGAAGACCAGGCTTTAAATACATATGAGAATTTTATGTATAGTCAGGAGCTTATGGAACGCTATGAAATACAAAGCACACCGGTAATTATTACTAGCACTTTCCACTTGCTACGGTCTTATTTCCTTGCTCACCGAGCTAAGTTACGGGCCCACTTTAAAGGAGCCACCAGCCCAGTTTGGTCATGGCCTTATGCGATTGTCCGTGAATACATGGCTTATTTACTTCTAGTGAAAGAATGGAATTATTTATATATTATTTTCGTTATGTTGGTAGGGAGTTACTATGTATTAAAAGGGGGTTTGTAAGGTGAAGACAGTTCAACGGTGTGAGTGGGTTGAAGGCAAGCCGCACTATTATGTAGCCTATCATGATTACGAGTGGTGTCAGCCGACACATGATGAGCAGGAATTATATCAGTGGCTTCTCTTAGAAAGTTTCCATGTCGGCTTATCTTGGCAACTCGTCTTATCAAAGTATGAGAATTTCCAAGCAGCTTTTAGTCACTTTGACTACCGTCAGATTGCCCAGTATCAGGAACAAGACGTTCTAAGGCTCATGCAGGATAGGGGGATTATTCGTCATGAAGGGAAGATTCGAGCGGCAATTACGAATGCGCAAAGTTTCTTAAAAGTTCAAGAAGAATTTGGGACATTTGACGCTTATATATGGTCTTTTACAGATGGTAAAGTTATTCAAGGTGAAGGCGCAGGGATACCTAGTCGAACGCTCTTGAGTGATCAAGTCAGTAAAGATATGAAGAAGCGGGGCTTTAAATTTATTGGCTCGGTCACTATCTATTCATACTTACAAGCTATCGGAGTGGTCAATGACCATGATAGAAACTGTGCGTTTAAATAAAGGCAAAAGCGCTGAGGAACCGTATTGGTCGCCTCAGCGCTTTTGGGATAGATTATCGGATTTACCTTAAAGAGGTAGCATTAGTTCTGTTTCTTTAATTCAGCTAGGATATCTGTTAGTAATTCCGTTTTAGTTGGTCCAGCTTCTTCTACTTCTTCGACTTTAGCCGATTTGTTCAAGTTCTTCGCTTTATCAATACCTTTTAAGACCAAGAATAGGAATAGGGAGATTAATAAGAAATTAATAATAGCTTGTAAGAATAGCCCAATCCCAATGGTAGTATTGCCGATTGTAATCGTCAAATCTGTAACATCCGCTGCGCCTGTTAAAGAAACAATGAGCGGCATGAAGATGTCGTCAACTAAGCTGTTAACAATACTTGTGAAGGCCGAACCCATAATAATACCGGTTGCCATCTTTAAGACATCATCACCTGAAATAAACTCTTTAAATTCTTCCCACATAAGTCATACTCCTTAATAAATTGATGAATCCTTTGTATCTTATCATGATGTAATTTATTTGCCTACTTAATAATCGAAAAAAGGAATAAAAACGCTCTTTCACTCCTTTTTATCATTAAATAATAGTTATTTATTTCTAGAGATATAATTGTCGATGGGGAAGTCCTCGGCTTTAAGTGACCAGCTACCGTTGATAACTAGCTGACTCCATTCATAACCGAGAAAAGGCCCGCTGGTTAAGCCGGACGAACCAAGCCCACTTACGGCCCAAAGATTGGCAGTTTCAGGGACTTGGCCGACGAGCACGGCGTAATCTGAAGTCATCGCCCGGGTACCTACCTTACACTCAACGTGATCGGTAGGCTTGATGTCTTTGAGCAGTGGTAGCCACTGGCTAGCTTCTTCTTGGAGAGCCTGAAGCTCTGATTGATCAATCGATAAATCGTAACCCATCTCGTCCTCGTGGCTTGCCCCAATGATGATGCGACCATCATTGAAGGGGATAATATCTCCTGTTCCATAAGGCATCACCACAGGCCAATGTTGGTCTTTCCATGCTTCGTTTGAAAGGATGAATAATTGTCCTTTCTGGGGACGAATATCTGTTTGATAACCAAGCGGCTTGAGCAAATGGGGCAGCCAAGCGCCGGCGCTAGCTAAGATATAGTCATAGGCTTTAGGGGGTTGCTTATTCGTGAAGAGTTGAATTTGTCCCTCAGCATCTTCTTTTAGAAATGCCTCGAAATGTTCGATTTTACCACCGTGCTGCAGACAGGCTGCGTGCAAGGCTTGGATTAAAGCTTCACCGTCTACCCGTCCTCCACCTTCAACAAAAGTTGCTGGATGTGTTGACTTTAGGAGTGGATTGTAGTTGGAAACTTCTTCGGGAGCAACCGGCGCTATTTGGCCAATCGAAGGTGAGGCTTCGCGTTTTGTCTTAGCTTGTTTTAAATCTTGCTGCACCCGCTTTTCTTTCCGGCGAATCATCAGCGTGCCATCTACTTGAAAAATCTCCTGGCTATTGAAGCCGTCATCGTCTAAGTCAGACATGAGCTTACGATAAAATTCAGCACCATTTGATACAAGGTAATACCAAGGTTTATTGCGTCTTAAGGAAAACCAGGGGCAAATAATTCCGGCGGCTGCTTTAGTTGCTTGGCCGGTACCTGTATCAAATAACGTAACGTCGCAGCCAGCTTTGGCTAAGTAGTAAGCTGCAGTAGATCCGACAATACCGCCACCGATGATTGCAATCGTTTTGTGCTTCATTCTTTTAACTCCTTCTCGTTTTCTATTGATATATTAATGAAATCGTCTTTTAAGACATAGGTATCTGAAAGATAGTCGCTAATATGGGTTTTACCTTGGGTAAAGGCGACGAACAGATAAGGCAAATAGAGCAACTGGTTGCAGAGAAAGCGTCCGATACCTTCACGGAAAAAGGTCTGCTTCCAGCTTAGTTCTTGGCCATCTTCATTAACGACTTGGATGCTTAAGAGCATTTTGCCGAGGGTTTGACCGTGATTAAGCTGTGTGAGAAGAATAAAGTAACCGTGATAAATCAGTAGATTTAGTGCCCATTCGCTTAAAGAACTGACCAGCCAGGATGGGGGTAACCAAGCAAAGATTACACTGCGAAGGAGGCTAATCATTAATCCATCGAATAAGAAAGCGGGCACCCGTCGCCAAAAACCTGCTCGAAAGCTGTAGGGATAGTAAGACTCAATCATAGATGGAACCTCCTTCGATGTATAAGGCCAGAGGTTCATTGATTAATGCTTGCAAATTAGGTATGTCTGTTTGAGTCATAGGTTTATTGACTTGGCCTTGGAGTAGTGAACCGAGCTGACCTAAACCAAATAGGTCATCGATTTGCAGGTAATAGAATATTTCGGGTGAAGTGATATTTAAGCTTTCAGCCAAGTCATTAAAGACGGTCTCTTCATAGGCAATCGCATCGACTAGGCCATTCTCTAAAGCTTGAGCCCCATCGTAAGTCCGTCCATCGGCTAACTTAAGGACCTCTTCGCGTGTTAAATTCGTCCGTCCAGCATCTACAACATCGACAAAGCGTTGGAAGACCTGGTCAATTTCTTCTTGTAAGATAGCTTCTTCTTCTTCGGTCATCTCACGAGTGCTACTACCAATGTCTTTATGATCATGGGATTTAATGGATTGATCTTCGATGCCTAAGTTTTCTAGGAGTTGGCTGTAATTAAAGCCGCTACTAATGACACCAATCGACCCGGTTACTGTTTCTTGGTTGGAGGCATATATTTTATCAGCTGCTGCAGCGATATAGTAACCTCCGCTAGCTGCCATGGATTTAAAGGAGGCATAGATGGGTATTCCGGTTGCTTCCTTTAAAGCTAGAAGACGTTCATAAACTTCGGCACTATGGTAAACTGTCCCACCAGGTGAGTTAATGTCAAGGACGACACCTTTAACACTCGAGTCCTCTTGAATAGCCTTAATGCTATCGATGACGTGCTGGTGATAATATGTTGGCCCTTGCATAAAAGAGCTACTGCTACCTTCATAAATAACCCCATGGATTGGGATGACAGCAATGCGCGCATCTTTATTACCTTGTTGGATGACTTGTTCTGATAGGGATTTGCCCTGAGTAAATTCTTGAAGTAAATCCTGATTCTTAGAAGTGTTTCGTCGATTGGCATATAATTGCGAACGTCCGCTTACAAGTAGTAAGATAATTGCCAGAACAAGGGCAATCCAGCGTTTATGCTCGCGATTTCTTGGGGGAGTCTCTGTCATTTCTTCACAACCTTTCTCTTGTTTGAGTAACATAAGATTACTTAAGCATAGTATAGCATAATCTAGTAAACACTTGCTTTCAATAAAGTGAAAACCCTGCAAGCTTTGAAAACAAAGTAAGCTTGCAGGGTTTTTCAGTGTTTAAGAAGCCGAAGTGCGCTTAAGCTTCCATATCTAATTTATCAAAAGCTGATTCAATAGTTTCTTTGAGGGTTTTAGCAGAGGCTTGCATTTGGGCTGCTTCGGTATCATTCAAATCGAAATCAATGACATTACGAACACCATTGCGTCCAATAATAGCAGGAGCTCCGATAAAGACATCATGGATGTCATATTCCCCGTTTAAATAGATTGAAAGAGGTAACACAGTATTCTCATCGTTAAGGATAGCTTTAACAATCCGGGTTAAGGCAACCCCAATTCCGTAATGGGTAGCTCCCTTACGCTCAATGATTGCGTATGCCTTATCGCGGACACCGATAAAGCGCTGTTCTAAGTCTTTGTAGTCGACTTCAGAATTTGCTTTAACCCATTCATAGATATTTAAGCCACCAATATTTGCCTTAGACCAGACTGGGAATTCGCTATCTCCATGTTCACCCATAATATAGGCATGCACCGAGCGGGTATCCACATCCAATAGACTTGCGATTTCATGACGGAAACGGGCTGAGTCTAGAGAAGTACCTGATCCGACGATTTTTTGGGCTGGGAAGCCAGAGAATTTCCATGTTGCGTAAGTCATAATATCAACCGGGTTAGAAGCGACTAGGAAGACTCCATTAAAGCCTGATGCGACTACAGAATCAACCATATCTTTTAAGATAGGTAAGTTCTTATCAACTAAATCTAAACGTGTTTCGCCCTCTTTCTGAGGAAGGCCAGCTGTGATTACTACGACATCCGCATCTTTACAATCGCTATATTCTGCTGCGAAAATTTTGACAGGCTCGCGGTAAGCAAGAGCATCGCTTAAATCAAGCACATCCCCTTCAACGCGCTTCTTATTAATATCGATAATTCCAAATTCGCGACCGACACCTTGAATGATTGATGAATAAGCAAAACTTGACCCTACTGCACCATCACCGATTAAAATAACTCTTTGATTTGCCACAATAGTCACCTCATATATTTTTTACTAGTATAACTCAAAGTTCATCGAATCACAACTATTAAATACAGTTAATATCTTTGTTTATAACAGATAATCTTTGTCATTAAGGCATTCTTGTTATTTTAAATAAATTAAGTGGAGCAGTTCATTGGTATTAATGTTTCGGAACAAACAAAGCAATTTGTATAATTAGGTGGCTTTGAACAAGGCTATGCGTGTTGTTTAAATAAGGCTGTTGCCGTTAAATATTACAGCTTAGTAAATGCTTCTAGGCGATGGATAAATTCTTCTAAATCTGCCATACTCGCTGCATAACTAATTCTGAAGTATCCTGCCCCACTTTGACCGAAGGAGCTACCTGGAATGACACCAATCTTAGCTTGCTCTGCTAGTGTTAAGCAGAAATCTACGTCATTGCCTGCAAAATCAGCAGGGACTTGAACAAATAGATAGAAAGCCCCTTGAGGATTAACATATTGGTAGCCGAGACGAGTTAATTCTGCAGCTAAATAATGACAGCGTTTCTGGTATTCTGCGCGCATTGCTAGAATATCTTCATCACAATCATTATAGGCTACTACACTAGCTGCTTGTGCCAAGGTGTTGGGTGTATTGATGGTAGCTTGTTGGATTTTAAAGATGGTATCTAAGATTTCCTTGGGTGCAGCGATAAAGCCCATGCGCCAGCCGGTCATGGCATGAGACTTGCTAGCACCGTTGATAAGGATGGTCTGCTCTGGTAGAAGCTTCGCCATCGATACATGTTCACTGTCGTAGGTTAACTCCGCGTAGATTTCGTCTGATATAACCGTAAGTTGGTGTGTTTTAATGATTGGAACAAGCGCTTCTAACTGTTCGCGGGTATAAGTAGCCCCAGTTGGATTGGAAGGGTGATTGAGAATTAACGTCTTGGCGCGAGGATTAGCTTTCAATGTCTCTTCTAAGCGTTCCGGTGTTAGAATAAAGGCATCTTCACTAACATCCACAGAGACAAACTCCCCACCTGCTAGAATCGTTTGTGTTTGATAGATGACATAATGGGGAGCGGGTGCAATGACTTGATCTCCAGGATTCGTTACGGCAGTAATAGCGGCGAAAAGAGCACCCGTTGCCCCTACGGAGACAATGATTTCGTCTTCTGCTCGATAGTCTAAGTCATAATGACGCTTAAGATAGTTTTGAATGGCTTGGCGTAATTCGATTGTCCCGCGGGAATGGGTGTAGCCTGTAACGCCTGCTTCAATGGCATCGATGGCTGCTTGACGTACTTTCAAGGGAGCGTTAAAGTCAGGCTCACCAAGGGTCAATTTCAATAGGTCGTCGATATGACTAATTTGGTCATTGAATCGGCGGATGGGGCTAGACGATATGCGTTCGGATTGTTTATTTATGTTAAATGAATACATTTGAATCACACTCCTTATACTTTCCGTTAGTATAGCACAGAACTTCTTAAGAAGTATGTAAAGTATACAAGAACTTCCAGAGATTTCTTTGCTTGACTTTTGGAAAGGGGGTCGGTATGATAGTTCAAACGATATAAATGCGATGATTTGGAGAGTAAATGCATGGGGTGCTTATAGAGAACCTGGATTGGTGGAAACAGGGAGTTGCTGTGCATTGAAGATGGCCAAGGAGCGGTTACTGTGAGTTTTAGCATGAGCAGTAAACGGATGCCTTCCGTTAAGTGGGCGTTGGTATAGCATAAATAGCTGTACCAGTGAGGTTAATTTAGTAATAAATTAATGAATTAAGGTGGTAACACGTGAGTACTCTCGTCCTTTGAATAGGATGGGAGTTTTTTTGTTAAGGAGGAGAGTTAGAATGATTAATTTACAAGACATCGACGTCATCTTTGAAACAGATGAGCGCATTGTGCAAGCAGTTAAAGATGTGTCCATTCGAGTGGATAAAGGTGAAATATTCGGCATTGTTGGCTACAGCGGTGCAGGAAAGAGTACCTTGGTGCGTACGATTAATTTATTGCAACGGCCTACAAGTGGTTCGGTCCAAGTGAATGGACAGGACTTAATGAGCTTAAATAGTAGTGAATTGCGTCAGGCCCGTAAGAAGATCGGGATGATTTTTCAGCACTTTAACCTTATGGAATCGCGCACTATTTTTGATAATGTGGCTTTTCCTTTAAAAGGTAGTGGCTTAAGTAAAGATGAAATTAATGCAAAGGTGCTTGATTTACTGGAGCTAGTAGGTTTGGATAGTAAGACGCATAATCATCCTAGTCAATTATCAGGCGGTCAAAAGCAACGGGTTGCGATTGCTCGCGCTTTGGCCAATGATCCGGATATCTTACTGTGTGATGAGGCAACGAGTGCGCTCGACCCTAAAACGACGTCTTCTATTTTACGTTTGTTGAAGGATTTGAATGAGAAGCTCGGTTTGACTATGGTTGTCATCACGCATGAGATGTCGGTAGTCAAAGACTTGTGCGATAAAGTGGCGGTGATGGAGAACGGTCAGATTCTAGAACAAGGCACCATCTTAGACATCTTTACCAATCCGCAGAAACCATTGACGCGCGAGTTTATTAATACAGCGACGCACTTTGATCAAGAGTTAGAAGTTGTCTTGAAGCAGCCACTCACACGCGAGTTGAATGAGAAAGGAGTTATTTATCGCTTGAGCTATGTCGGTAGTGAGACGACGAAGCCAATTATTGCCAACTTGGTTCGGGAATTCGATGTGGATGCGAATATTCTTTATGGTCACGTTGAAGTCCTCCAAGGGACACCAACAGGTAATTTGGTGATTGCACTTGACGGAGAACCCGATGCGATTGAACGTGCGATTGCTACTTTAGAAACACGATCGGTCAGTGCCCAGTCACTTGATGATATTATCTTACAATATGTTAAAGAGGAGGGGTTACAATGATAAATACCATATTATTGCTAACAGCGGAGCGCTTTAATGAAATAATGGAACTATGGCTTCCATATGCATGGCCAATCCGTGATGAATTTCTAGTCGCAACGGGTGAGACGATTTATATGTTGGTCATCTCATGCTTGATTGGTGGGCTACTGGGACTTATTCTTGGAATTATTATGACAGTCACGGGACCGAACGGTATCTTGGAAAATCCTGTAATTTATAAGGCTTTAGATACGCTGGTCAATATCTTCCGGTCCATTCCTTTTATTATCTTGCTAGCTTTATTAATTAATGTGACTCGAGCCATTGTTGGTTCTTCCATTGGTCCAACTGCGGCTACTGTACCAATTATTGCCAGTACGATTCCCTTTTATGCACGGCAAGTGGAAATTGCTCTTTTAGAGGTTGAACCGGGTGTTATTGAAGCGGCAGAAGCAATGGGTTCAAGTCCTTTGGATATTATTTTTCGTGTCTATCTCAGAGAAGGACTTCCCGCTTTGCTTCGTGTCAGTGCTTCAACTGTCATTAATGTTCTTGGCTTAACTGCCATGGCTGGTTCAGTCGGTGGTGGTGGTCTAGGGACGATGGCTATTGCCCGTGGATACCAACGCAGTCGAATGGATATTATTCTTATCTCCACAGTGCTCATTCTTTTAATTGTCCTTATAAGTCAATTATTCTTCAATTGGATCATTAAGAAAACAAAACATTAAAAAAGTGGAATGAACAAATAAAGTTCGTGGTTGTGCCACGAACTTTATTTCATTCATATATAAAAATATTGCAGATAATTTAGAATTATTTCACAAGACGAATTTACATAGAATTTACAAAGACATTACGCTAAATTTACACTCCTTTGTTAACATACACTTGTATGATGAATCGTTCATTAGTACAAAAACTTTAAAAAGGGGTTTAATGATGAAGAAATCAATTTTAATGACTTTGGCTACTTCTTTAATGTTAACGAGTGTTGCACCAAGTGTTGCGTTCGCTAAACAAGAAGAAGGCCAACACGCGGATAAACCAGTCGTGGAATTACAAGAAGGACGCGCTTTAACAGAAGATTTATCATTAATTAACGAGAACGAAGCGAAATATGTTTTCCTCTTTATCGGCGATGGTATGGGTAATATTCCTGTGTCAGCAGCTGAGTATTACTTAGGTCCAGACAATGGTAACGAAGGCTTTGGTACAGCTGAAGCTCAACCATTGAATTTCTCTCAGTTTCCAGTGATCGGCTTACAAAATCCAACAGATGCTGATCACTATGTTCCAGATTCAGCAGCTACTGCAACGGCATTTGGTAACGGGGTTAAAGTCGATTCAAACGTGATTGGTTTAACACTAGGTTATACAGAGCAAACGGAATCTATTGCGGAAAAAGCTAAGGCTGATGGGAAGTCTGTCGGCATCTTATCCACTGTTACATTAAACCACGCAACACCAGCAGCTTTCTACGCTAACGTCGAGCACCGTCGTAACTACTATGAGATTGGTGAGCAGATGGCTCTCTCTGATTTCGATTACTTCGCAGGTGGATCATTAAGCCGCCGTACAGGTGATGAAGATGATCAGAAAGACTTATATGAAATTCTTGAAGAAAATGAGTACACGGTAGCGGAAACACAAGAAGAGTTCGAAGCAATCAATGCGGAATCTGGCAAAGTTTATGCACCAGCTTCAGTTATGTCAGAAGCTGATGGTACTTCAATGAAATATGCCATTGACCGTGAAGAAGGCGAGCCAACATTCGCTGACATGGTTTCTAAAGGGATTGAAGTTCTAAGCGCCAATGAAGAAGGCTTCTTCATGATGGCGGAATCTGGTAAGATTGACTGGGCAGAACATGCTAATGACGCTGCAACCACAGTTAAAGAAGTCATCGACTTCCAGAATGCCATCCAAGAAGCGATTGATTTCTACTATGAGCACCCAGAAGATACTTTAATTGTTGTAACGGCCGACCATCCAACAGGTGGTTTCACAATCGGTAACTCTGAAACAGGATACAACAGCTACTTTCATCTATTGGATAACCAGAAAGTGTCCCAAGAAGAGTTCGATGTAATCTTCGACCAAGCATTGGAAGAGAATCCGGAAATGACATTTGAAGACTTTGTGCCAGTATTGGAAGAGAACTTTGGTTTTGTCTTTGATTTAGAAGCAACAGAAGAAATACCAACGGTTGCTGAAGCAGAAGCAGCTGAAGAGGAAGAGTCAAAAGATTTAATGCTTGTAACTCCATTGGAACTTGAAGAGTTGAAATATGCTTTTGAGCAATCTAAATTACCAGAAGAAGAGCGTAATTTAGGTCAAGCAGACATCATCAAAGGTTACCATTCTTACAAACCGATTTCGATTGCATCTACACGTTTGCTTGCTCGTAAAGCTGGTTTAGCCTTTACAACGGTTGACCACTCACCAGAGCGTGTGCCAGTGTATGCAATCGGTGCAGGTGCTGCAATGTTTGAAGGAAACTTCGAGAATATTGACATTGCTTATAAATTATTAGCTGCAATGGGCCTATATGAAGGTGGCGATACAGCGAGTGCACCAATCGCAGTGACGGGTAAAGCAAGTGGTGCCGAAGAAACAACTGAAGAAGTAGCATCTGAAGAGATTGAAGAAGGCTCTGAAGAGTCTGCTCAATAATTCGCTGACGCTATACGAAATGAAATCCTGGTCTCAAGGCTTTCTTGGGGCTAGGCTTTTTGATATAGGAGGATTTGATGAAGAGACGATTATTACTGAGTTTAGGTTTATTCAGCTTATTGCATCCCCAGCAAGTAGTGTGGGCGGAAGCATCTCAAGGACTATCTGTTGAAGACATGCCCTTTACAGGCTACTATGTTGCACCCGATGACTATGCTATTGAAGGCTTGTTATTTGATGAGCGACAGTTGATTATTTACGTTCATAATGGAGGAGACATAGCCGGCGAACATGATCACCATCACGGGCATGAAGCGCATGATTCACATATGCATGATGTAACTGAGGAAGTGCCTCACCACGACCATGAAGTTGATAATGTTGAGGGTGCATTAAGTGGTCAAGAGCGGGTGAATGCCTTAGCGAGTTTACATTCATTTCCGCACCCAGATTTAGCTAATTACTCTGAAGGCTTGCGTGAGCATTACTTAGATGAGTTGAATTTACCTTATGATTTAAAGGGTACATATGCAGAAATTACTCAACAGATTACACCAGAAATGTCTCAAACGGATATTATTCACTTAATTAACAATACTATTCCAAGTATTTACTATACGGAAAAAGATGGTTATGCTTATTACATCATCGCCAATCCAGATGTAGAGCAAGTGGACAATGTATGGATTGTGAGCTTGTTTGGTGAAGAAATTATTCGTTTGGAAGGCTCAGGCTGGCGCATTGAAGATGAAGAAGGTATCACGTATGAATTTATTGATGGCATTGTGCCGAACTAAGTATTAGGAAGGGTTAAACGTATGAAGAGAATACTAAAGGCTGTATTATTCGCTCTATTATGTTTAAGTATTCACGGGGCTGCTTATGCAGCAGACGATCACCATCAGCATGGCGGAGGCAGGGCGAGCTTTATACCGCAAGCTATCTTAAACCCAGATGACTCTAAGTATGTTGCTCCCCAAGCAACAGAAAATTATATTGGGACATACACTGCTGAAACGGAGATACCAGCATTAAATGTGACGGTACACCTCATTACTGAAGTCAGTGAAGACGGCCTGTTCAATCTAGCCTATTATTTCGAACCAGCTGGTGAGAAGGCAGGGTTACGTTTTTATGCAAAGAATGCAGAAACTATCGAAAGTCGTCCAGCAATTTACCAAGATTTAGTAGTCATGACTGGGGCCTTGCGGGAAGGGGACGGAGGCTTAGGCACCGGCTTAATTGGCAAAACCATCTCGCCAGTAGTTTTATTAGATGAGTCTGGTGAACCAGAGCAACTATATCCATTTATGGCTTTGGCCTATGATTTGCGTGAGACATATACGAATGCACGCGTTTATCAGAATACCGGTCTTTATTTCGTGGACGGAGAGGTATTAGCTGATATTAATCATATGATTGGCTTGGAAGACGGTGAGCAGATCACTGTAACTTTTGAGAAAGTAGATGGAAATCACGCAGATGCGTTGCTGGTAGACAAACGTGTGTATGAAATTCTCCAAGAAAGCTTCGATCATTACCTTATAGACCATAATGATTTCGCGATGGATTTCACTAGCGCGAATCAATTTGTCCAAGAGGTTCTAGCGATGCATTTGGAAACGAACCGTAGCTTCCCGGCAGATACAAAGGTTGACCTGTTGCCAGCTGAAGCAATTATGTGGACTGAAGCGGGGGAAGTTGAGTATAGTATGCTTATCAATGATGAAATTCTCTATGTTTACGTTGATGGGGAATTATATGTAACCGATGCTTTTACTGAAGGAGATGGGCGGTATTCGTCCAAGGAATGGACAGGTCAGTCATAACTTTAAGAAAGGATGCGGAAGACAGTGACAAATAGAACCTATGAAAGACATGGTGGCGATCCGCATCACCCAGATCACCCGAGAAATCGATTCAAAAAGCCAAACACCGTGAAGCACCTTCGACGAAGAAAGAGTCAAAGCAATATCGGATTGTAGATCCGCATGACCCTAAACATCCATGCAACCGCTGAAAAAAAGCAACAGCCCTCTTCTTTGAGGGCTGTTTCGATAAGGTTAATTTCACTTTGTTGCGAGCGCTTCGAGCATGTAAGTTGCTGGATCAAAGAGGGGAATATCGGTTAGCCCTTCCAAAGCATCCCGTAAGTAAGGGAAATGCGTACAGCCAAGCAGGATGACATCGAATGCATCTTTGCTCCCTGTCAGGCTATTAGCATATTCGAAGAATTTATCCAGACGGAAAGCGTAAATAATGTCAATAGGGTCTCGGGCCTCTTCGATGGCTTCCACGAGAGGTAAATGGGAAAGGGAGATTACGCGTCGCTTAGGCTGGTTCAAGCAGGTATAGTGTTCGATATCAGACGCAGAAGCACCGGTTGCACACAGATTTAATACATTCTGATAAATATCAGGAAGTGCTTGATATGCTTCTAAAGGAGTTACTGTGGGTATATGCAAAGTGCGAGCAACGATCTGATAGTCAACCATAGCGCTCAGAGAATTACTGTATATAAAGATTTTTTCGGCTCCTTCAGTCATAACTTCTTCAACGAAGCGCTCATAGCGTTGTTGCAAAGTATCAGGCTGGGTATTATATATTGTGACAATTTCATCAGGGTCACTCGCAACTGTTCGGTGACTAACGTTAAAGCCAGAGCTCTGTATGATATTAACACCCATTTGCGTATCGGCGGGCGTAGCTCCAATAACACCAATTTTCATGAAGATTCCTCTTTCTATCATAATCTATAAAATTATTATAGCACAGTTAGAAAATGATAATAATTGCTTGACAAATAATTGCAGATGATTTATAGTAAGACTACTTTAATAATTAAACGCAAAAACGTGAAAAGTAAAATCACAGTGCTTTATAGAGAGTTCGCGTAAGGTGGAAGCGAATAAGTAAACATGATTTGAAAATGGTCACCGAGCGGTCACTTCGAATGCTTAGCACAAGGAGTGGACGGAAGCACCCGTTAGCTAATGACTCAGTATAAGGCTTGCCCTGTACTGGTAGAGCTTGTATTAGTGATAATGCAAGAAATAAAGGTGGTACCACGAAGTTATACTCTCGTCCTTTCTAGGATGGGAGTTTTTTGTGTTTAAGGGGTGATTAGTTTATTTATCGCACGTGTCGTTTGTCGTAAAAGTTTAGATTAAAGGAGAAGATAAATATGAAACAATGGATTAAGAAATTAAGTGTAGCAGTCTTAGCAGGAGCCCTTACTTTACCGAGTGCCTTACCGGTTTTAGCAAGTGAAGCAGGTTCATTTGAAGGAGAAACCGTTAAAATTGGTGTTGTATCTGGACCAGAAGAAGATGTTTGGCAAGTAGTTGTCGATAAAGCGGCTGAAGAGGGGATTACGGTTGAATTAGAATTATTTACGGATTATGTTCAACCCAATGTAGCCTTGCAAGATGGTTCGATTGATTTGAATGCTTTCCAACATGTTGCATTCTTAGAGGACTGGAATGCGTCGAATGATGGCACCTTAGAGCCTATCGGCTATACTTTCGTATCACCAATGGGAGCATATTCAGATTCAATTACATCCTTAGATGAGTTAGAGGATGGCGACCAAGTTGCTATTCCTAATGACCCAACGAATGGAGGACGAGCTATTCTAGCCCTAGAACTGGCTGGTGTGATTGAAGTAGATGATGCAGCTGGTGCTTTAGCTACAGTCGATGACATTACTGACAATCCTAAAAATATTAATATCGTTGAATTAGAGGCTGCCCAACTTTCAGCAGCCATTCCAGATTCAAAAGCAACTTTTATTAATACAAACTTTGCTACTGATGCAGGCCTAAGTTTAGCAGATGCAATCTTTGTTGATGCAGATTATCCTGATGAATTAAACGAATCATACAAGAACGTTATTGCTGCCCGCAGTGAGGATGTGGAAAACCCACTTTACCAACGTATTGTAGAAATTTACCAAACAGAAGAAGTTGCCCAAGCTATTTATGACTCAACTAATGGAGGCGACAAAGCGATTTGGGAAGGTGCACCGGTCATTGAAGGTCCAGCAAGTGCAGACGTTGCAGAGGAAGCAGATGTGAATAGTGAAGAAGCGGAAGCTGACGAAGAAAGCTCCGAAGAGACATCAAACTAAATTATTTATGCCTAAGTCCGTTTAGAGAGTGGCCTTAAGTATTACAGCACAAAACAAGGGGTGTTAGAAATGAAGAAATTCTTACAAACATTTTTATTCGTGGCCTTAGCAAGTGGTCCATTACTTATCTCCAGTGCCCAAGTTGTAGCAGCACAAGGGGAGTTTGAAGGCGAATCTGTCACTGTTGGTTTAACTGCAGGTTCGGCTGAAGAAGTTTGGCAAGTAGTGGTGGAAAAGGCTTTAGAAGATGGTATTGAAGTAAATTTAGAAATCTTTACGGATTACGTCCAACCGAACGTTGCCTTACAAGATGGATCGCTAGA
The DNA here is from genome assembly GCF_003546865.1 of Suicoccus acidiformans. GTDB lineage: Bacteria > Bacillota > Bacilli > Lactobacillales > Aerococcaceae > Suicoccus > Suicoccus acidiformans. The sequence continues at coordinate 68,752 of NZ_CP023434.1, forward strand.
TGTGAATGCCTTCCAACACGTTGCCTTCTTAGATGATTGGAACGCGTCGAATGATGGTGATTTAGAACCGATTGGTTTCACTTTTGTATCACCAATGGGTGCCTATTCTGATAAAATTTCGAGTTTAGAAGAGCTTGCGGATGGAGATGTTATTGGGATTCCGAACGATCCAACGAATGGAGGACGTGCGATACTTGCCCTTGAAATCGCAGGTATTATTGAAGTGGATGATGAAGTGGGTGCTTTAGCTACGATAGCTGACATTACGGCTAATCCACTCAATCTTGAATTTATCGAGTTAGAGGCAGCGCAACTACCCGCTTCTTTACCAGATGTGGCGGCAGCTTTTATTAATACGAACTTTGCCACGGATGCGGGCTTGACTTTAGATGATGCGATTTTCGTCGATTCTGAGCATCCGGAAGAGTTGAATGAAGCTTATAAGAACGTCATAGCCGTCCGCAGTGAAGATGTAGATAACCCCTTGTATCAGCAGTTAGTAACTTATTACCAAACACCAGAAGTTGCTCAAGCCATTCTTGATGCAACCGCTGGGGCAGATAAGCCGATTTGGGAATCTGCCGATAGTGTTGAAGATACTGAGGAAAGTGAAGCAGAAACGTCAGCAGACGAGGCTGCTTAATCAAAAGGAACGCCAGCAGTTGGCGTTCCTTTTGATATTTAGAAGAGTCTTTGTTGGATATGGTGGGTAACGTCGTTTGTCTCTTCTTTATGAGCTTTGAGGATGAGTTGTTGATTGGGATTGAGTTCTGACTCGGGTAAGGCCTCGATTGCATGGAGAACTTCGCGGGGGAAGTAAAGTCTGTGGTCGCCTCGTTCACGTCCAGTTAAGGAGTTGACCAAAGGGCTTACTTGAGATAATTCAACGACCTGGTTCTTCTTCGTGATAAGGTCTATTTGCGTACGAGCATTGGACTGATAAGGTCGGAAATAGTCGTAAGGTAAATCAAGACTGGCATTCTCGCCGAAATAATACTCAGGGTCATAGCCATAGTGATCGATTTCCTTTTGTAAGGCGAGCCTTAATTCTAGGCTCTCTCCAGCCGTCGTCAGTAAGGACTTAAAGGGTTTGCGGTTGAGGAAGCGCCAACTTAAATCGCTAAGAATGGGGTCTGCGTCTTCTTGCCATTGGTTGAAGAAAGATTGCATTACATAATCATCTAAGCGCAAATAATCTTTGAGCGTCCAATCATTGGCGAAGAAGGGTTGCAAGGCAGCTGAAGCGCTTCTAAAGTCCTCTCCGCGATTATAAAAGCAATGTTTCGCTCGTTGAAGCAAGTTGCGAAGTACTTCCTCCATACCACGTGAGACAGGATGGAAATAAACTTGCATATACATTTGGTAGCGGCTGACAATATAATCCTCCACAGCATGCATGCCGACAAAATCAAAGACAATACGATCTTCATAGGGGCGAATCACACGAATGATGCGAGTTAAATCAAACTTCCCGTAACTGACACCGGCATAATAAGCATCGCGTAAAAGGTAATCCATGCGATCGGCATCGATTTGACTACTGATGAGTTGCACGACTTGTTGGTTAGGATAATCTTTACGGATTACACTAGCAACTTTGGCAGGAAAGTCTGCGCTAACTCGGCGCAAAACTTGATTGACTTGTGTATCAGAGGATGTAATAATCGCTTGCGTAATCGCTTCATGATCTGTATCGAAAATACTCTCAAAGGTATGGGAGAAGGGACCATGACCAATATCATGGAGGAGGGCGGCACAAAGGGCGGTTAAGCGTTCGCGGTCGTCCCATAAGCCGTCGCCTGGAGTCTGTGTAGGATAATTTCGTACAAAATTATTGATAATCCGCCGTGTTATTTCATAAACGCCTAAGGAATGGGTAAAGCGAGAATGCTCCGCCCCATGAAAGGTATAGGAAGCTGTGCCGAGTTGCTTGATGCGACGTAAGCGTTGAAATTCTTGGGTATCAATAAGGTCTAGAACGACACGGTCACGAATATGAATATAGTCATGCACTGGGTCACGAAAGACTTTCTCCCGCTCCAAAGGCTTTGTATATTGGTTTGGCATGGTCTTCTCCTTTCTTAAAGTTCTGCGCGCAAATCGTTACGACGTTTGTCTAAGCGTTCAACAGCTTTGCCATAGTGCTGTGAGAGGAAGAAATCAACAAATGTTCTTTGCTCTGTAATAGAGTAGTTATGCACCGTATTGATTAAAAGTTCATATAAGTCGTCAACACGGAAGGGCTTACCTAATTCCTCTTCGATAGTTGTCATGACTTCTGCTCGAACCGCAGGGTAGCTTTCATCGGCTTGGCTAATCTCGTAGAAGGTTCGAATGAGCTCACTCCGCTCATCTTGGGAGCCATTCACACTTAAATAAGCTGCTGTAGTGACGCCTGTTTTGAAGCGTCTTTGTGCGATACCGCCAATTTTCTTGCCGTTGAGGACGAGGTCAAATTTACCAGGGCAGTAGGAATCTGGTATTTCATAACTTTCAACTTCGAGGCCAAGTGGGGCAAGTGCCTGGGAAATCCAAGCTACCATCTGCTCATAGGCTTCATCAATGCTTAAGGGATAATGCTGATTATCACTCACCAAGGAGACGTTAATAACTCCTGGATCACACACAACTGCGAGTCCCCCATGTGGTCTTAAGACAACTTGATAGCCTTGTTCTTCTAAATAGCGAATCCCTGCCGTGACCTCCGGCAGGCGAGCATCGCGTGTTCCTAATAAGACAACAGGATAGGCATAAGGATACCAATGAATAACGCCAAAAGCGGAATGGTCGCTGTAAAGTGTCTGTTTAGCATTGACTTCAGGCAACCAGCGGATGAAACTATCTTGATAGGCTAAAGCACTTGTGGCACGTTCGCGGTCCTCATTAAGACGGTCATCAAATAGTAGCCAGTAATGCTGTGCTAAATAAGGAAATTCAGTGGCTATCTTCATTTGGGGATACACTCCTTTTTGGTATACTTTATCTTGGTGGTATTATACCATTAATTACACTATAATAGGAAAAGCTAAGGAAAGGGAGAGGTTTGTGTGGAACGTAAGCAAGTGAGGGTCATTGTGGAGCAAACAATAAACTATATCGATCAGGATTTACAGGAGTCTTTTAAAGTCGATATCATTGGTGAGTATCTCTCTTTAAGAAGTTTCCGCAAGGTAAACTATCACGATAATGAAGGGCTGCCGATAGAAGTCAAATGGCAAGTACATCCGACAGCGGAGACTTATTTAGTTGATATTAAGCAACCTGCCTATGATTTACGCTTCAACCCTGTCTCAATTACGCAAAGCCAATATCAAACGCCTGCCGGACTTTGGTTATTGGATGTTGAAACAAAAGCGATTGAAATACTTGAGGAAGCAAGTAAGCAAGAAATCAATATTTATTATCAAATATCCTTAGGTTCAGAAACACTTGCAGATTATCATTTTCGATTGCTTTTACTGGATTAAATCGGTAAAATATGAAGGAATATCAGGAAGGAAGTGTCGCAATGGAGTTGAAGACATTCGTTGGCGAGAACATTGATGAACTTTCGATGATTGAAGTCGCCTTTGCGATTTTAGAAGAATCAGGAGAAGTATACGAGTTCAATGACTTACTAGCCACAATTCAAGATTATTTAAATATGAGTGAAGCAGAGCTTGAAGCGAGAATGGCTCGTTTCTATACAGATTTAAATATTGACGGTCGCTTTATCTCTCTGGGAGAAAATCGTTGGGGTTTACGAGCTTGGTATGCGATTGATTCAATTGATGAAGAAATTATTAACTCAATTGATGATGATGATTTACCACGTCGTCGCCGTCGTAAGAAGACTCGCAAGCTAAATGCTTTTGATGAAGATATGATTGATTACAATGAAGACGACCCAGAAGATATTGATGATATCTACGATGAAGATTACGACGAAGATGATGAAGAGGACGAAGATGAAGGTCTAGACGGCTTGGACGTTGTCGATATGGATGATATGAATGACGAGGACGATTCAGCGGATGAAGAGTTAACTGTCTATGCGTCTGATTTGGATGAATTAGGCGAAGATGAAGTATCCTTGGATGATGATCTTGAATTCTCAGATGATGACGATGAGGAGTCTGATGAGGATGAGGAAGAAGACGAGGAAGAAGATTTATAAAAGTTGAAGTACTTAAGAGAGGACCATAGGAAGGTTCTCTTTTTTTGTTCATTTTAATAAGTGTAACTGCTTGAAACGTTAGATAATAGAGCGGGACTATACATTGTTATCCATCAAATGTAACTAAATATTTACTTCAATTTAACTATAAATATATAATTTCACATTATATTTACTCTAAATTTACAATGATTTCGTATGATAGAAATGTGTTTAAAATACAATTTTTAGGAGGAAGAAAGCACAATGAAGAAATTTATGCGTAAAATGGGTACATTGGCAATGACTTTAGCTGTAGCTTTAGGTACATTTGCACCTGCATTTACAGCGCAAGCTCAAGAGCCAGTTGAGTTGGTGTTCTGGCATGCAATGGGCGGAAATCTAGGAGAGGCCTTACAAGCTATTGTAGATCAGTTTAATGAGTCTCAAGATGGTATCCATGTCACTGCACAATATCAAGGATCTTATGATGAAACGTTAACGAAATTACGTTCACAAGCATCCGGTTCAGAAGTTGGAGCAGACTTAGTTCAAGTATTTGAAGTAGGTACAACTTTCATGATTGATTCAGGTTTAACTGTACCTGTACAAGACTATATCGACAAAACAGGTTACAACGTGGAACAAATTGAACCTAACTTAGCAGCCTTCTATACAATTGATGACAAGTTGTATTCAATGCCTTTTAACTCATCAACGCCATTGTTATACTACAATGCCGATATCTTTGAAGCAGCTGGTGTTGAAGTACCAACTACTTTAGAAGGAATCATTGAAGTAGGTCCACAATTAGTTGAAGCAGGGGCTGCTATGCCAGCATCTATTTCAATCTATGGATGGTGGATTGACCAATTCTTCTCTAAGCAACAAGAAGATATCTTCAATAATGGCAATGGACGTGAAGGAGTTCCAACTGAAACCGCATTCGTTGATAGTGGCGCGATGGAAAAAACACTTGCTATGTGGCAACGTGGTCAAGATGAAGGTATGATGCCAAATGTTGGACGCAATGGTGGCCAGCCTGAATTTGTCTCGGGACAAGCTGCTATGACATTTGCTTCAACAGCCAGTTTACGTCAAATCTTAACGGAAGTCGATGGACGTTTCGAAGTTGGTACAGCTTACTTCCCAGGTGTTGACGCAGAAGATGAAGGTGGCGTTTCAATCGGTGGTGCTTCATTATGGATGATTGACTCTGGTGATGATGCGAAGAAAGACGCAACTTGGGAATTCATTCAATTCCTGATTTCGCCAGAAATTCAAGCCCAATGGAATGCTGCAACAGGTTACTTCCCAGTAACTACAGCTGCTCACGAGGAACAAGCTTTCAAAGATAACTTGGCTGAGTTTCCTCAATTCCAAACAGCGATTGATCAATTACATGATTCAGCTCCAGAAGATCAAGGAGCCTTATCTGGTGTAAACCAAGAAGCGCGTCAAATCTATGAAGCGGAGTTAGAGAATATGTTAAACGGCCAATCTACACCAGCAGAAGCTGCCCAAAAGATGGCAGAGCAAGTTAACGCAGCCCTTGAAAACTATAATGCTGCCAATCAATAATACTAGACTATCGTTGCTGGACACAGTTATTGGCTGATGTCCGGCAATTTTCTTTATTACATTCATTACTGCTAAGAATGTTAAGACGTCTGTCTATTTCTAGAGGGAAGTATTATGAGTAGTAAGTGTTGTTAAATGAGAAGATGATATTTCGCTAAGTTTCTATAAATATTATTTTTTCTGAAAATAAAGTGAAGATAGCGCTAAAATTTCCGACAAAGTATCATCGATAAAAGTCGGGAATAAAACATAAGAAACCTAAAGTAATGCATACAATAAATGATAAACACTATTGTAACGCCTTTGCTAAACCCTTAAATATTTAGGGCAATTTATTCAAAATACATTATTTTAACACTATATTTACATTGAATTTACAAACATCCATTATTATAGAGTCGTATCGGAAATACAAATTTTAGGAGGAAGAAAGCACTATGAAGAAATTCATGCGTAAATTTGTTAGTTTTGCAATGACTTTAGCTGTTGCTTTGGGTACGTTTGCCCCGGCCTTTACAGCTCAAGCTCAAGAGCCAGTAGAATTGGTATTCTGGCATGCAATGGGTGGATCAACGGGAGAGGCCTTACAAGCGCTTGTGGACCAATTTAATGAGTCTCAAGCAGACATTCATGTAACAGCTCAATACCAAGGTTCCTATGATGAGACGTTGACTAAGCTACGTTCACAAGCTTCAGGTTCAGAAGTTGGTGCCGACTTAGTACAAGTATTCGAGTTAGGTACAACATTTATGATTGACTCAGGTTTAACTGTTCCTGTGCAAGAATTTATTGATGCCAATAACTATGATATTTCTCAAATCGAGCCTAACTTGGCAGCGTACTATACAATCAATGAGCAATTACATTCGATGCCATTCAACTCTTCAACCCCAATTATGTACTACAATAAAGATTTGTTTGAAGCAGCAGGTATTGAAGAAGTGCCTTCTACTTTAGCTGAAATCATTGAAGTAGGACCTCAATTAGTAGAAGCTGGTGCAGCAATGCCTATTTCACTACGTCTTTATGGTTGGTTTATTGAACAATGGTTCTCCAAACAACAAGAACATATCTACAATAATGGTAATGGTCGTGAAGCGGCTCCAACGGAAACAGTCTTTGTAGATAACGGCGCAATGGAGAAGACAATTGCGAAATGGAAAGAAGGTTCAGATGCAGGCTTATTCCCTAACGTAGGTCGTGAGGGCGGTCAACCAGAATTTGTTTCTGGACAATCAGCTATGATGATTGGTTCAACAGCAAGCTTACGTCAAATTCTAACAGAAGTTGATGGACGTTTCGAAGTTGGAACAGCTTACTTCCCAGGTGTTGATGCAGAAGATCAAGGTGGTGTTTCAATCGGTGGTGCTTCACTATGGATGATTAATTCTGGTGATGATGCGAAGAAAGACGCAACATGGAAATTTATTGAATTCTTAATCTCACCTGAAGCTCAAGCTCAATGGAACCGTGATACAGGTTACTTCCCAGTTACGACGGCTGCCCATGACGAGCAAGTCTTCAAAGATAACTTAGCAGAATTCCCTCAATTCCAAACAGCGATTGATCAATTGCATGATTCTGCTCCAGAAGATCAAGGTGCTTTATCTGGTGTAAACCAAGAAGCGCGTCAAATTTATGAAAGTGAATTAGAAAACTTATTAAACGGTCAAGGAGACCCAGCAAGTGCAGCGAAATCAATGGCTGACCAAGTAAACGCAGCTCTTGAAAACTACAATACAGCAAATCAATAGTTAAATCTTAAACGAAAGCTGCTGGATTAAGTCTTGTGCTTATATCCAGCGCTTTTTTCATAAAGAAGGGGAAAATATGTCTGAAAAACCAGTAATTATAGAGCGGGAGCGAACCTTTGCTGAGAAGATTCAAGGTTATGCCTATTTGCTCCCAGCGATTATTATTCTTAGTGTTTTTATTTTCTGGCCATTCATTCAAACAATCTACCGTAGTTTATTCTTAACGAATAATATGGGTGAGAATGCGGAATTTATTGGGCTAGATAACTATATTGAATTATTTACGAGTGAAAGTTTCTGGAATAGTGTATCAGTGACACTGCAATTCGTCGTTATCGTCGTAGCTGTGGGGGTCTTAATTGGATTTGTTACGGCCTTATTATGTCAGAAAACTTTCCCGGGTATTAAATTCTTCACCACCAGTTATGCGATGCCAATGGCGATTGCATCTTCAGGGATGGCGATGATTTTCCAAGTAATGCTAAATCCTTCCGTGGGAATTATCAATAAATTATTTAACACATTCACAAACTACCTTTCTCACCCAATTTATGCGCTATGGGTTGTAGGGATTCTAACTGGTTGGTTAAATAGTGGGATGAACTTCCTTTACTTTAGTTCAGGGCTTGCAAGTATTGACGATTCTCTATATGAGAGTGCTTCTATTGATGGGGCGAATGGCTTCCAACAATTTCTGCACATTACCCTTCCATCCTTGCGACCAACTTTATTCTTCGTCATCGTAACGAACGTTATTAATGCCTTCCAAGGATTCGGTCAGATTAATATTTTAACCAAAGGTGGACCTGGGCAAGCAACGAACGTTATTGTTTATGATATTTATCGTAACGCCTTTATGAACTACCGTTATGGGTTCGCTTCAGCTGAATCGGTGGTCTTATTTATTATCGTTATGTTACTGACTATTGTCATGTTCTACTTTAGAGGAAGGAGAGAGAACTAATGAATCAAATCGAACAAGAATACCTTCGCAAGAAGAGACGGCGTGATATTGGATTACTTATTCTGAATATTATTGTTTGGTTACTCGTGATGTTCCCATTAATTTATGGTTTCCTGATGGCCTTTAAACCATCTGCAGAGTTATATGATCCAAATAGTTTCTTATTTCCTCAGAACCCAACCGTTGAAAACTTTAAGAACGTCTTCAATGTGGCCCCAATCCATATTTATATTCGTAACTCACTGATTGTGGCGATTTCAATTACAGTTCTGCAGATTGTCACGTCCTTATTAGCTGGCTTTGCTTTCCGCTTTCTAGAGTTTAAAGGCAAAGGACTAGTGTACGCAATCACCTTATCAACGATGATGATTCCAGGTGAAGCGGTTATTATTTCACAATTCTTGATGGTTTCAGAATGGGGTATCACGGACACCATTATTGTCTTGATTATTCCATTTATGGTTTCGGCCTTCAACATCTTCTTATGTGTGCAAGCTTTAGAGAACTTCCCATATGAAGTCTATGAAGCAGCTAAAATTGACGGATGTTCCGACTTCCGCTTTGTCTTTACAATTTTAATGCCACTTATTAAGCCGACTTTAGGTTCGATGGCAGTGCAATCATTCTTATCTGGATGGAATATGTACATGTGGCCACTACTTACAACAAATACGGATCAAAGTCGTACCGTTCAAGTAGGTATCAGTATGTTGAACAGTGTCGATTCGCAATCATTGGTCTTAATGGTTGCAGGTGTTGTTCTATGTATGATTCCAAGTCTATTCATCTTTGTTGTTGGAGCTAGAAATATGGTCAAAGGCCTTACTGCTGGAGCAGTTAAGGGTTAATATAAGGAGTATAAAATGGCAGATTTAAAATTAAATAAAGTAGCAAAAGTATACGAAGACGGCTACAAAGCTGTTAAGAACATTGATTTAGATATTAAAGATAAAGAGTTTATTGTGCTGGTCGGACCTTCAGGATGTGGTAAATCAACAACCTTGCGGATGATTGCTGGCTTAGAATCGATTTCTGAAGGTGAAATGTACATCGGTAATCAGCTAGTCAATAATGTCTCAGCTAAAGACCGTGATATCGCAATGGTATTCCAATCTTATGCCCTTTATCCACATATGAATGTGCGTGACAATATGGCCTTTGCGATGAAGATGCAAGGGGTCAGTAAAGAAGCACGTTACCAACGCGTCAACGAGGTGGCTAAAGTACTTCAACTTGAAGAACTTATGGACAAAAAACCTGGCGCTTTATCTGGTGGTCAACGTCAACGGGTAGCTCTTGGTCGCGCGATGGTTCGCAATCCGAAAGTCTTCTTACTAGATGAGCCTTTGTCAAACTTGGATGCTAAACTACGAGTTACTATGCGTTCTGAAATTGTAAACTTACACCGTGAGCTAGAGACAACTTTTATATATGTAACGCATGACCAAACAGAAGCCATGACGATGGGTACACGTATCGCGGTTATGAGTGTGGGGAATGTTGAGCAATTTGATACACCTGCTAACCTTTACTATAATCCAGCGAACATATTCGTTGCTGAGTTTATCGGTAGTCCGCAAATGAATATGATTACAGGTCGTCTATGGAAGCAACCAGAAAGCATTGAATTCCATTCAGGAGACTTACGTTTAGCTCTACCTGAAGCAATTGTGAAACGCTTGACAGCTGAGCCGGTAGGTCAAGAAGTGGTTTTAGGCATTCGTCCAGAGAACATTAATTTCGCTGGTGAATTAGAAGGACCTAATGTTGTTGAAATTGTAACTAAGAACGTTGAACAAGTTGGTTCAGATACCTTTGTTTATTATGATTTTGAAGGTGCAACGCGTATTAACTCGGCACGCTTCAATCCACCACGTCACGTTCCGATTGGGGAAACAATTCGGGTTGAATTAGAGATGGAGAATATTCACTTATTTGATAAAGCGAGTGAACAAAGTATTCTTAGTCCACGTGATGTAGATGGGTTGGCACAATAGTATGGCAGATATTATTGCGCACCGGGGATATAGTGGGAAATATCCTGAGAACACTCTGCTGGCCTTCAAGAAAGCTTATGAATTTGGTGCACACGGCTTTGAACTAGATGTTCATATGACGAAAGATGGCAGGCTAGTAGTCTGCCACGATGAGACCATTGACCGAACGTCCAATGGATCTGGTTCTATCCAAGAATTAACCCTTAAGCAGATTCAAAGCTATCAATTTCTAGCGGAATTTCCTGAATTTGCTGAAACTGAAGACCATCAAGATATCACTGCACCAAGCCTGCAGGAAGTATTCGAATGGTATAAGGATTTACCCGAAGCATTCCGATTAAATATTGAGTTGAAGACAGATATTAATCATTATCCAGATATTGTTCAAAAGACCTTGTCACTGGTAGATGAATATGGTCTGGCAGATAGAGTCTTCATTTCTTCATTTAATGCCTATACAATCTTGGAGGTACGTGAACGAAATCCTGAGATTGAAACAGGTTTTCTTACCTTGAATGCGATTTTGGATGCTGGGGAATATTGTAAGCGATATGGAGTGGAGAATTATCATCCGTATCATATGATGCTGTCACAAGCGGATGTTGACAGTGCTAAGCGCGAACAAGTACGGGTCAATGCTTACACTGCGAATAAGCCAGAAGAGATCCAGCGAATGATTGCCTTGGATATTGAAGGAATCATTACAAATGAAGTTGAACTAGCGCTATCGCTAATTTCAAAGTAGATGGAGTTAAAACTATGAAGAAAAATATGCAATTCATGAGCCTAGCGGTATTAATGGCTTCTATTTTTACACCTGTAGTACAAGCAGAGGGCTATTCCGTAGCGCTTATCACTGATCAAAGTAATTACCAAGCGAACTCTTTTAGTCAGAATGCTGTCGAAGGTCTGAATGAGTTTGCGAACAATCATTCGATACCTTTAGAAGAAGGCGGTGCCATTGCGATGCAAGCCTTCACTGAAACCGACTATATTACTCGTTTCGTGGAAGCGACGGAGAATGATTATGATTTAATTATCGGCCTGGGTGCGCAAACAGAAATTCATGTTGAAGAATTTGCTAACGCAAACCCTGACAAAGCTTATGCGATTATTGACTCAGCCATCGACCTACCGAATGTTACCTCTGTCTTATTTAAAGACTATGAATCTGCTTTCTTAGCTGGTATCGCAGCTGCTTTAGAAACGAAGAGTGAGAAAGTAGGTTTCATTGGAGGATTAGATAACGAGACGATAAATGCTTTTGAGGCAGGTTTCTTGGCAGGAGTTGAGGAAATTAACCCTGATATCGAAGTTCAAGTCACTTACTTAAATGGTTTTGACGATGCGAACGGTGCAACGCAAGCAACCCATGAGATGATTGAATCAGGAGCAGATATAGTATTCCATGCAGCGGGTCAAGCAGGTTTAGGTATGTTCTCTGCGATTCGCCAAAGATTGATGGAGAATCCAGAACAAGAGTTATGGGCAATTGGCGCTGACGTGGATCAAACACGCGAAGGAGCATACTTCGTTGGTGAAGAAGAGCGTTCATTTACGTTGACGTCTACACTGAAGAAAGCTGGTGAAGTGATTCGCGATATCGCTGAGCAGTCTTATAATGGTGAACTGGAAGCGGGCAATATTCAATATGGTGTCGCTGATGAAGCGATTGATATTTCAGCTGGACAATTAGAAGGGGAGACCTATGATATTGTCTCTGACTACCGTGATCAAATCCGCGCGGGTGAATTAGACGTTACAGCTCTCTTGAAGTAAGCTGCTTAGGCTATAAGTTAGCCTAAATCGTATTTTAAACCTAAATTCCCGTGAATTTTATACCCTACTTAAATAAACCAGAGAAAAAGTGCATTAAATTGCATTTTCTCTGGTTTTTCTCTTGACCTTTATACTTTTTGTAGCCTATATTAATTATAGGCTACAAAAAGTATAAAGTTTGTGAAATGCAGGAGGGAAAACAAAATGGCAATCCATAATTATTTAGTTGAAGTACCAAAAACAAAAACCAGCATTAAAACCGCTAAAAACGGAACTAATTATGTTTATTATTCAGTAGAAACTTACCGTAATAAAAATAACACACCTACTCATAGAGAGCGCGCTATTGGTAAATTAAATCCAGATGATCCAACTACTATGTACCCAAACGATAATTACTTAGAATTATTTGGAGCACCAGAAAAGATTGAACCAATCCAAACACCTAAAGCTCACTTAGCTGCTGAAACTGTATTCTTAAAAGAAATAGCTGAGATGAGTGGTTTAGAAGAAGTTCTAAAGAAGGTCTTTCCAGACTACTACCGTGAGATTTTAAACTTAGCTATCTACATCGTTAAAAAAGGTGGAGTAATGATGAATCTAGAAGATTATTATTCAAAACATGTACTCGCTTATGATCTAGTTCCACATTCTCATCAATTAAATAAGTTCTTTGAAGAGTTAACTATAGATAGACATTGGTCATTCTTTCAGGAGTGGAATAAGTACTTAGAAACAGACACAAGCTATCTAGCTTATGACGTAACAAGTGTATCTACTTATAGTCAAAACATACCAATAGCTGAAAGAGGATATAACCGTGACGGTGAGAAGCTAGACCAAATCAACTTTGGCACATTCTTTGATCCTGACAAGTGTCTTCCTGTTGCTTATGAAGTGTATAACGAAAGTATTCCTGATAAGACACACTTTACAAGTAGTCTTGAACTATCTAAGATTCTAAATTTTAAAGATGTTTGTTGGGTTCTTGATGGTGGCTTTATGACCGAAGGGAACCTTGAACAACTTGAAGAGATTGAAGAAGAGAAGTTTATAATGATGGCGCCACTAACTCAAAATAAGTTTAAAAATAAGGTTTTAGATGAAGTGTTTGATTTAGAAAAGGTTGATAACTACTGTTACAGCACTGCTGCTAACGGGAAGCAAGTAGAAATCGAAATCAATGGAAGTGAATATCAGCTATACTTATTTAGAGAGCCAATGCGTGCTGCAGAAGAAAAACAAACGATATATCAAAGAATAAAGCAAGAAGATGAAACGTTAGCCAAACAAAAAGGAATTAAAAAGAAAAGTTTTAGTTCTAAGTACCATAACCTAGAGCAAGTTAAAGGAGAACTAAAGGATTACCAGAAAAATAACGAAAAGATTGAAGAAAACCTTGAACTAGCAGGTACTTTTGCGATTCTTACAAAAGGAATGGATAAACATCCAGATCAGATTCTAGCTATTTATAGACGTCGTAATGAGATTGAAGGTTTCTTCAATGGCATGAAGAACACCCTTGACACAGACAGACTTAGAATTCATTTAATTTCAGCTATGGATGGCAAGATGTTCGTTACTTTCATCGCTTTGATAATACATTCTTATTTATTGAACCACGAAAGAAGTGATATGCCTAGCGATAGGAATGCACCTACTGTTAAGGCATTATTGTTAGAACTAGAGAAGATTACTCTTTATAAGTATCAAGGAAGAAAAGGAGTAATGGCTCCGTTGACCAAAAAACAACGTGATATTTTAGAAGATTACGGTATAAATCCAGATGAATTTATTGAAAAAGTTTGTGAATTCTGATGTAGCCTATAAAAAACACGGGAATTTGGGATGAAATAAAGAAGACTTCACTGAAAAAAACGAACATATCTTGAAAATTAACACAAACTTTACAATATTCAACGCCATATATTAACATAAGCTTACTCTGGATCAAAATACCCCAACTGACTTGCTAAACGAATTGCTTGTTCACGGCTTTGAACATCTAATTTATCATAGATATGGTTAATATGATTAGAGACGGTTCTTTTACTAATTCCTTCATTGTCAGCTATTTCAAGAATTGTCTCGCCCTGCCATAACCTTCTTAATATAGCTACTTCTTTTTTAGTCAGTAATTCATATATCCTATCTTGGTATTTCAAGACTGCATTACTTCCAGTAGTAAACCTTTCGCTAAAGTATTCTCTTCCAGAATAGACCCCTTTTACAACTTTTAGTAATTCTTTTACCCCTAATGATTTATCGAAAAAGCCTGACGCTCCAATCTGCTTAGCTTGGAATTCATAAGCTGGGCCAGTGTTACCAGTTATTATAATAATTTTTAAAGAAGGATCTTCTTCTAATAACTCTTTTGCAATAGTTAAGCCTTTTTCGTCAGATACTTCACCGAAATTTAAATCTAGTAGAATTATATCGTATTCTTTATAAGTCGAAGCCTGCAAGTTATCTGGACTATTTATAACATCAACTACAGCTACTTCATCATCTAATTCTAGTAACATCTTAAGACTTTCTGTAAGCATCTTATGATCATCGATTAATAAAATATTCATTAGCAACCTCCTTGTCAATCAGCAGTTCAATCAATACATTATATTTATTATTTATGGTCTCAACTTGAAAACTTCCACCTAGTAATGCAACTTTTGCCTCTAGTAGACTCTGCCCTTTTTTAGTACTTTTTGATATAGTATTTTGACTATAGGAATTACTTGCTGTAATTTCTACTAGGTTATTATCTATTGATATAATTATTTCAATATCATTTTTACTTGCATATTTTACAGCATTAGTTGCTAGTTCTTCTAGTATGCGGTAGATTAAGCGGTCATATGGAGCTAGTAAAATATTACTATTACCTACAAGCTCGAACATAATACGCTTATCAGAATCAAGCCTATCACAAACTGTATATACTAAATTCTCGTAGTTCTCCCTTACGCTTAGTCTATCAGAATACCCATCACTATATTTATCTAGCCTATTTCTTATTATTCTTATAAGATTATCGGCTGATTTATCAATCTTATCTTTTACATCAACTTGATCAGAGAATTCATTTAAATTCTTGATTACAACTATATCTTGCAGAACCTCGTTATGTAGAAAATCTGAAAATTCATCCTTTTCATCATTACTATTTACAACTAATTCAAGCGCATTAATCGGCTTTAGAAGCGAGAAATCATCATTTATAATAGCACTCTCAATTAAGCCTCTCATTATAGTAACTGCAAAAGAAAAAGCCCACAGTAAAAGATTAAACACAACAAAAACCTCAACCGCTTCCCACTTTACAACAGCTCCAACTACAATTAAAACTAGAAATAAGCCTATACCTAATAAGCTTAAAGCTAATTGAAAACGCCTTTGAAAAGCTGTGAATTTACGCTTAAATACCCCACTTACAATTCGTGCTTGTAAGAATAAAACAATTGAAGTAGGATACATAACATCAGAGATATTCTCAAACTTAGGCGAGTCTAAAATAGGGAAAAATTCGGTCCCAAAAATAACTATCAACATATCAAATAAATTCAAACAGATCAGTATCCCTAACTCTATTCTCTGCTGTTTAAGTAAAGTTCTTATGTGTTTTCGATATATTAGACTAACTAGTAAAAAAGAAGCTCCCATTATAATTCGATAATTTAAATATAGAGAAAATATATTATCTAGAAATGGTGGCTCTAATGGAATCATTAAACATAACACACAAACTACAACTGTTAATATATTAATAAATCTATTATATTTACTCATAAATTCAGTCTTACCGCGAAATACAATATGCATAGTTGATTCAAATAACGCCCAATAAAGTAAGGCAACAAAAACTAAACCGTAAGGATTGGCAGAAATGATAAAGACCGTCCCCACCGCGATAATTACAAATAACCAACCAATATAGAATAAATTACTTTCCTTTTCATCACTTATTATAAAAGTCAAATATGCAAACATAAATAACAAGCTTATTATTAATAGCCCTATTCTATTAGAATAATAAGCATGTTCAGTAACATAAGTTTTAAAGTTATATACACTTAGGATAATTGTCGCAAAGTGAATTAGACTAACAATTAATAAGTTAATAAATTTATTTTCTAATAAGTATTTTTGTAGTTTTTGAAATTTCATAGACTTGCTCCTTGTTCACTAATTAATCTAATTTAACTCCTTATAACCCCTAAGTACAAGTTTAATACCAATCCCAAATCAAAATGATTCTTTTGCCTTGGGATATATTGGTTTTAATATAATCGCTTCATCTGTTTTGTACGATAGACATATTACCACAGTCACTTTAATTACTTAGCTAATAGTGAAAGTTAATAGCGATATTCAAACGCCGTGGCAGCAGGATGACCTGACACACATTAAGCCGTTCGAGCACAGCGAGTTATGGATTGAGTAGTCAGGCAAGTCCGAAATATCCTTGCAAGCGCCAGCGCAGCAAGATATGTAGGCGTACCGCCACAGCGTCTTGAATTCGATATTAACTGGAACTACGGTATCTTAATTGTATAATTTTTTAAGTTGATTACAGTTATAGATCCAATTGCTTTAATACAAGTTTAACCTAGTAGATAATTACCTACTAGGTTAATAAACTTTATATTCTTTTTGACATTTCTGACTTTAGTGTGCGCTTAGCTAGGCTGTTTGTTATTACTATATAAACAATTAATAATAATATAACTAGCGATAACGCTGTCCACTTAATAGGAATAATCAACTTCATCTGCTCTTCTAGAAGCCTTATAACCAAATTAGTTCCAACATAAGCAAATGGTATAGCTAGTATCATTGGAGCTATAAAGTACATAAGAATCTGTCTAGATACCAACTTCCCAGCTTGTTTAGGTGTTGTACCAAGGGATTTAAGTACAGAAAAGTCATCTGCTTGTTCAGTTATTTCACTAGTTGATTGAATTGATAGGATACTTAGTGATATTATGATAATTACAATATCTAGATATAACATTATAAAGACTATGACACCGTTAAAGCCATAAGTTACATCAGAAAGTTCCTTCTTACTGTAACTCATATATTCCCACCATAAACCAGTTTCACCTAAATGAGCTGCATGTTCTTCTTCTAAATCATTTAGCTTTTCTGATAAGGCTGTAACATCAACGTCACCTGTAAATTTAGTAATATATATATTACTTGTAGATGGTAACATCTCACAGATTTCATCATTTACAATAAGAGTACCTCTATCATTTCCCCCTGGTGGAATTATTGTAAAGGTTGAATCTCTATAAGCATTTTCACTAGCTGTTAATTTAACACCAGCCAAGGTAAGTTCGCCTTTATTTTTCAAGAAATCTTTGGCTTGTTTTTCAGTTCCTTCGTGGTTACAATTAATCATAAATTCGTTTGATCCTAAATGAACTTCTTCACTACCTTGTAAACGCATTGCTTTATTGTAGTCAGATACTTTAATTACCTCTACTGGCTTTTGACCCAAGCCTTCATCAGCTCTTATAAGATCACTACAATCAATAATATCTTCATATACTATATCTGCTTCATAAGCAGTTAACTGTTCGCCGTTTCCTAGTTCTTCAGCAGTAAGACCTTCTTCTATAAGAACTTGTTTTATATCAGCACTTTCGTATCTTTGTCCTAAATCATCAACTAGATTTTGAATAACCATAAAATCATAAGGTCCTGCACCATCAATTGCTTTATTAGTTGCTTTTAAACTACTTTCAGATGCTAAAGCTAGTATAATTGATACTCCAAGCGATAGAGAAAGTAGTGCCATCGCTTGAATATTTTTACCTAAGTTTCTAGATACCTGTCTAAGAGTTAAGGTATTATAGCCTTTATAATAGAATTTTTTATTCTTCTTGGATAAGTTTATTAAAGCATGCGATAATGAGTAGTAGAATAATAATACCGCTACTATTAAAGCAAATAAAACTTTTGTACCATGGTCTTTGATTATTACTTTTAAATTATCACTTCTTACAAAGAACAATACTAGTAATAATAGAACAATTGATACAGTAAATAAGATCCCATCTAAACGACCTGAGTTTGCTATAATAACTGACTCTTCATCTCGGTCTGATAAGAAGCTTATGATTCTTATCTTTCTAAGCTTTCTCCAAGTTAGAAATGCACTAACTAATACAACCCCAACAAATACCCAAAATACTTGTAATACTGTTTCACCTGAGAAATAAAATAAAGTTTTATCGTATTCTATACTAAATAATTTCTTAGCTAGAAGTGTTAGACCCGCTGAGAAAACTTGTCCTAATAATAAACCTGATATAAGAGCCAAGCAATTTACTAAGCCAGTTTCATAAGATAGAATCGCACCAATTTTTGAATTTCTCATACCAAGCGATGAATATAAGCCTAACTCGCGTTGCCTTCTTCTCATTACGAAATCTGATACATATAGTACTAATAAAGCTAGCAATATAAGTACAAAAGCTGAAGCAAGTGGCATATATTGATTCAATATTCTATTAATTAAATCTTGTGCCCCACTTAATTCATTAAACATTGGGTGTTTTAAAACACCAGTAAAAGAATATATTAAACCATATATAATAGTTAAGGTCATAAAATAAACAAGATAGGTACTGCGGTTTCTTTTTACGTTTTTATAAGCTAATCGTAAATGCACAACTTACACCTCACTTGCTTGAACATGATCATAAATTTCATCTAGATATGATTTAGGTGATTGGCCATTCAAACGAATTATTTCTCTACCAATAACTCCGTCTTTTAAGAAAATAACCCTATCACCATATCTAGCTGCTAGTGGATCGTGAGTTACCATAATAATTGTAGTATTAAAGTTAGCATTTAATTCTACAAAAAACTCCATCAAATTATCAGAGTTAGCAGAATCAAGTGCCCCAGTTGGCTCATCAGCAATTAAGATATCAGTACCACTGATAATAGCTCTAACCGTTGCAACTCTTTGTTTTTGACCACCTGATAATTGATCAGGAAAGGCATCAATATATTCTAGGATATTTAGCCTATCCATAAGTTTTCTTATTGAATGCTCTTTTTCTCTAACATCTTCTCCTCTAATCTGAAGTGGTAGGATAATATTTTCATAAACAGTCAAACTACTAACTAAGTTATATGACTGGAAAATATAAGAAATATGTTCTGCTCTAAAGTCTGCTAATTCATTATCAGACATTGCTGTTAGATCTGCTCCTGCAAATAGAACTCGTCCATGACTAGGCGGTTCTATCATTGATAAGCAGTTTAGTAAAGTAGTCTTACCACTACCACTAGAACCCATAATAATTAAGAAATCTCCACGATTCACCTGTAAATCGATATTAGATAGAACTTGTAGTTCTTTATCGCCTTGTTGATAATTCTTAGAAATATTATTTGCAACTAAAAGTAATTCATTTGTTCTTCTTCTCATCTATTTTCTCCCTTCTTACTTACGTTTCTTAACTAACTTGTTGTAACCAAAGATAAGTAAACCAATACATACAACTCCAATTAGTGTTGGCACCCAGAAGTCCTTTACACTTTGTAGTGCATTTTCCCAGTTCACATTTCCAAAATCTTTTACTTTTAACATTAAATTCATTTCATACATCTCCTTATTTCTCTTTATACTTAAATGATATATTTTCTCCTGATGACAAAAATGAGTAATTAGTGCAAAGCTTTCTAAATCCCAAATTTCTGAGTTTTTTGTAAGCTACAGATCAAGAAACAGAAAACGTCTTCTATATCAACGTTTTTTAGATTCATTGCAATTTATATAGCTCATAAACTTTATACGCTACATAAATATCTGTTTTTCTATATTTATTTTCATAAAGCTTATGTGCTAACGAAACCAAATTTCAAACTCCTAGCGCCGCATTTTTAGGATGACCTGGCACACATCGAATCGTTGCAGCTTTGCTGCTTACGAGTCGAGTAGCCAGGCAAGCCTGAAAACTTCGGAGAAGGTTGAAGGCGTGCTAACGCAGCGCTAGGAGTTTGAAATTTGGTTTAGTATGCACAAATGCTGTAGCCTATAATAAAGTACAGGAATTTAGGTTTAAAGAAATAAACACTTAAAAGTCGTACGGGATGGAGTGAATCTTCCTGTGCGGCTTTTATTGTAGGTTGGCCTTAGTGCGTATGTGTTTGAAAAGAGAAATTGTTGGCTAAGTAAAGCGGTAATACATATATCTTTGCGGTAGGTTTATTAAATCTACATAATCCAAAAACACGCGCAAGGCATCCCACCAAAAGGGGACCTTGCGCGTGTTGCTCGGTTTTAAGCTGAAGTGCTTAGTTAATTAAAGCATTGATTTCGTCTTGGGTTGCAGG
Organism: Suicoccus acidiformans; assembly: GCF_003546865.1. GTDB lineage: Bacteria > Bacillota > Bacilli > Lactobacillales > Aerococcaceae > Suicoccus > Suicoccus acidiformans. Next base: position 89,320 of record NZ_CP023434.1, read on the forward strand.
AACTTCTGTTGCAACGTCTCCGCCATTTAAGACTGTGTCGCGTAGATCAATTAATAATTGCTCTGCGTTTAGACCAGAATCTCCAGGGAATGGTGCCCATGGAACCATGTATTGCAGTGAGTTATAGGCAGCAGAGAAGATTGGGTCTTCTGTAAGTACAGTCGCAAGATCAGCGTTTTCAGTCGCATCCTTTGTTGCTGGTACGTAACCAGTTCCTTCTGACCATAAGGCAACATTATTTGGTTCGTACAAGTATTTGATGAATTTCATAGCTGCTTCTTGTTGTTCTGGTTCTTGAGCAGTAACGACAAGCATAGATCCACCTGCAGGTAATTTCTGTTCGTGACCTTCGAAAGCAGGAGATTCTACAGCAACGGCTTCAAATTGTCCGTTTGACGTAACGTTGGTACGTTGTGCAATAGTCATGTGAGCCATACCAACTTCACCAGAGATAAATGCTTGTTGACCTTGGTCGTTAGGTACGTGTAGGGCGCTACCTTCATTAACCATGTCTTGGTAGAATTGGTAAGTTGCTTGACCTTGCTCATCAGCAAAAGCAGCTTGACCATCTTTAAGAATTTGCGAACCGTTAGATTCAATCATCGCTTGAATGTTCCAGTTATCCGCATGTTCGGCGATGTATAAGCCTTCATAATCGGTGTTTTCCACGATTTGATTAGCAGCTTCGCGAACAGCTTCCCACGTAGTTAAGCTTTCAGCATCTACGCCTGCTTCATTTAAGATATCCATGTTCAAGTAAAGTACAGGAACTGATAGTGAATAAGGTAAACCAACTTGTGAGCCTTCGTTGCTCGTTGCTAGTGCAAAGATGTTATCTTCGAATTTATCAGTTAAGTAGTTAGCATCATCTGGGAATGAAGCAACGATAATATCTTGAGGTTGTGTGAAGGCAAAGTTATTGGCGAAATATTCGCGGTAAGACCAGCCGATTTGAACTAAAGCAGGAGTGTTACCAGCAGCTGCTTGTGTTTGCAGGTTTTGCATTAAACCTTGATACATACCCTCATTGTAAACTGCGCGAACTTCTACTTCGTCTTGAGAAGCATTGAATTCTTCAACCAATTGGTTAACAGCTTGACCACCTTGAGTATCTGCATTTGGATGCCAATATTCGATTTGTACTTTATCTTGCGCGCTAGCGATAGGTGCTGTAGCAGGCATAACCGCTCCAGCTAATGCTAAAGCCGCTGCAGCAACTTTAATAAATTTCTTCATATAAATCCTCCTATTTTTAGCGAAATGCTTTTATATATGCGACGACGTCTGCAATCCCATGGAAATCCTTGATGCTGTAGCTAACGTTCTACTACGGTAGAGCTGAAAGACATACCAAATGATGAGTCATTTGTACTAGGAAGTTAAACTTCCTGATTAGTATACGGGAAATAAGCGTTAAATAGACTCAGGTGATATCGATGCCAGTAATAAATATTGATATACCTTCGCAATTTAACGGGCTCACTTAATTTTATAGGTCGTCAGCTTATCATAGTAGCCACGTTTCACTACTTGCAATAAATCTTAGATTTCATTTTAAGTATAGCCTCAGTTTGTTTAGTTATCGTAAATATAATGTAATTTTTATGTAAAGGTACTTATACAGCGCGTCTACACAAGTCATTTTGCGTAAAGGTAGGTATCAAGGACATCAGAAACCATAAGCACAATTTATATACTGGTAAGTTTGAGTAAACATGCTGGTTTCACTAAGTATATTCAAGGATGAAATGATACCTGACTAGCAATAGAAAAGATAAATAGATACTTTTTACTTGTAAAAGAAGGAAGATAATTATTCGCTAATTCGTAAGCTTTAAGAAAGAGACAAATATAGTTATCTCTATACATATTTTTTACAAGATATTTACACTAAATTTACAATCGATAAGTATACTGTTGGCATACGTAAAACGTTGGGAGTGACGTGTATCGAAGAGGATGAGGAATAGATTTAAGGATGGCAAACGCTAAATGACAGAGATATTCTGAACAAATTGAGCGTTGGGAACCAGATTGGTGTATCTGGGTTCTTTTTTGTAAAGAAGAAGGAGGGTTTTATGAAAAAGACATTATTAGCAGCGGGTGCCTTAGTATTATTAGCGCCTTTCGCTACAGCGGCTGCAGAGGAAGATTTCAGCCTCGTATTAATTGCGGAGCCTCAAGGCGTGAATAAGTATGTAGATGTAGCCTTAGAAGGATTAGAGGGAGTTCGTCTAGAACATGGTTTAACGGAAGAACAAGTAACCTATGTTGAGACAATCAACCAAGGGGCGGCCATGGGAAATGTTCAAGAAGCAATTGGACAGTACGAATATATCTCTTTGATTGGTAATATTTCTGAGCATGTTGTTGAGACTTTCGCGCAAGAGTTTCCGGAGCAAAAGTTTCTGCTGATTGATGGCCATGTTGAAGCAGATAATGTTATTTCGGTTGACTTTAAAGACTATGAAGCAGCTTTCTTAGCTGGTTTGGCAGCTGGTAACGAGACAGAAGTAGACAAAATTGGCTTTGTTGCTAGCTGGGACGAAGAGGTAGCAGCAGAGTTTGAAACAGCCTTTAGAACAGGGGTTCAAATTGCCAATGAAGATGCTGAGATTATCGTTCATTCGGTTGAGAATGTTGATGACATTGAAGGAGCTCGTCAAGCGACCCATGAGATGTTTGAGCAAGGCGTTGATGTAATTTACACCGCAGCTTCTAGACCAAATAAAGGGGTTTTTGAAGCGGGGCAAGAGATTAAACGTGAAGACCCTAATCATCTATTCTGGATTATCGGTTCAGATGTAGACCAAATTGATGAAGGTATTTATGTGAAGGAAAACGGAGACGAAGGTAACTTTGCTTTAACATCTACTATTAAACGCTACAACCGTACTATTGAACGCTTTGTTGGTCGCTTAGCAGCGGGTGAAGAAATTGAAGCAGGCATTCATGAGTTAGGTATTTATGAAGAGCAAGTGGATATCCTGAAGGGTCAATTGGAAGACGATACCTATGATTTAGTTGATGAATATCGTAGTCAGATTTTAGACGGAGAATTGGAAGTACAAGATCTGATTGATGAGGCTAATTTATGAAATTAAGCATTGTCGGTGATATGCACTACTCGTCCAATTTTCGGGGAGTTGAAGCTTATGAAGAGACTAGGGAGCTTTATTTCAGGCAAGTCTTCAGTGAATGGTTTGACATGACGTGTGATTTCCATGTGTCGATTGGTGATTTGACGAATATGGGCACAGAGGAAGAGTTTACTGAAGTGCTTGGATTAATACAAGCGTATGATTATCAGCAAGACTTTCAATTAGTGATAGGAAATCACGATGCTTATTCTTTGCCGAAGGATGCGATTCAAGACTGTATCCAGCAGCCGCTCTATGGCAAATTGTACGAGGATGAAAGCTACTGTATCTTAAAGATTGATACCAATCGCGTCATGGATAAAGTGGACTATAGTGGCACTTTATCACTGGAACAATTGGAATGGTTAGCTCAAGAAGTGCCCCAGCATAAAGGGCAAACTTTGATTATTCTAGCCCACCATCCGGTCTATCGTACGACTTATTGGTCTGATAATATCCTATATGCGATTGATCCTAATTTGCCGATTCAAGAAATTCTGAATCAGCACCAAGGGCAGGGAATATATGTCAATGGGCATACGCACGCCGATAGTATTGTCGAGCAAGGGCAATGGCTCTATGTGCAAATTGCTAATTTCTATGATCAGCCTTATTTTCGAAGTATTGAAATAGATTCAAGGCAAATTAAAATCGAAGCAATTCCTTTGTCTAAATACTATCAACAACTAGGCATATGGCTCGGTGCTAACACTGACTATTTCGCTTTAAATAAACGTGGATACCAAGGAGAGCATCACCGGAATTTTACAAAGATTCTCGGTGCTTAAGGAGGTTTTATGAGTGAAGAACAATAACGTCAAAACGTTTTTATATCTTTTACCAGCAATTGTTATATTCGGTATTTTTGTATTCTACCCAGTGGCGTATACCATTTACTTGAGCTTTTTTGATTGGAATATGATTAGTCCGCAGAAAGACTTTGTTGGTTTTGAAAATTATATCAATGTATTTACAGATCCTGAGACTATACAGGTGCTTAAGAATACATTGTTCTACATCATTGTCTTAGTTCTAATGAACTTTGTTGTGCCATATATTATGGCCTTCTGCTTACATTTCCTAGTGCCTAAATTTAGGGATTTCTTTAAATCGGCCTTCTTCTTACCGTCATTTATCTCAATGGTGGTAGGTTCGATTGTCTATAACTGGATACTAAATCCAACGTCGGGACCGATTGCGAAATTACTCGGTTTCATCGGTATGAGCTTGCCGAACTGGAGTGTATCAGAGAGCTTAGTTATTCTGGTAATTTGTTACATTACTGCGTGGAAAGTATTCGGCTATAACTTCATCACCTTGTATGCAGACATCTCAGGGGTGGATGGAGAAGTCATTGAAAGTGCTCGTTTAGATAATGTACCAACTTGGCGAATCTTCAAAGATATTGTAGCACCGATGACATCATCAACAGGTCTTTATACATTGATTATGGCAATCGTTACCGGCTTGCAATATGTATACACACCTATTTCAAACTTGACCCAAGGTGGACCGGCTGGAGCTTCATCTAACTTGATTTATGAATCCTATCATAACGCCTTTATCTTGTTTGATATAGGAACGTCAGCAGCCTTATCTGTTGTAACATTGATTATCTTTGTTATCCTACTTTTCATTCAAATGAGAGTTACGGAGAGAGGAGTTTACTATGCAAACTAAAGTTACCGCTAGTAATCGCATTTGGTTAATTATCTTTATCTTATTTACCATTATTTGGTTATTCCCGGTTGTCTTTGCTTTAGGTACTTCTTTTAGACCTTTGCAAGACATCTACAATAACGTATTGAATATTATTCCTTTAAGTCCAACAATTGAAAACTACAAAACGCTTTTCCAACGTTTGCCGATGGCTCAAATTACATTGAATACGGCCATAATTGCTACAACTGCTACGGTACTAAAGTTAGTGACATCTTTCTTAGCCGCGTATGCTTTTGTGTACTTTGATTTCAAAGGGAAGAACGTAGTGTACTTTATCTTTCTTTCCACAATCTTTGTACCATTTACTGTAACCATGTTGCCTAGCTACTTATTGCTTTCTAAGATGGGTCTTAACAATAACATCTTTGGTGTTATCTTCCCTCAAATAGCGGATGCAGCAGGAATTATGCTTTTAAATCAAGCGATGCGTAATATACCTTATTCACTGATTGAGGTGGCTCATTTAGATAATATTGGCGATTGGCGCATTATTAAGGATATTATCCTACCGCTTATTCAACCACAACTCACATCAACGGGTATTTGGTTCTTTGTCAACTCATGGAATGAGTTTGTGTGGCCATCTTTAATCTTACGTACAGAAGAGAACTACACTCTACCTCTAGCCTTACAAATGTTTATGTCGGCTGAAGGTGGAACGGACTTTGGGGTAGCGATGGCGGTATCTGTTGTAACAATGAGTATTCCGTTACTGCTATACATCATCTTCCAGAAACGTATTATTGGAACCTTTACAGCATCTGGCATTAAATAGGAGGACAGAGATGACAACAATTACTTTAGATAACTTAAAGAAGGCCTATGGCGAAACAGTAATCATGGAGGATATGAACTTCACTATTAATAGTGGTGAGCGCCTTGTATTATTAGGACCTTCTGGTTGCGGGAAATCTACCATTTTACGGATGATTGCCGGCATTGAAGAAATTACTTCAGGGGAAATGCGTTTTAATGACGCAGTTATTAACGATGTAACGCCAGGTGAGCGTAACGTGGCAATGGTATTCCAAAACTATGCCCTATACCCACATATGACAGTTGAAGAAAATATTACCTATGGCTTACGGGTAAATAAGGTTCCTGAAGAACGTATTCGGGAACGTTTCGAGGAAGTCATTGACGCGTTAGACTTGCGTAAATATTTAGAGCGTAAGCCGGCAGAACTTTCCGGTGGTCAGCGTCAACGGGTTGCCTTAGCCCGGGCAACAGTGAAAGATTCATCTGTCTTCTTATTAGATGAGCCTTTATCTAACTTGGATGCGCAACTACGTGTATCTGCCCGTGAATCCTTAACAGATATTCATGAAAGATACGGTCAAACAATCGTTTACGTAACCCACGATCAAACCGAAGCGATGACATTTGGTGACCGGATTGCTCTCTTAAACTTTGGTGAATTGCAAATGATTGATACACCAGAGAATATTTATCATAAACCAGCGAACATCTTTACTGCTCGCTTTATTGGTAACCCACCAATGAATGTATTGGAGAATAGCCGTTATGCTGAAGGCCAAATCATTATAGGTAGCCAAGGTGTTGAGATTGCACCAAGCTGGGTTGATTATATTAATACCCATGCAAATGGTCAGGCTCTTTATGTAGGTATTCGTCCTGAAAATATTGGTGTTTCCTTAACAGATACTCAAAATACCTTAAGGGGGGTGGTTCGCAATATAGAAAACCAGGGTTCCAACTATGCGAATTACATTGATCTTGAAGGCGAGATAATCTGTGCTGTAACAGACAGACGTGTTGCTGAAGTTGGTGATACAGTTTACTTGACGCTCGATAACGCACGGATTTCATTCTTTGAACAGAATTCAACGAATAATATTGGTTATCCAGTAGATATTGAAGCAACAATTGAAAAAATTACAGGCATTCACGCCTAAGCATAAAGGAGAAAAGTATGTACAAGCAATTGATTAAGAAAACTGCCTTAACGTTAGCTGCTGCGGGAGCATTTATGAGTGCATTTGCTGTTGATGCAAATGCTCAAACGAAAATCGAATACTGGCACGGCAATGCTGAAACCCAAGGTGGAGGTGCTTTGAATGACTTAGTTAAGAAATTCAATGAATCTCAAGACGAAGTCGTTGTTGAGCCAATCTTCCACGAAGGGTTATATGTTGGTTTAATGCAAAGCCTTCAAACTCAAGCTGCAACAGGTGAATATCCAGCTGTTGTACAAATTGGGTGGGCTTACCGTGAATACTTTGCAACGAACTTCCCATTCACTGCCCCTGAGACTTTATTAGAAGAAGTTGGTGCAGACACAGGCTTCCTTGAAGCGAAATTCCCTGAACCAATGCTTAACTTAGCGCGCAACTTCGAAGGAGACTTATTAGGTTTCCCTTACTCTGTATCTACAGCGGTTGTTTACGTTAACACTGAATTGTGTGAAGAAGCGGGCGTTGATTATGAAGCCATTGAAACGTGGGAAGACCTGTATGCAGCAGCTGCTCAAGTTACAGAAGCAACTGGTAAATACGGTCTATACACTACAGAATCTAATGACAACTGGTCAACTCAACAATATGTTGAAACATACGGTGGCGAGACTGTAACCCAAGAAGGTACAGCTAACTTCGCAACTGAAGAAGGAATTCAAGCAGTTCAAGATTGGGCTGATGGGATTGCAGAAGGTTATGTAATGCATGCCGCAACAGATGAAGGGCATCAATCTTTCATCTCTGGTGATGTTGCTTTCTTAAACACAACCATTGCTCAACGTAAGAACGTATCAGATAATGCTGCGTTTGAAGCGGTAGCCATTGAATTGCCTTCACGTAACGACGGAAGCGGTGAGCGCGCTGTCCCAGCAGGTGGTTCGATGTTAGCTGTTACAGGCCAAGACCAAGAACAAAAAGAAGCTGCTTGGAAATTCATCGAATTCTTATACCAACCAGAAAACATCGCGGCTTGGACAGCAGGTACAGGTTACCTTCCGCCAACCACAGATGCAACTGAGAATACTGATTTGAAAGACTTAATTGATAACGATCAAATGTTCCAAACATCGTATGCTCATATGGATGACTTGGTAGCCTTTGCGTCATTCCCTGGTAACCAAGGCCTGCAAGCTTCAGATGTGTACCGTGATGCACGTGATAAGATTTTAAATGGTGCAGCTGCAGCGGATGTATTCCCAGCTACACAAGAAGAAATCAATGAGATGATCCAATAATAGGAATCTGGACCACCCCCTACTTTTAGGAGGTGGTTTTTATGAAATTAGGCATCCCTTTATTAAGTCTAGCTTTTTCTTTCACATTAACGTATAATAAATCATGTAATACCTTGAAAAAATTGAAGGAGGAATTCAATTATGAGTCGCACTCGTTTAGTGAACATGACAGCAATGTTGAACAAAGCGAAAGAGGAAGGTTATGCCGTAGGTCAATTTAACATTAATAACTTAGAATGGACTCAAGCCGTTCTACAAGCAGCTCAAGAAAGCAACTCGCCAATTATCTTAGGTGTGTCTGAAGGTGCAGGTAAATATATGGGTGGACCAGCTGTCGTTGCAGCCATGGTTAATGCCTTATTAGAAACGATGGATATTACTGTTCCTGTAGCACTTCACTTAGACCATGGTTCATCTTTCGAAACAGTTAAAGAAGCAATCGATGCGGGTTATTCTTCTGTAATGATTGATGGTTCCCATGATCCAATCGACGATAACATTGAATTATCGAAAAAAGTAGTAGAATACGCTCATCCACGTGGTGTCTCCGTTGAAGCGGAAGTTGGAACAGTTGGTGGCGAAGAAGATGGCGTGATTGGTGGCGTTCAATACGCGGACTTAGATGAATGTGTTCGTATGGTTAACGAAGCTGGCGTAGATGCATTAGCTGCTGCTTTAGGTTCTGTACACGGAACTTACGATGGCGAACCTAAATTAGGTTTCGATGAAATGCAAGCAATCTCTGAAGCAACAGGTGCGCCACTTGTACTTCATGGTGGTTCTGGTATTCCTGAGCATCAAATTAAGAAAGCAATTGAGCGTGGCCATGCTAAAATTAACGTTAACACTGAGTTACAACAACAATGGACTGCAGCAGTTCGCGAGAAATTGAACTCTGATGACAAGGTATATGACCCACGTAAAGTTATTGCACCTGGTAAAGATGCAATCGTTAAGATCACTAAAGAAACAATGGACATGTTTGGTTCAACAAACAAAGCGTAAGTCTTTTGTGAATGACACACAGATAGAACAGCTTCGTTAGCTGTTCTATTTTTTTGCCTATAAATGAAACAGTAAAAAGCAACTGTTTCAAACACAGATTCTAACCTGTTTATAATGTTAAAGGCTTACAAGACTGTACCTATCGAGTTTGAGGAAATAGAATAAAAATAATTTATATTTTTATGTATATTTTAGTTGAAAACGATAACAGTTTGTAGTAAACTGTACCTGTGAGTAGGTGAGCTAAATTTGTGACATGTCTACTGTATTAAAATTTTACAAGGAGGCCATTGTTTAATGGAGAAAACTAGAGTTGCTCAAGGAATTAATCCTTGGGAAGGATTTAAAGGTTCTAAATGGCAAGAAGAAATTAATGTTAGAGACTTTATTCAAGAAAACTATTCATTGTACGAAGGTGACGAGTCCTTCTTAGAAGGCCCAACGCAAGATACCGTTGAATTATGGAATCAAGTAATGGACTTAAGTAAGCAAGAACGTGAAGCTGGCGGTGTATTAGATATGGATACGAAAGTTGTATCAACTATTACATCACACGGTCCTGGTTATCTTAATAAAGATAAAGAACGCATTGTTGGTTTCCAAACGGACAAACCATTTAAACGTGGCTTGCAACCTTTCGGTGGTATTCGTATGTCTGTTCAAGCAGCTCATTCTTATGGCTATGAGATTGATGAAGAAGTAGAACATATCTTTACTGAATACCGCAAGACTCATAACCAAGGTGTATTTGATGTTTATACACCAGAAATGCGTGCTGCACGTCGCTCAGGCGTTATTACTGGTCTGCCAGATGCTTACGGACGTGGACGTATTATTGGTGATTACCGTCGTGTTGCGTTATACGGTGTTGCTCGTTTAATGGAAGAGAAACAAAAAGACTTTGCTAACATTGGTAACGGTCAAATGTCTGAAGATATTATTCGGGCACGTGAAGAAGTAAGTGAACAATACCGTGCCTTGCAAGAGCTAATCGAACTAGGTAATATCTACGGTGTAGACTTAAGCCGTCCAGCTGAGAACGCTCAAGAAGCTTTCCAATGGCTATACTTAGGTTACTTAGCAGCAATCAAACAACAGAATGGTGCAGCAATGTCCTTAGGACGTACGTCTACATTCTTGGATATCTATATCGAGCGTGACTTAGAAAACGGTAAGTTAACTGAGAAAGAAGCGCAAGAATTGGTTGACCATTTCGTCATGAAGTTACGTCTGGTTAAATTTGCTCGGACACCAGATTATAATGAACTATTCTCTGGCGACCCAACTTGGGTAACAGAGTCTATCGGTGGGGTAGGAATCGATGGACGTCCACTTGTGACGAAAAACTCATTCCGCTTCTTACATACATTGACAAACTTAGGTCCAGCACCTGAACCAAACTTAACAATCTTATGGTCACCAGCTTTACCGCAAGAATTCAAACGTTATGCTGCGAAGATGTCGATTGAATCTTCAGCTATCCAATACGAAAACGATGAAGTAATGCGTCCAATTTACGGTGATGATTACGCCATTGCTTGCTGTGTGTCAGCGATGGAAGTTGGTAAGCAAATGCAATTCTTCGGTGCCCGTGCTAACCTTGCTAAAGCATTGACTTATGCGATTAACGGTGGGGTTGACGAAATGTCAGGCGATCAAGTAGGACCGAAATACCGAGCAATTGAGTCTGAATACTTAGACTACAATGAAGTAATGGAGAAATACGATGACATGCTAGAGTGGTTAGCAGGCTTGTATGTTAATACATTAAATGTTATTCACTATATGCATGACAAGTATAGCTATGAAAGTATTGAAATGGCTCTACATGACACAAATGTTAAACGTACCATGGCAACTGGTATTGCCGGATTCTCTGTAGCGGTTGACTCACTTTCAGCCATTAAATATGCGAAAGTTAAAGCAATCCGTAATGAAGAAGGTCTAGTGGTGGATTATGAAGTTGAAGGCGACTTCCCTAAATATGGTAACAATGATGACCGTGTTGATGATATCGCTGTAAATTTACTGAAAGCTTTCATGACGAAAGTTAAGAAACACCCAACTTACCGTGGTGCAACACATACAACATCTATCTTAACGATTACGTCAAATGTTGTATATGGTAAGAAGACAGGTAATACGCCAGATGGCCGTCGTGCAGGTGAGCCATTTGCTCCAGGTGCAAACCCAATGCATGGTCGTGATACGCACGGAGCCCTAGCAAGCTTGCTTTCTGTTGCGAAATTACCATACGAATATTCACTTGATGGAATTTCTAATACCTTCTCAATCGTTCCTAAAGCGCTTGGTAAGGATGAATCGACACAGAAAGATAACCTTGTGAACATGTTAGATGGTTATGCTAAGGAAGGTGGACACCACTTAAACGTAAACGTGTTCAACCGTGATACCTTACTTGATGCGATGGAGCATCCAGAAGAATATCCACAATTAACCATTCGTGTATCAGGCTACGCTGTAAACTTCATTAAATTAACGCGTGAACAACAATTAGATGTTATTAACCGTACGATGCATAGTTCTATGTAAGAAACGAGGCGAAGTCCATGCAGACAACTGAATCACCCGTGATTGGTAACGTTCATTCGACTGAGAGTTTTGGCTCAGTTGACGGACCAGGCATTCGCTTTATCACGTTTATGCAGGGCTGTCGTCTACGTTGTCAATTTTGTCACAATCCAGATACTTGGAAATTAACCGGAGGAACCCCCTACACACCCCAAGAGCTCTTCGAGGAAGCTATTCGTTATCGAAGTTTCTGGGGAAACTCTGGGGGGGTCACGGTTAGTGGCGGCGAACCTATGTTGCAAATCGATTTTCTGATTGAATATTTTAAGTTGTGTCACGAGCACGGTATCCATACAACCCTTGATACATGTGGTGGACCCTTTACTTTTGAAGAACCTTTCTTTAGTAAGTTTGAAGAGTTGATGAAATATACAAGCTTGATTCTTTTCGATATTAAGCATATCGACTCCAAAGGGCATCAAAACCTCACAGGGGTACCAAATGAGAATATTATAGATATGGCTCACTACTTGTCTGATAATAAAATTCCTGTTTGGATTCGTCATGTACTTGTGCCGACGTTGACCGATTACGATGAGTATTTAATTCGCTTAGGTGATTTTGTAGAAACATTAGACAATGTCCGCAAATTTGAAGTGCTTCCCTATCACAAGTTGGGGGTCTATAAGTACGAAGCTTTAGGCATTAAATACCGGCTTGCCGGTGTGGAGCCTCCGACAGAAGATCGTGTTGAGAATGCGAATCGTTTGTTAAGAACTGCTAATTATACTGGTTATTTGGAAGACTAAGAGAAGCAGGTAGGCCTAGTGGCTTGCCTGTTTTTTTGAACTTGACAGCAAGATTTATAAATTATAGAATGGTAACATATATATTAGAATACGATGAAGAGAAGAGTAGTTTAACGTTTCTCGCGACAGAGATTTCTGGGTGGTGAGACAGAAAGGAGAGCGTTAGGTGAAGATGAGCTTGGAGTATTTGGTAAGTGAAAGCTTATCAGACGTTTGGCAGGCGATACACTGCATGTCTTTTTATGAGACAGTGAGATACATGCTGTGAAGCAGGTATGAATTCGGGTGGTAACACGTATAAACGTCCCAAATCTAATAGATTTGGGGCTTTTTTTGACTTGAAAGGGGTATAATAGAGATGGTTAGTATTTCAACAAAATTAGCACAGTTAGGGAACCGTAAGGATTCGGTCACAGGGTCGGTGAGTTTGCCGATTCATCCATCGACGACTTATGCGCATCCTGCAATGGGAGAGAGTACCGGCTTTGATTATACAAGAACGGCTAATCCGACACGTTCGGTATTAGAAGAAGGTTTGGCAGATTTAGAAGGTGGTACTTATGCGCTGGCGACAAGTTCGGGGATGAGTGCGATCCAATTGGTCCTACAACTATTTCCCAAAGGTAGCAAAATCCTTGCAGGTCGAGACTTGTATGGCGGCAGTTACCGCTTATTTGAAGATTTAGAGAAGGCTGATTTGTTGACCTTTGAATACTTCTTAGATGAAGCGGCGTGTTTGGAGAAATTAGATGCGTCTATTGATGCCGTGTACTTGGAGACACCAACAAATCCATTAATGCAAGTATTGGATATTGAAGCGATAGCTCAAGCTTGTCGTAAGGTAGATGCCTGTTTGATTGTGGATAATACTTTACTAACACCACTGCGCCAAAAGCCACTAGAACTCGGAGCGGATATTGTCGTGCATTCAGGGACGAAGTATTTAACGGGTCATAATGATATTCTTGCGGGTGTTGTTGTTACCAATGATGCTGATCTTGGAGAGCGTTTGGTTCATTTGGCCAATGCAACCGGACCGACTTTATCGGCCTTTGATGCTTGGTTGTTTGTACGCAGTTTGAAGACTTTAGAAGTCCGTTTTGACCGTCAAGAAGCAACCGCTCGACAAGTCGTCTCAGCACTGGAGGCTTTGCCAGGTATTGAAAAGGTCTTATATGCTGGTCAAGGAGCGATGCTGAGTGTCTTGTTTGCCGACCAAGCTCAAATAAAGCCGTTTCTAGAAAATTTACAGGTCTTCAGCTTTGCTGAAAGTCTAGGAAGTGTGGAGAGTTTGGTAACTTATCCGACTACTCAAACCCACGCGGATATTCCTGAGGAGGTTCGTGAATCCTATGGTTTAACACCGAATTTATTACGTTTCTCGATTGGTTTAGAAGATCCCGAAGATTTAATTCATGATATTAAGCAAGCATTGCAAGCATAGGAGGCTACAATGAAAGAATTTATTGATACTTATTACGTTGAACGTCGCAATACCAATAGTTTGAAGTGGGATGCGCTCGAGGAGCGTTTCGGTAATGCGGATTTACTTCCTTTATGGGTCGCAGATATGGACTTTCGAGTAAGTGATGTGATTACTGAGCAACTAAAAGCCAAAATAGAGCATGGAGCATATGGGTATCCTATTGTTCCAGATAGCTATTATGATACTTTAAATGCATGGTTAAACCAGTTCTTCGGCTATACCATCCAGAAAGACTGGTTGCGCTTCTCTAGTAGTGTGGTGCAAGTACTGTATAACTGTGTGAATACTTATACAGAGGTAGGTGATAAGGTATTAATTTTGTCGCCGGTTTATTATCCGTTCTTTAATGCAATTGAAGATACCGGACGTTCAGTGGAAGCAGTTGAATTGAAGCAAGTAGATGGCCGTTTCCAAATGGACTATACAGCGATTGAGGAGAAGCTTCAAGCAGGCGGTGTAAAGTTATATATTCATTGTTCACCGCATAACCCAGTGGGCCGTGTATGGACAGAAGAGGAACAAGCACGTATCTTCCAATTATGCGAGCAGTATGATGTGTTAATTGTCTCAGATGAAATCCATCAAGATTTTGTCTTTGAAGGGAAACATACGCCAGCTCTTTGTGTCCAAGATGGAGCGTTTCGTGACCGGCTTATTACAGCACATTCGGCCAGCAAAAGTTTTAATATAGCTGGATTGACTCATTGCCACGTTATCATAGCCGATGAGGCCCTTCGTCAAAAATACGACGCCTTTACGAAGATTTACGTTCAAGCGAATATCAATAGTATGGGGCTTATCGCTACTCAAGCAGCTTACACCGGTGGTCACGCTTGGTTACAAGCAATTAAAGACGTCATTTACCACAATTATCAATTTGTTCAACAAGAAATAAGCGAGCGCCTTCCTCAAGCATATGTTTATCCATTGGAAGGAACGTACTTACTCTTTATTAATTTGACAGAGGCTAAGGGAGATATAAGCATGTCAGAATTAATCCAAGAGAAGGCTGGTTTAGCTGTGGATTATGGTGATTGGTTTGCACCTGGTTACGAGAATTATATTCGTTTAAATTTAGCGACTAAACCAGAAATCGTCCAAGAAGCCGTTCATCGATTGATTGAGGCGTGTTTAGATTAGGTCGATGCGTACGCACATTCACCTCATAAGACCCAGGGTTATTTAGTGTATATCCTATCACAATATCCCAAATTGAAAATTACGGAAGCTTTTATCTCAGGCACGAATATGCTAAAATCAGAGTGTATTCGTGTTTTTTTCTATGGTATAATAGCCGGAGCTTGGAGGAGAGAAAATGGCATTTGAAGCAAGCCAACGGGACAAAGCCCTGATTGAGCATATGTTACGCTACCGAGAGTATCGTCCCTTAGCCGCGTATATACGCAAGACCCCTTATCGGGGGAACCAGGTACTCGAACAATTATTGGCCTTAGGGCAAGCGATTCTCGAGATTAATTTGGAGACCATTGATGAACTTGCTCCCCTCCTAGATTATACATACTTAACAGAAGCTTCACAGACGAAGCGTAAAGTTTACAGTTTTACTCACTATTTGAATTTGCGCTTTGAACAACAGGCTTATGGTGATTACCTCAGAGCCTTGACCCCTATCTTAGTTGATGTATTTCGCTTACTTATCGAAGCAGATTTCATGCCTGATTTATCAAGATATATCCAGCCAGTTATCAAACCAACCGTCGATGGACACCCTTTGTACCGAGGCCTTCAATGGAAGGAGACGTTGATTGAGTCATCTGAAGATCAACGAATCCAAGAAACTTGGCAAAGGTATTACGGTGAACGCTTTAATTATGAGCATTATGTCAGTTCAAGCCACCTATTGAAATTGATTGCCGACCATAGTTCCAATGAACATTTAAAAGATAAGGCGAATCAAATGCGTTATATTGAGAAATATTTACGTAACATTGTAGCTCACGAAGTCATATATATTGACCAAGATTGGTTCCGCCACCGGATTGGCGAGCCACCTGAAGCAGTGCATGATCTTTACCATGATTTGTTAAAACTCGCTGGCTTAACTGACCAAAGGCAATGGCAAATTTTAGATATAATTGCTGAAGACTTTATGGACACAATTAAACAATATGCAAACTAAGGAGTTAATATGAAGAAATTAGTAATACGTGGCGGTAAACGCCTCAGTGGTGAAATTAATATTAACGGCGCCAAGAACAGTACGGTTGCATTAATCCCAGCAGCTATTCTAGCAGATTCTCCAGTTGTTCTCGAAGGTGTACCAGATATCCAAGATGTACATTCACTCATTAATATTCTGGCAGATTTTAACGTCGCAACAGATTTTAGAGATAATGTCTTGACGATTGATCCAACGCATATGGCTAATATCCCGATGCCCCATGGGAAAATCCAAAGCTTGCGTGCTTCTTACTACTTCATGGGTGCCCTCTTATCGAAATTTGGCACTGGAGTCATTGGCTTGCCAGGTGGGTGCTTTCTAGGACCACGGCCCATCGACTTGCACTTGAAAGCCTTTAGAGCCTTAGGAGCAGAGATTGAAGATGAATTTGGTGTGATTACCCTGTCTACTCCTAACGGCCTAGCTGGTACACGGATTTACATGGACGTAGTATCTGTTGGGGCAACGATTAATACGATTCTAGGCGCCGTACGTGCCCCAGGGCGGACTATTATTGAGAATGCTGCCCGTGAGCCGGAAATTATTGATTTAGCTACCCTCCTTAACAAAATGGGCGCTAAAATTCGTGGAGCCGGGACAAGCGAAATTCGTATTGATGGGGTTGACCATTTAACGGGTGTGACGCATACGATTATTCCAGACCGAATCGAAGCAGGTACCTATATTAGTGCGGCCGTTGCTATGGGCGATCATGTCCGCATTAATAACGTTATCTATGAGCATATCGAAAGTTTCGTCGCGAAATTGGATGAAATGGGTGCAAAGATGGAAATCGGCGAAGATTATGTTGAAATATATCGTACCGATGACTTAAGAATGGTTAGTATCAAAACACAGCCTTATCCAGGCTTTGCCACTGACCTTCAACAACCGATGACACCTTTACTGCTCGTCTCCCAAGGAGAAGGTACTATCATGGATACCATCTATCCACAACGTGTGAATCATATTCCTGAATTAAACCGTATGGGGGCAGACATTAAAGTAGACGGTGATATTATTCGACTCACTGGACCTTCGAAATTATCGGGTGCACCTGTTAAAGCTAGTGATTTAAGAGCGGGTGCTTGCCTCGTCATTGCCGGTTTAATCGCTGAAGGTGAAACAGAAATCACAGGCGTGGAGAATATTCTGCGCGGTTATACAAATATTGTAGGCAAACTCCGTGACCTTGGTGCAGAAATTGAAATGCTTGACGTAGCAGACGAAGACTAATAGAAAGAGGGTATCGGATGGCAGGTGCATTTGATTTATCAACTTTACTGAATAAAGAGGCTAAAGAACTTTATGCGTATGCTCGAGAACTGAATATTCCTGATTATAGCGAATTGAGCAAAAAGGAATTAGCACTTGCGATTAAGCGAACGCAAGAGGAGAAACAAGGCTTCTACCAGGTGGAAGGTATTCTTGAAGCGCCTCCAGGGCCAGAAAATTACGGCTTCATCCGTCCATTGAATTATTCGCCTTCACAAGAAGATGTGTATATTTCCAATTCACAAATCCGCCGTTTCAAATTAAGAAATGGAGACAAAATTGCTGGCCCAGCTCGTCCAGCCAAAGAAGGCGAACGCTATCCGAGCTTGATGCAAATCTCGACGGTAAACGGTGAAGATCCCGATGCCGCTCAAGGACGCGATCACTTTCCGAGTTTGACGCCGCTTTATCCAGATGAACAAATTCAATTATCCCATGGCCAAAGTCGAATCGCCAACCGAATGATTGACATCATTTCGCCAATTGGCTTTGGTCAAAGGGGCTTAATCGTTGCCCCGCCAAAGGCAGGTAAGACAACAATTCTCAAAGATATTGCCAATGGTATCTCAGCGAATTATCCCAATGCAGAATTGCTTATTCTCTTAATTGATGAAAGGCCAGAAGAAGTAACGGATATTGAACGCAGTGTGTCTGGGGATGTTGTCAGCTCCACCTTTGACCAAAAACCAGATAATCATATTCGGGTTGCCAATCTTGTGCTTAATCGGGCAATGCGTCTTGTTGAAGCGTCTAAAGATGTGATTATTCTCTTGGACAGTATTACGCGTTTGGCGCGAGCTTATAATTTAGTGGTTAAACCAAGTGGGCGAACTTTAAGTGGCGGTTTGGATCCCGCAGCTTTCTATTTCCCCAAACGTTTTTTTGGGGCTGCCCGTAATATTGAAAATGGCGGCTCCTTAACCATTCTAGCCACCGCTCTATCTGAGACAGGGAGCCGGATGGATGAGATGATTTATGAGGAATTTAAAGGGACTGGGAATATGGAGTTACATTTGTCAAGATCACTAGCAGAGCGCCGTATTTTCCCTGCGATTGATATTAAGCAATCTGGTACACGTAAGGAAGAATTATTGTTAAGCGAGACGGAGTTAGAGAATATGTGGCAATTGCGTAAATGGATGGGTGAAGATACCTTGCAGTATACAGACCAATTCATTCAACTTATGTCACATACGAAGGATAACACGGAATTTTTCGAACAACTTCAAAAGGCGGCCCAAAGGTAGTCAGAAGGAAGGGTTAACATGGCGAAGAAGCCAGCAAAAACAAATGTGATGCGTCTTCTCGATCAGCATAAAATTAACTATGTCCCACATGAATGGGTACAAAGCGATGAGATTCAAGGTAGTACAACACCAATTTATAAGACATTGGTTACCGTGGGTAAATCCAAAGATCATTATGTCTTCGTGGTGCCGGTCGAGCGTTCTTTAGATTTGAAGAAGGCGGCCGAAGCTGTCGGTGAGAAGAATATACATATGATTAAGGAAAAGGAATTGGAACCTTTGACCGGATATGTGCATGGAGGTTGCTCACCCATTGGTATGAAGAAGCAATTCCCCACAAGCATCGATGCCTCAGCCAAGGCCCACGATACAATTATCTTCTCTGCAGGCAAGGTGGGTGTCTCGGTTGAAGTGAATCCTTTGGAACTTAAAGAATTATTGGACTTTCAATTTTATGACGTTAGTACAGAGGAGTGAGAGAAATGTCAGACTTTAAGTATGAAATAGTAGAATCTTACGGTAAATTATCGGAGAACGCGAAAGGCTGGACGAGAATGTTGCATAAAATTAGCTGGAATGATCGTCCTGCTAAATATGATATTCGCGATTGGGCACCGGACGAAACGAAGATGGGCAAGGGACTGACGTTTACAACAGAGGAACTGCGTGAATTACGCACAATCTTAAATAAAATGGATTTGGATGAATAGTAGAAACGCCTTAAGTGGATTCATATGAATCTTACTTAAGGCGTTTGGTTATATTACGGAAGTTTGATATGATTGGATTTTTCAAGAGATTATTTTCAGTATAGGTTGTATAATTTTACAAGGCAGGTCAGTGTTATAAATATTTTTTGAAAGGTAAAGTTCACCTTATATTCACAAAATTGCACAAACAAATAATTTACGGAATAATTCGGAAGATTCTCCCGCAAGAACAGGATGATCTGGCGTATATTCGAGCCTCGGAGTGTAACTAATGAGACTATTGCTGTTTTAGCAATTTACAGCCTTACAAGCGTAGCGAAGTGAAGCGATTTAGGCTCTAAGTTTCGGCGTCGCCTACACACTTGAGTGTCTTAGCAAGCAAAGACGAAAGCTCCTTGCCAAGCAAGAGCTGGAGTCTGCTATGGGCCTCTTCGAAGCGGTCTTTGCTGAGTTCGAGTCCTAAGTGCGTTAGAAGTTCTTGCAGGAAGAACTTCCGAATGATGGAGTAAATGTTTTTTAATTTCTTATGTTGTATAAAATAGGGGGAATTTAAGCTTTAATTAATTTAATCAGCTAATTCATAATCTTCGTTTGTTAATTCGAAGGTATCTTGAAGACCCTTGGATAAATAGACTTTATGGTCGTGATCGATGTAGACTACTTCATAGCCGTCCTTTTGATCGATGAGCTGGATGCCTTCTTCAATGCCTATCAGGAATAAGGCCGTAGAATAGGCATCTCCTTCAAAGGAGGTTGGGGCGAATACGGTTACGCTGGATACTTCATTTTCTAGAGGGTAGCCAGTACGTGGATCCATAATATGGTGATAACGTTTGCCGTCTTGTTCTAAATAGCGCTCATAAATGCCCGAAGTGACAATAGCACTTTCCTCGGCACGCTGAGTTCCTACAATGGCTCCTCGATTTAAGTCGGGGTCTTGTACGCCGACGTTCCAACCATCTGCATGATTAGGGTTAGAGCCAAGAACGACAACGTTTCCGCCTAAATTGATAATGGCAGTTGTAATACCATGATTTTTGAGGATTTGAGCGACACCACTACCGATGTATCCTTTAGAGATTCCTCCCAACTCGAGCGCCATGCCCGCTTCTTCTAAGAAAACGGTTTGCTCTTCTGGATTCAGCTGGATTTTACGGTAGTCAATGCGCTCTAAGGCATCTTGAATTTCTGCTGCCTCAGGTACGCGAGCATTCTCCGAACCGATTTGCCATAAATTTGTCAAGGCACCAATCGATATATCGAATAAGCCATCGCTTTCTTGAGCAATTTCTATAGCGCGTTCAATGATTTCATAGGTTTCAGGGGCTACGTGAACTGGTTCCTTTCCGGCGGCTTGATTGATTTGATAGACATCGGATTCTTTAAGTTGTGTCGTCAAGAGTTTCTCCATATCAGCCATATAGGTGAAAGCTTCATCCAAGGCGGCATCTACTTGATCACCTTGGTGGTATATTTGAATTTGAACAGCTGTATGTAGCATGGCTTCAGCCCTAGTAACCGGCTCTTCACTTACTTGAAGCGCCTCAACTTGTGCTTGACCTTCTTGAGTAGGGTTACTTGCCCAAACAGGTTGAGTTGGTAGAACAGAGCACGTCAATAAAGCTAAAAGGGAACATTTCAATAATTTTCTATTCATGTAATTCTCCTATGTTCTATTGTTCAATTTATAACAAAAGATATGTAGATAAAGTATAACGAAATTGAGGCAGAAGTTCAACGAGTTAGCAGAAAAATCCCAAAAGATGATTGCAATCTTCTGGTAAACGTGCTATGATTCTTGTGTTGCTTTTTAGCAGGAATAACTGTAGATTAGCACATAATCTACGGCAGAAAGGGAGATTCTAGATATGAAACAAGGTATTCATCCAGATTATCATACAGTCGTATTTAGAGATACTTCTACCGGCTATGAATTTTTATCAGGTTCTACAAGAACTTCTGAAGAGACTGTTGAATGGAAAGATGGCAACACGTATCCATTGATTCGTGTGGAAATTTCATCTGATTCACATCCATTCTACACAGGTCGCCAAAAATTCACGCAAGCCGATGGACGTGTCGACCGCTTCAACAAGAAGTACGGCTTTGCATCAAAGACAGAAGAATAATTTTATACTATTGCAACAGTATAAGAAAAGCCTTTGAGCCGACCCCCAAAAGTTAGACCAAAAAATCTAACTTTTGGGGGTATTTTTATGACCAAGTATAGTTTAGAAACGAAACTTCAAATTGTTACTGACTACGAAGCTGGAAAAGGCGGATTTAGGACTTTAGCGAAAAAATATCAAATCGCTCAGTCAATAGTGAAACGATGGATCCATAATTATCAAGATTTCGGCTTAGAAGGCCTTCAAGTTAAGTCAACAAGACAGTCTTATCCTTTAGAAACCAAGCTATATGCGATAGAATTGTACTTAACTACAGAATTAAGCTATCGCGAAGTCGGTATCCAATTAGGGATCAATAATCCAAGCTTAATCGCAAATTGGATGCGAGCCTTTAAGGAAGACGGTATTGATGGCTTATCTAGACCAATAGGGAGGCCAACTACCATGTCTAATTCACAGAAAAAGAATCCACAAAATCCCAAAAAGACGCCTTTACCGAGTGATCCAGATGCCTTAAAGGAAATCATTAAAGAACAAGAAGAACGCATTCAAATGCTAGATATTGAGAATAAATTTTTAAAGGAATTGAGGAGGTTGCGGGAAGCAGACAAGCGGCAACACGACAACAAGAAGTGATGGCCATCCGTAATCTCCATGAGTCTACAGAGTATTCTTTGACGCTGATACTGAAGACTTTAGATTTTCCTAAGGCAACCTATTATTATCAATTAGAGTGTTTGAATAGACCCAATAAAGACGAAGCATTAAAAGAAGAAATTCTTGATATTCGTCAAGCACATGAAAACTACGGTTATCGCCGTGTTCATGCGGAGTTACGTCGTCGTGGTTATACCGTCAATAAGAAAAAAGTTCAACGATTGATGAAAGAAATGAATCTACAAGTGACCTCATTTACTCGAAAATCACGGAAATACAACTCCTATCAAGGTGATATTGGTGAGAAAGCACCTAACCGCTTAAATCGTAGATTTACAAGTTCTATTCCACACCAAAAAATTGTGACGGATACAACGGAGTTCCATTATTATGAAGCTGATGATTCAGGACAGTATCAATTGAAAAAGTTGTATTTAGATCCCTTTATTGACTTGTTTAATCTGGAAGTCATTAGCTATAAAATCTCAAAACAACCTAATAAGGAAAGTATGATGGAAGCCTTCGAAGAAGCCGTTGAAGCTACAAAAGATTGCCAATTTAGACGAACCTTTCATTCGGACCAAGGCTGGGCTTATCAAATGAACGACTATCAACAATTATTGAAAGATCATCAGATTTTCCAGAGTATGTCCCGAAAGGGAAATTGTTTAGATAATGCGCCGATGGAGAACTTCTTCGGCATCATGAAACAAGAAATGTTTTATGGGAAAGTTTATCGTAGCCGTAGGGAACTGGAACAAGCTATCCACGACTATATTCGTTACTACAATGAAGATAGGATTAAAGAGAAATTAGGCTATTTAAGTCCTATTGAATACAGACAACAACAATTACTTTTAAGTGCCTAAACATGTCGCAAATCACCTAACCTCAATGGTTTCACAAACCATCCAGACTTATCAAGAGCCGCTTCGCTCTTCCTCTTGACAAGCTTGGATGTCTGATGAGATGTTTTGGTTAGGTCAATTAGCAGCTTCTCTGTTCTTGCGAAATCGGTCACCTTGAAGCAACTTAAGTTTTATATCTTTATTGAATCTTTCAGAAACACAAAAAAGAGCTACCCATTATTGGGGTAACTCTTCATAAAATCTAGTCTAACTTTTTGGGGTCACTATACTTTCCCCAAGTGGGTTAGGCTTTTTTATTTGCAGTATAGTAAGGTATGGCATTGTGCTTATGCTGTTTAATCAGAATGTTTACCAAGTGAAATAAAGATTAAATGCATCCAATCATTTTTGAAAAGAAGATTGGATGCATTTCACGGATGGCATATAGTATTGGATTTCAATAAGCTTAGGTATCAGTACGCAAGGTGTCAAGGCTATGGTTTATTCTAGCCATGATGCAATCGATATCTTCAGGTCGATGGATAAAATCATAATCATCAATATTAATGGGCAAGATGTGTTCTTTAGTGAAATGCTGTTGAATCCAATCATCATAGCCAGACCAAAGTGTATGATAGTAGTCGACTAGAGCATCATCTTGTTCGAAATCGCGCCCTCTTAAGCCAATCCTGTACATAATTGTCTCAAAACTTCCGTGTAAATAGACCAGTAAATCAGGCGTCTTGGTAGAGCTACTCGCTAAATCGGCTAAAGCATTGGCTAATAAGTCTTCATAGACCATAAATTCTAATTCAGAAATACGGCCGAGATCTTTGTTGGTCTTACAAAAGTACCAGTCTTCATAGATTGAACGGTCTAAGACATTATTTTCATGAGTGAGTGCCTGCTTGATTGAGCGATAGCGACTACTTAGGAATGTCAGTTGAAGTAAGAAAGGATACCGCTTGGCTGCTTGGGCTTGCTCGTCTTCTTGATAGAATAAGGGAAGCAAAGGATTATCATCAACATTCTCATAGAACACTTCACTTCCGAGCCGTTGACCAATCAAGGTCGCCACAGTGGTTTTGCCAGCGCCAATCATTCCACCTACAACAATCATTGTACCCCTCCCTTTCAGTTGGTATAAGCCAGTTATAATAAACTCAGACAAAAATTTCAAAGTTAACTCTATCATAAGTGAAGGTGGCAGACAAGCTAAAGTCATTCTCGTGTTATGGCAAGCAAATGAGATTTAGGCGAATATCGGAAGATATTTTTAGCAAATTATTAGAGCTCCGCTATAACAATCTTTGTAACCGCGAACAAGGGAGTTTTTTGTGAAATATTGCTGTATATGGTTTTACTTGTGAAGTCAATTTTGTTAGGGTGAAGACGTTAGATTAATCTGATCAAATGAAAGAGAGTGAAGAAAGGACTAGTATTGTGAGTAAATTAAGAGTCGAACACTTATCGAAAATATTCGGAGAGAATACCGAAAAAGCACTGGAGCTTGTGAAAGCCGGTGAAAGTAAAGAGAACATTCTACAGGAAACAGGAGCTACTGTAGGTGTGCGAGGAGCCACATTTGAGGTGGAAGAGGGTGAAATCTTCGTCATTATGGGTCTGTCTGGCAGTGGGAAATCTACCCTGGTCAGGATGTTAAATCGACTGATTGAACCGACCCATGGTTCTGTATATATTGATGGCGATGACATTACAGCAATGGATGCCCAAGCTTTGCAGGATGTTCGACGCAAGAAAATCAGCATGGTCTTTCAAAATTTCGGCCTATTTCCACACCGAACAATATTAGAAAATACGGAATATGGTTTGGAAGTACAAGGCATTGAGAAAGCCCAAAGACAAGCTCGTGCAGAGAAGGCCCTAGATAACGCTGGCTTGTTAGCCTATAAAGATCAGTATCCTTCACAACTTTCAGGTGGGATGCAACAGCGAGTAGGCTTAGCACGTGCTTTGACGAATGATCCGGAGATTTTATTGATGGACGAAGCATTCTCAGCCTTGGATCCCCTGATTCGCCGGGATATGCAAGACGAATTGCTTGAAATGCAGAAAACAATGAACAAAACAATTATTTTTATCACGCATGATTTAAATGAGTCGTTACGCTTAGGTGATCGCATCGCCATTATGAAAGATGGAGATGTTGTTCAAATCGGTACAGGTCAAGAGATTCTGGCCAATCCAGCTAATGATTATGTGAAGCGCTTTGTGGAGGATATTGACCGGACGAAAGTTTATACCGCGGAACATATTATGGAAGAACCACTTGCGACGACTTCACATCTATCGACGCCTGCTGAGGTACGTGAGACGATGGAAACAGAAGGGATTGCTAACATTCTTGTGGTAGATCATGACGAGCAGCTGAAGGGCTATGTTACTTTAGATGATGTGACGGAATTACATACACGAGGAGCAACGGATATATCGGAGGCTGTTCAAGTCGGTGTACCAGAAGTTCCTGCTGATTTGCCAGTGGAAGAAATTTTCGATGTCATTCATACAACGGAAACACCAGTGGCTGTGACGGACGATGATGGTGTTATTGAAGGGGTTATATCTAGAAGTAATGTCATCAGTGTCTTAAAGCGTGATGAGCAAACAGAAGACGAAATGGAGGTAAAAGCAGATGAATAGTTTACTGGACTATTTTCCGACCTTGCCGGTAAGTCAATGGATTAGTCAAATCATCCAATGGTTAACGACTCACTTATCTGGTTTCTTTGAAGCACTTCAAACAGGCGGGCAGTCTCTGATGGATGCAATGACAGATTTACTGCTCTTCTTGCCACCCTTAGTGATTATTGTCCTAGCAATGGTTCTGGCTTTCTACTTAAGTGGCAAGCGTTATGGACTGGCAGTATTCACTGGCTTAGGTTTATGCTATATCCAAAATCAAGGCTTATGGGAAGATTTGATGTATACCTTAACGTTGGTAATTTTGGCAAGTGTCATTTCAATTATTATCGGTGTTCCGTTAGGTATTTGGATGGCGAAAAGAGACCGGGCCAATCAAATCTTGCAACCGATTCTTGATTTTATGCAGACGATGCCGGCTTTTGTCTACTTAATCCCAGCTGTTGCCTTCTTTGGTATCGGTATGGTTCCAGGAGTCTTTGCGTCAGTCATCTTTGCCCTGCCGCCTACCGTGCGCTTTACAAATCTTGGTTTACGTCAAGTGCCTGAAGAGATGATTGAAGCAGCGGAAGCCTTTGGAAGTACCTCATGGCAGAAATTATTTAAGGTAGAATTACCTTTAGCCAAAGGGACCTTGATGGCAGGCGTGAATCAGACCATTATGCTAGCCTTATCGATGGTGGTCATTGCTTCGATGATTGGTGCGCCAGGCTTAGGTTCGAACGTCTTAACTGCCTTACAAAGGGCTGATGTTGGTTCAGGCTTTGTTTCTGGTTTAGCTCTAGTAGTCTTGGCGATTATACTTGACCGCTTTATGCAAGCAGGTACGAAGCAACAGAACCAATCTTAGGAAAAGGGTGCAAATAATGAAGAAACACATCAATAAAATTCTTGTCCTAATTCTAGGCATACTTGCGGTGGCTGAGTTAGGCTATGCATTTCAGAATAAGTCTGATGCGCCAACTAGCAGAAGCAACCAAGAAATCCAATTAGCGTATGTTGCTTGGGATTCAGAAATTGCTTCGACTCATGTAATTGGTCAAGTACTGGAGGACCTAGGTTATAAAGTCACACTAACACAATTGGATAATGCGATCATGTGGGAAGCTGTGGCAACAGGCGAAGCCGATGCAATGGTATCTGCTTGGCTACCCGGGACCCATGCTGCCCAATATGAACGCTATGGCTCAGACTTAGTAGATCTTGGGGTAAATTTAGAAGGGGCGGCTATCGGCTTGGTTGTACCGTCCTATATGTCAGTTACTTCAATTGAGGACTTGACGCAAGAGGCGAATCAGGTAGTAACGGGGATTGAACCCGGTGCAGGAGTCGTTGCTGCGACAGAAGAGGCTTTAGCTACTTATCCGAATCTTTCAACTTGGCAACTTGAAACGTCATCATCTGGTGCAATGACAACCTTATTGCAGGACGCTTATGCCAAGCAAGAAGAAGTTATTGTAACTGGCTGGTCACCTCATTGGAAGTTCCAAACGATGGATTTACACTACTTAGAAGATCCACTAAATGTTTTTGGAGATGCAGAATCCATTCATACCTTAGTTCGGACAGGTCTAGAGCAGAATCTTCCAGAAGCCTATCAAGTACTTGATAACTTTTATTGGTCAGTGGATGATTTAGAGCAAGTGATGTTAGACATCTCCCAAGGCATGTCTCCTGCAGAAGCGGCCAGACAGTGGGTTGATGCAAATGCCGATAAAGTGGCAACATGGACAAGTGACATTGAAGGTTTATAATACGTATCACGTAAGCAGCAAGCAAATGTGGTCATTGCCAAACAACGCAGGCCAAGCTGGCTATTGTATGTGAGTTGATAGTGATTGAACCCCGTGGATTATTAAGTTCACGGGGTTCTTGATGTATTGAGGAAGGTGTAAGCAGATATGAAAGGGTTATCACAAAATAATTTGAAAACAATTCATAATATGATAAGATATATTTATTATAAGAATAGGAGGCTTTCTTATGAAGTGGATGAAACGCATTTTATCAGTCGTTGCGATAGGATTATTACTGTTATCGAGCGCATCATCTCTTGTGAATGTCTTTGCACAAGCGGAGGGGCTAGCTTTTACAGCAGGTACTTATCGCGGGGAAGCGGAAGGTTTTGGCGGTACAGTTGAAGCTGAAGTTACTGTCTCTGAAGGAGCAATTGATGATATTGTGGTGATGGGTGACGGTGAAACACCGGATATTGGTGGGGCAGCGATGGCTCAAATCGCGGAAGCAGTCGTCAACTCCCAAAGCTTAGCGGTTGATACGGTGTCCGGTGCGACCGTATCAAGTGAAGCAATCTTGTCAGCAATTGAACAGGCTTTAGTTGAAGCTGGTGGCGATGTGGATTACTTGAAAGATCCAGCCAATGCTTCGCAAGTTGAAGTTGCTGAGCAAGCGGATATTGATGCAGATGTGGTTATTGTAGGAGCAGGTGGAGCCGGTTTGGCAGCAGCAGTTGAAGCTGCAGAAGCCGGTAAACATGTGATTGTGCTTGAACAGTTAACGGTAGTTGGTGGTAATACCAACCGGGCAACAGGTGGTATGAACGCTTCTGAAACATCTGTACAAGAAGAATTAGGTATTGAAGACTCCAATGAAACGTTCTATAACGATACCTTTGAAGGGGGCCATGAATTAAATGACCCAGAGCTTTTAACAACTATGGTTGAGCATTCAGCCGAAGCCTTAGAATGGATTAATAGCTTGGGCGCTAACTTAAATGATGTATCCTTCTCAGGTGGTGCGACCAATGCTCGGATTCATAAACCAGAAGACGGCAGTGCTGTTGGCCCGATTATTGTTAATGCGTTGAGTGAGCGTTTAGAAGAACTTGGCGTAGAGGTATTACTTGAAGCGAAGGTAACAGCTATTAACCAAGACGATGCGGGTGTTATTACCGGTGTTACGGCTCAAAAGAAAGACGCCAATGAATTTGTCGTCAATGCACCTGCGGTTGTATTAGCGACTGGAGGCTTTGGCGCTAATCCAGAAATGATTAAAGAATATGATGCGACGAAGGCACAATTTGAAACAAGTAACCATCCGGGCGCTGATGGAAGTGGAATTGCCATGGCACAGGCAGTTGGTGCCGATGTTTACCAAATGGAATACATCCAAACACATCCAACGACTCAACCAGGAACCGGAAAGCTTTATACGGAAGGTGTTCGTGGGGATGGGGCAATTCTAGTCAATAAAGAAGGCTTACGTTTCATAGATGAGTTAGAAACACGTGACGTAGTCTCTGAAGCAATTCTTGAACAGACGGATAGTCAAGCGTATTTGGTGGTAAGTCAAGATATTGTTGATGGGAATAAATCCCTGCAAGGATATATCGATCAAGGGGATGCAACGACTGGTGAAACGGTTGAAGCATTAGCAGAAGCCTTAGAAATCGATCCACAGACCTTGAAAGAAACCGTAGAAAACTACACAAGCTATGTACAGAATGAAGAAGATACTGAATTTGGACGCGAGAATATGAGCTCAGACTTAGCCACTGGCCCATATTATGCGATTCCAGTAACACCAGCAATTCATCATACCATGGGTGGCTTGAAGATTAATCCAGAAACGGAAGTATTAGATACTAACGGTGAGGTCATTCCTGGTCTTTATGCGGCCGGTGAAGTGGCTGGTGGTATCCATGGAGGCAACCGTATTGGTGGGAACGCAGTTCTAGATATTATCGTCTTTGGTCGAATTGCTGGCCAGAATGCTGCAGCCTTTGCTGGCGATGATACTAGTGCAAGTGCAGTTGATGAAGCTAGCGAAGTGAGTGAAGAAGCAGAAAGTACAGAAGCTGCTGAAGAAGCCGAGTCAAATGCAGACTCAGCTGAGGAATCAGCAGGAGTATCAAGGAAAGTATCCGAGGAGATCAGTGAAGAGACTTCCGAGGAAGTAAGTGAAGAAGCAGCGTAAAGATTTTCGGCTCTTTGTCAAATAGGGTTGATGAGTAAATTTAAGGTCAAGCGACTAAATTTGTTGCTTGATCTTTTTCTTTGTTCTTCGGTTCATAAAGTCGGCACATGAGTAATATTCTGTCTCTAAAATGACTGAAGTTTCTGTAACCATAACCATTGCGTTTGAGTAGTTTAATCTTATTATTAATCCCTTCGATAGGACCATTACTAAGGCCTGCATGTGTGAGTGTGTTGTGGATATATTCCCCATACTTTCTGAACGTCCTTAATACACGCCTTAAGCCTTTTGAAAGTGTCATGGACCGGCTTTGTGCCAAAATCTCTTGATATCGTTGCCAGTTCCTATCCCTTAAGGCATCGCCCAATTGATGCACCATTTGATAGGTATCCTTCAAGACGTCGTCGTGCTGAATGAGATAGTCCACAATGCTACGAGTATTGGTTAACCAATCAAACAGTGGGAAGCGATGGTATTCAGTAGACATTAAGTCGCTTTTTGGTTTGAGTATTAATTTCCAATAACGCTTAAGTTTATTATAGAGTCTTGAATCTTTATAACGAACCTCGTTCATGTAACGAATTCGTGTCCGATCTAATTCGCGATTTAAAGCTTGAATTAAATGGAACGGATCAAGAATAATCTTTGCATTTGGAAACCATCGCTTTGCCAGGTGCATGTATGGTTCGTACATATCTATCGTAATGGTTTGAACTTGGTAACGTGCTTGGCGACTAAACCTTGAGAAATAAGCACTGAGTGAGTGTGTTTTTCTGTCTTCGACCACATCTACGATTTTATGTGACAGTGTATCACAACAGATGAAGCTCATCGCTGCTTTAACCGACTTAACGCTTTTAAATTCATCAAAGGATAGATGCTCAGGCAACTGTTCAGTGGACCGTATTCGAATAGCTCGAGCGGTTTCATGAATCACCCGTCGGACTGTATTCAGTGATACAAAGGTATCTTTGGCGATATCTGTTTCACAAGTGACTCTTGTAGCGCGGTCCATAATCTGTTGTTTGACTTGATTCGTAATATAGCAGTCAGGATTAACGATGGATGTCTTCGCTGTAAATGACCGCCCACAGGCTTTGCATAAAAAGCGTTGCTTAGCTAGGATTAAGTAAGCAGGTAAGCCTGATTTGGCTGTTAATGTCAGACGAGAGGAGCGTTTTCCATTACTGACAATGACATAATCATTATTGGCAATGCCACAATGAGGACAAGCCTCTGGTTTATATGCCAATGTTCCTCGATAAAAGAGCGATGTTCGCCCTTTGAATTCTATCTCTTCACAATAATTCATATCGATTTCAATGTTTTTGTCTTTTAATTGGAAGGTTTTTTCGATAAAATGATTCATACGTAGATGTTCTCCTTTATTATTGGGTCAACTTTAATATTAAAGAACATCTGCGTTTTTTGCACTTAAAAACGGTCGAGAAATTTCCATCAACCGTATTTATTTTAGAACCAGATTTTCCAAAACCTACAAAAGCTTAGCTTTTGTAGGTTTTTTGTTGAGGGGCTTTAAGAGACTTAGCTTAGTTCTGCATGATATAATAAAGGATAGAGATAAGGAGGGTTTTATGTACTCAGAAGAATTAGCGAAGGCAGGCTTGTTGAATGTTCTAGGGGGCCAGTCATATAATTTCCGCATGCAAAGTGTTGGTGAGCAGATTGTTACGGAAGTAAACCGTCTAATGGCAGTATTGCCTGAGGCACCTGAACACTTATATTCAATGACCCAAACCCATAGCAATCACATTGCCTACTGTGATGGGGAGAGTGGTGATGCTTATTTATTTGGCCGCCATTTCCCAGATACAGATGCGTTAATAACGGACCGAACTGGTATCGCTTTATTAGTGAAATTTGCCGACTGCACACCAGTGATTCTTTACGATCCCCAAAAACAAGTTCAAGGCGTGGCGCATTCAGGTTGGCGGGGAACGGCACAGAAAATCAGCCTTAGTATGTTAGAGCAGATGATTGCGAATTTCGCTGTTCGTCCCGAAGACGTACTGGCCTATATTGGCCCTTCGATTGACCAAGCAAATTATGAAGTGGGTACTGAGATCTATGAGGCTTTTGCTGGTATTGCTGATAGGGAGCGCTTTATTATTCAAGGACGGTCAGCAGGAAAGTATCAATTGGATATGGCTTTGGCGAATGAAGCATTGCTTTTGGACTATGGTTTGAAGCCAGAGCAAATTTTGCGGGCGGATGTTTCGACTTATGAAGCCAAAGAATTACATTCTGCCCGCCGTGAAGGAAGAGACTATGGCTTGAATGCTATGTTGACTATGATGGTGTAAGGAGCAATATATGCGAGCAATACAAATGGAGCAATTTGGGGGGCCTGAGCACTTACAATTAGTGGATATTCCCATTCCCGAACCGGGTCCAGGACAAGTCCGAATTCAAGTGATGACAGCTGGGTTGAATCCTAATGATCTGTATACGATGAAAGGTGATTATGCGGCATATATTCCCGAACTGCCCTATATGCCAGGTTATGATGGATCAGGAATCGTCGATGCACTTGGTGAGGGAGTCCAATTCTTAAAACAAGGGGAAAGGGTCTTCTTTACGGGTTTTCTAGCGGATGTTAAGACAGGCTCACTGGCTGAATATATCGTTATCGATGCGGCTGTTGTGCATGCCTTGCCTGAAGAACTGACCTTTGCGGAAGGGGCAGCCTTGGGTATACCTACTCTAGCAGCTTATCAAGCCGTATCACGGGCACAATTGCGCTCGGAAGATGTTGTGCTGATTCATGGGACGAGTGGTGCAGTAGGTTCTTATGCGGTCCAGCTAGCGTCTCGAAGAAGCAAATATGTCATCGGTACCTCAAGCACGAAAAAGGGTCGTGAGAGCATTAAAGCTTGGGGCGCAAATGATGCGATTCCGCACCTGCAGACCTTGCAAGCAGAAGCGGAACTAGAAAAGCATTTACCCCAAGCACCGGATGTGATTATAGAGATGCTTGCCGACCAGAATTTAAATCAGGATTTAGACGTATTAGCCTTATATGGGAATATTGTAATTGTCGGGGCGCGTGGTGAGGTAAAGATAGCCCCTCGTCTAATTATGAATAAAGAAGCTGATATACGAGGGATTGCGATTGCTAATTTGCATCCGGAGGTCTACCAAAGTCATATGGAAGCAATTATTAATTTGCTGAAGGCCGGGGAGTTGAAACCAATAGTCGGTGCAGTCTATCCTCTAGCTAAAGCCCCTGAAGTATATCGCACCCTCCTTGAACGACCTGCGCAAGGTAAAATCATTATTGCAGTCGGTGAAGCCGAGGCTTGCTGATGTGCCTTGAGGTAGCATGGCGGTATTGTATAGGTATAAAAGCGAATTATTTCAATAACCAAAATCCTCGGTCTTCTTAAAAATAGACCGAGGATTTATGACTTAGCGCAATATTAACGTAAGCTGGTAATGTACTCTTTGATGCGCTTCATTGCTTCTTCTAAGTCATCCATACTAGCGGCATAGCTTAAGCGAACATGATGTTCCCCGCCCGGTCCAAAGCCGGAACCAGGGATGAAACCGACACGCGCATGCTCCGCAACGTCTAACGCAAACTGGTAGCTGTCTTGTTCTAAATCCTCAGGGATACGGGCGAAGATGTAGAAGGCTCCGTTTGGCTTAGCAATGGTAAAGCCTAACTCTGTCATCGTTTGATAGACGAAATCCCGACGTGCTTGGTAAGCTTCGCGCATTGGCTCAGCATCGTTGGCACCATTTTGTAAGGCTTCATAGGCTGCTTCTTGGCTAATGGATGTGGCTGTTGTGACGAGTTGTTGGTGGACTTTGGTGACTTGTTCCATTACTGGGGCCTTTGCAAAGACCAAACCGACGCGCCAGCCGGTCATGGCATGAGATTTAGATAAGCCGTTGATTACGATCGTTTGCTCTGGCAAGAAATGACCGAGGGAGACGTGCTTGCCTTCGTAGACGAGTTCGCTATAAACCTCATCGCTAATAACAAAGACCGGACGGTCTTCCAGAACTTTAGCAACAGCTTTTGCTTGTTCTTCGGTCCAAATAGCTCCGGTAGGATTGGATGGGTAGTTGATAAGCACAGCTTTAATGGCATCCCCATGTTCAGCAAAGGCTGCTTCAAGTTTCTCAGCTGTTAAGATAAAATTATCGGCTGAGGTGTCAATAAGAATCGGTTCGCCACCAATTAAACGAATCATCGACTGATACATGCCGAAAAACGGTGAAGGGACAACGACTTTATCACCAGGGTTTAACACCGTTAACAGGGAAGCGAATAACGCTTCAGTAGCACCTACGGTGACAATGACTTCGGTATTTGCATCATAACGTAATTGATATTTATTATTGAGGAAATGACTGGCTGCTTGGCGGAGTTTAAGGCTGCCTGGTGTTGGGAAATAGTGCGATTCATCGCCTTCAATCGCCACGATTCCCGCCTGTTTCACATGGTCAGGGGTGGAAAAATCGGGTTCTCCTAAGGTTAATTTAATCATGCCGTCAATTTTGGATATATGCTCATCGAAGGCTCGAATGGAGGAAGCCTGGATGTTTAAAGCATTCTGGTTGATACGTTGTAAGAGTGCGTCCATCATGGATCATCAAATCCTTTCATCTAACTTGTTGGGCTAATGATACCATAGATTCAAAGATTTGGCACGGAATTCTCATGCAATTTTCATTTAATTATTTGAGAAGTGATTAGTAGAGAAATTTAGCTTGATTTGCCTAGTACTTCATGTAAAGGAAGAATGTCAATTCAATACATCTATGATATAATAAGTCAGTAATTGAATGTAAAGGAGACATGATTATGATTTCAGCAGTAGATTTAAGATCAGGTATGACGTTTATGAATGACGGGAAGCTAACGCGTGTAATGGAAGCGAGCCACCACAAGCCTGGTAAGGGGAACACGGTTATGCGAATGAAGCTTCGTGATGTGCACACAGGAGCAATCTATGATACGACTTTCCGCCCGGACGAGAAGTTTGAACGAGCGTATATTGAAACAAAAGAAGTTCAATATCTCTATCAAATGGGTGAGAGTGCAGTATTTATGGATTTGGAAACATATGAGCAATATGAATTACCTGTTGAAACCATTGAAGAAGAATTGAAATTCTTACTTGAGAATGAAAATGTGAAAATTCAATTCCATGGTAGCGACGTAATTGGTGTTGATGTACCAAGTTCGGTTACGTTAAAAGTTGTTGAAACACAGCCATCAATTAAAGGCGCAACGGTAACCGGATCAGGTAAACCTGCAACTCTTGAAACGGGCTTAGTCGTGAACGTACCAGACTTTATTGAAGTTGGAGAACTACTTGAAATTTCAACGGCTGATGGCGGCTCATACCAACGTCGTGCACAAAAATAGTCACTCAGATGTTATAATATTCCGAATATCCTCAGTAGGTTAGTCTTTCGTTTGATAGAGCCGAATCGGATATTCGGTTTTTAGCAGGAAAAGTGTAAGGAGGCAGGAATTGTGCCTATATGACATTGGACGATTAAGATTGTTATTGCCTCAGTTCTGGCAATTCTTATCGCCCAAGTTCTGTCTTTAGAAAATACCATATCTGCTAGGATTATTGCCTTATTAAGTGTTCTAGATACCCGTACAGCAACTTTAAAGACGGCAGGAGCACGAATATCCTTAACTATCTTAGTTTTTGTCGTAGCAACAACTGTCTTTCATTTCTTGGGCTTCTCACCTTAGTCTTTCGGGATATACTTGCTCATATATGTACCACTAGTCTATCGCTTGAATGTAGACGCAGGCATCCCGCTTTGTTCGGCACAGGTTACCCATTTCATCATTGCGGAAAGTATGTCAATTCAGTGGCAGATCAACGGCCTAGCCTTAATGATTATTTGGGCTACAGCAGCCATGCTTGTGCAATTATGGATGCCTTCGACGCAAGCTAATTTACTTGAAGGCATTGATCGGGTGTAAAGCCAGATGCGACAGGCTTTAGAATATATGTCTGATTATTTAGAAGACTCCCAAGGAGATATCGGAGCGATTCGCCAAAAGCTCAAGCAAATTGACGATAGTTTAAAGCAATTGCAAGAACAAGCCTTAACCGATTATGGAAACCAATTCATCCAACGCAATGATTATTGCGTGCAATATAGTCAAATGCGTTTAAATCAAGTGCACATCTTGCAACAGATGCTTCTGCCGTTGCAGAATATCCACTTACAAACCGAGCAGAATACGGTACTTGCCCGTTTATATTATCAAACGGCAGAAGAATTCGATGAGCAGAATACCGGTGCAGCTTTACTGGCGGATATTTCAGTTTTATATCGCTATTTCCAAGATACTGTCCTACCTAAATCACGTCAAGAATTCGAGAGCCGGGCACTTTTATACCAATTGTTAATTCAATTTGAACACTTCCTTCAGGAAAAGTATGATTTCTTTATCCAACACCCTCTAAACGTCATAATCCAACTAATGCAAAGAACCATGCAGCCTAACGATTAGGAGCATGGTTCTTTCTTAATCTATTCTTCAAAAGCAATCACTTCAATCCCTGTTTCAGGGTCTTCACTTCGGTCAATCGCTCCGCCTAAATCACGGATAAACAGCTCTGCTGTGGCAAAGACCCGGGAGGCTAAGAGGTGCCCGCCAAAGACATCAGCGGAAGTATCAGCAAATTGTCCGTGATAATGGCCGAAAATTTCACCATCTTTCAAGGTAATGTTGCCCATTAAAGACAACATTTCGAATGTACCTTCATAGTCTTGCTCTAAATATTCCTGTGTATCCAATTGATAAAAACCAAGCTTAACTTGATCGACGCCACCAATTCCACTGACTTCTGCAAGCGAAATATGGTAAATTTCAGCGACTTCATTAAGTGCCTGAACAACCTCTTCTCCAGGAGGGACGGTTAATAAAATTGTATGACCAAATCGTTGATGTTCCATGGCTAACCTCTTTCTTATAATGGTGCTTGGGAGAGAATTCGTGTCAATTCATATACACTGTGAATCCAATAAACGTTCGCAACAACTTCAGCAGAAATAAAGCCTTCGTGAACCATGTGTTGATACTGTTCATAGATAGCTGCGTAATAATGATCAATATTCAGGAAAATACAAGGTTGTGCATGCAGACCAATGCGTCCCCAAGAAATGACGTCGACCATTTCTTCTAAGGTTCCTGGGCCTCCAGGTAAGGCAATGAAGGCATCACCTAAATCGAAGAGAATGTCTTTGCGTTCAGACATGGTGCTAACCCGAATCATTTCGCTTAAGGCAGGATGCGGTTCTTCTTGGTCCTTCAATACGTCGGGAAGAACTCCGATTATTGTGCCGCCAGCTTCAACACAGGCATCGGCGAGAATTCCCATCAAGCCATTTTGGCTACCACCGTAAACAAGTGTATGCTGGTTTGAGCCAATCCATGTGCCTAGTTCACGGGCTACTTGTGGGTAAATAGCTTTTGTGCCATAGTTGGATCCGCAGTAAACAGTAATATGCATAAATGTTTCCCTCGTCTTTCATGGCTGTGTAGATAAATAGTAAGTTAAAGAAGCATCTTCATAGAGCTTTTGGAAGTGATGATTCGGATAGGCAGCTTCGATAGAAGCTTTCACTTCAGCATTGTCGAAATCGTCTTCAATCACCATCAGGACAAAAGCTTTGGCGGTTTGAAAGTCGCCTTGTGTATCAATGGCCGTGTCCATATTTGGGGTCGTCATCGGATAAATATTATCATAGTAGAGCAATTGATCTACGGCTTTAGTAATCATCCATCGCTGACTTGTTAAGACAAGAACCGGTAAAGCATGGTTAGCTTTAGAAATTTGTGAGATATGGGCACGTTCCGGATATAGATAACTGACCGATGAGTGATACCAAGTTAAAGCTAACATAAGGAAGACACTCAGGCAAGTGAGAAGCCATGTGTTGGATATTTTTGGCTGAATGCTGGACCACAGCTCATAAATAGCCCAAACGATTAATAGACAAATGAAGGGATAGATACTGTAAATATAGCGGGCCGTCTGATAAGCTGATACGGTTTCGATGATGATGAAATAGCTCCCGGTTACGATGCTGAGCATGCTAATAAAGTGAGCTGTAAAGCTATTTCTGGAAGCTTTAAGCAATAGCGTTAGGCCGGCTAGTAATAGAATAATTATAACCCAGCTAGGGATACTCCCCCATAAATCTTTGGATAGGAAGTTTAAATACGTCTGTAGATTTAAGAGAGGGTTGAAATGACGTAAGCCTTGGGAGACTTCATCACCACGGTTAGATGAGGTGATGTGATTTAAGCTTGCTGGAAATAACATTAGCGCGATTGCAAGGCCACTTAAAGCAGTAGTTCCAAGCACAAACACGGCTTTAAGCCTCCTTTGCCAGAGCAAATAGAGGCAATTGAAGGCAATCCAACAACCGGCAAAGATATAGAAATAATAATGGGTTAAGCCTCCAAGAGTAATAATGATACCGAGGCAAGCTAAATAAAAATTCGCTTGCTTGGGTTTATGATACAATTGATAGGTTAGAGTAACCAAACATAGTTGCCACACCGTGAGCAGAGAGTACATCCGAATAAACATTGTCATATTCAAAGCACCGATACTCAAAGCCCAACTTAGTCCAATGAGCAGGCTTAACCAAGACTTCTCTGTTAAACACTTCGCGAGATAACAGAGAAGCGAGAAACTAACGAGGTAGCAGAAGATATTTAAACTGAGCCCGATCCATGGGCTGAACTTACCAGGAAAAAGCGAAGCGATGCTGTGGAAGAGAATGTAATATAAAGGTGGATGAACGTCTTGACTTTGATTATAAAAGACACTATCGTATTGGAAAGTATATTCAGTGGATGGGGTTAAATAGTTCAAGTAATCTTGCCCTGTAACCCACTCATTCATTCGCTGGGGGAAAGGCATATAATAGCTGTTGGATAAGCCGTATGAATAGAGTTCATCGATATGAAAGCCCGCTTTTTGTTGCCCGATATATATTGTGATGCATAGTAGGACAATAAGGCATATGCTCCATCCTAGTAGTCTGTGGCTTTTGATATTCATTGCTTTAACCTCCTTAGTAGTTGCCATTATAGAAGAATCCTTGGGTTGAGACAATGAATTATTCATGAAATAAATAACTCGAGTAGCTTTTAAGGCGATAAGCTTGCGATTCTTTTCGACTTTTCGACTATAATCGAGTATAATTAAAAGCAGCTTGAGAAAGGGGGAAGAACCGATGTCGAATACAGTAATATGGGTGATTTTGGCGATAGTTGTGCTAGTCTGTGCCCTCGTCTGGGTGAGAAGTTATAACCGCCTTATCCGCCAACGTAATTGGGTTGAAGAGGCTTTCAGTCAAATAGACGTCCAACTACAAAAGCGGAATGATCTAATACCTAATTTAGTCAACACCGTTAAAGGCTATACCCAACACGAACGAGGGACACTAGCAGAGGTAACCGCGGCTCGCCAGCAGCTACTGGCGCTTCAAAAGCAAGGCGCCGGCCAAGTTGAAGCCATTAATGAGGCGTCTAACCATTTATCATCTGCCTTACACCGTTTATTTGCCGTGGCTGAACAGTATCCAGATTTAAAGGCCAATACAAACTTTACGCAGTTGCAACAA
The DNA here is from genome assembly GCF_003546865.1 of Suicoccus acidiformans. GTDB lineage: Bacteria > Bacillota > Bacilli > Lactobacillales > Aerococcaceae > Suicoccus > Suicoccus acidiformans. The sequence continues at coordinate 128,518 of NZ_CP023434.1, forward strand.
TCTTTATCTGCAGTGGAGGGAGATTTGGCTGTGGCTAGACAATTATATAATTCAAGCGTCAGCCAGTATAATATTTCGCTAGAGGCTTTTCCGTCGAATATTATTGCTAAAGCTCACGGTTTCCAGAAAGCGACTCGCCTTGTGGCAGAAGAGGATGTTCGCCAAGTCCCCAATGTATCTTTCTAAGAGAAAGAAATACTAAAAATAGAAAGGAGAGGGAGTGTGAGCCAATTAAATTTATATGTTCACTATGACTCTGTGACGAACCACATTATGACGCGCGGTATAGATTTGCAGTTAGGTGATTTTGATGAACGATTCTTCCCTGAGAACTTGATTCTTGCAGAAGCGCCTAAGGACTTCGGTCGCTATGATAGTCAGACTAACTTTAAGATACTCCGTGGTGCCAACGAAGTACGCGACTACATGGAAATGACGCAACGCGAGAAGATACGCATGTCCAATTGGATTGACTTTGAAAGCATTGAGTCTATGCATGCGCTGACACCTTTAGAAATTTCGGAATTATTGTATTTATTTCATGCTAATCGTAGCTTAAGGTCAGCATTCTTCTATAAATTGCAGAACAATTATGTTTATTTAACTTTACCCAATGGCTTAAATAAGATGTTTTATCGTCACGTGGTGCATTTCTATCCAAGATTCCAACGCTCTGTGGCGAGTCAGATGTCCCGCTTAATGGGCGAGCACCGTACCTTCTTTAGACGCAGAACAGTTCCGGTTGGGCTGATGTCGCAAGAATTAATTGAAGATATGGCTCCCTTGTTTGCCAATGGCCTCAAGATAAATTTTGAACAAAGCTTTCAAGAGGGAGCCAATTGGCATATCCCTTTGAATATTATTGAAGATCAATTAACCCTACTAACCTTAAGCCAACGTCCGGTTGAGCATATCGGATATTTAATCTATAATACAGAGACGTCAATTTGGCAGTTAAATTTAAATTTAGAATCAAATGATGAGTTTGGAGGAGTGAATCCATGAAGATAACGTTACTCTACGGCGGACAAAGTGCTGAACATGATATTTCAATTATCTCAGCACACAACATAGCTCAGTCCATTATGTATGATGTATATACTGTTCAGCCTATTTATATTACTCGGGCTGGCGAGTGGATTAAAGGCCCGTTAATCGATACGAGCTTGCCAAACTCTGATTTGATGCGCCTCGTACCGGCTGAAGAGATGACGTGGGGGGATGACGCTAAGGCTTCGACTGGGCAAGCGATGCGTCCGGGGGAATTGGATCGGGAGGATAATATTGTTTTCCCAGTGCTTCACGGACCTAACGGTGAAGATGGAACGATTCAAGGCTTCTTAGAAGTTATGGGTGTTCCTTATGTAGGCGCAGGTGTGACGGCCAGTGCTATAGGTATGGATAAGATTTTAAGCAAGCGTATTTTTGACCAAATTGGTTTGCCACAAGTGCCTTACCATGCTTTTGATCACCGCTTGTGGCGAGAGGATCAAGAGGAAATTATTCAACGCATTGAAGGCTCACTCCTTTATCCTTTATTTGTCAAACCGGCCAATATGGGATCGAGTGTGGGAATAAGCCAAGTCGAAAGCAGTGAGGCACTGATTCAAGCGATTGAGAATGCCTTGCAGTATGATCATCGCATCGTAGTGGAGCAAGGTATTTCGGCGGTGGAATGTGAAGTGGCGATTTTAGGTAATGAAGAAGCGCATATTAGTTATGTAGGTAAGTTGATTAAAGATGTGGCCTTCTACGATTATGAAGAGAAATATATAAATAATCGCATTGAGATGGAGATTCCAGCAATCTTAGACCCCGCGGTGGCTTCTAAGATACAAGAATATGCTTTGCGGGCTTACCGTGCCATTGATGGCTGTGGTTTAAGTCGGGTGGACTTTTTTGTTACCAGTAGCCAGGATATTTATATCAATGAAATTAACACGATGCCAGGTTTTACAGGCTTGAGTATGTATCCGGTGCTTTGGGAGAAGACGGGCTTGACGCAAAGAAATTTAGTGGAAGAGTTACTTCAATTAGCGTTGAAGAAATATGAACAGAAAAAAGGATTCAAGGTAGAGTAAGGGGAGAAGGATGTGCGCGAGGTAGCTATAGGTAGAATTCGGTCTGCAGTGGAAGAATTAGCTTTTAAGGGGCCGGATGAGGTATTAGTGAATGCGGTGGAATTTGATTCACGGAAAGTTGAACCAGGGACTTTGTTTGTGCCTTTAACAGGTGGTGCAACCGATGGGCATACTTACATTCAACAAGCAATGGAACGAGGTGCTAAAGCAACCTTGTGGTCAAGGTCACTAGCTGAAGCACCCGATGGAGATATTGCTGTCATTCATGTGCCAGATACCTTAGAAGCTATGCAAGCTATCGCTGCGGCTTATCGCAGGGCTCTTAATCCAATTGTGATTGGTATTACGGGTAGCAATGGCAAGACAACGACCAAAGATATGACCGCCCAAGTGCTCATACCGAAATATAAAGTACACAAGACACAAGGTAATTACAATAATGAAATAGGCTTACCTTATACCTTGCTACAAATGCCGGCAGATACAGAAGTTGTGGTATGCGAGATGGGCATGAGTGGCTATGGCGAGATTGACGCTTTAACGCAAATTGCCCTGCCGGATATTGCGGCGATTACACTCATTGGTGAAAGTCATTTGGAGCACTTAGGGAGTCGCCAAGGTATTGCCCAGGCGAAGATGGAGATTGTCAATGGCTTAACCGAGGATGGAATTCTCTTTTATCCAGGAGCTGAGCCTTTGCTCACAGATTGCTTAGCGAATTTGGCGCGTCCAGTGCAAACGGTCAGTTTTGGTTTTGAGGATTCTTTTGCCTTGTACGCTTATGATCTCATAGAGGAAGAAGATCGTACGTATTTCCGCACGAATTTAGATTCCAATGTCCTCTGTACAATCCCAGTTCTGGGAGCATATAATGTTTCCAATGCCTTGATTGCTTTAGGGATTGCCCGCCAACTGAGTGTGCCGATTGAACAGGCTATCTTCCAATTATCTCAATTTGAATTGACTGAGAACCGACTGCAATGGCTCCAGACACCTAAAGGAACGCGTTTATTAAACGATGCTTATAATGCAAGCCCTACGTCAATGCGCGCAGTTATCGAAACCTTATCCAAAATCGAAGTTGCCGGTGCTGGTCGCAAAATTGCCGTCTTAGGTGATATGCTAGAATTGGGAGAAGCTAGCGCTGAGAAGCACCGGGTCTTAGCTTCAGCCATTTGGCCAGAAGCAATCGATACGGTTTATTTATTTGGACCATGGATGAAGGCTCTATATAATGCCCTATTAGAGAAATATCCGGCGGAGGCTGTGCACTACTATCAGACGGACCAGGAAGCGCTGATTCGCCAATTGCAAGAAGATTTGCTGCCGTCTGATGTAGTCTTATTAAAATCAAGCTTTGGCACAAATTTATTAGCTGTTGTCGAAGCTTTAGTCAAGGAATAGTTAGTAATATGTTATGTGCCGCACTGTCTGCTCCATAGCTTGGCGTGCGGTTTTATTTTGTTAGTAGAAGGAGAATATATTTGAACTTTAAAGATTTACAATTAAAAGCAGCCTTATTGGAAGGCTTAGAGGAAATGGGCTTTGAAGAGCCGACCCCCATTCAACAAGAAGCAATCCCGCCGGCTTTAGAAGGGTCGGATGTGGTTGGTCAAGCGCAAACAGGCACAGGCAAAACAGCAGCCTTTGGCTTACCTTTGTTGAATCAATTAGATATGGATGCGGATTATGTGCAAGGCTTAATTATTACCCCAACCCGTGAGTTAGCGATTCAAGTCCAGGAAGAATTATATCGTTTGGGCAAAGGTTTAAAAGCCCGAAGTTTTGTCGTTTATGGTGGATCTTCCATTGGCAAGCAAATTGAGCGTTTGAAACGCTTTAAGCCACAAATTGTCGTAGGAACCCCTGGTCGTATTCTAGATTTAATGCAACGCAAGGTCTTGAAGGTAAATCAGCTGAGCGTTCTCATCTTAGATGAGGCGGATGAGATGTTGAATATGGGCTTTATTGATGACATGCGAGCCATTATTCGTCAAACCCCTGATAGCCGTCAAACCCTCATGTTCTCAGCAACCATGTCAAGTTCGGTGAAGCAGTTGAGTGAGCAATTCTTGCATCAGCCGGTACAGGTTAAGGTGAAAGCGACCCAGTTAACAGCAGATGCAGTAGATCAATACTTTGTCAAATGTCGTGACGATGAGAAATTCGATATCCTTACCCGTATTATTGAAGTCCAGAATCCAACCCAGGCCATTGTCTTTTGTCGGACGAAGAAGCGGGTCGATGAAGTGGGTCGTGCTCTGTCTGTCCGAGGTTTTAACGCAGAGTTAATTCATGGGGACATCACCCAACAGAAACGAACCAGTGTGATACGTGAATTCCGTTCAGGTAACTTAGAATTGCTTGTGGCAACAGACGTAGCAGCTCGTGGTCTAGACATCTCGGGTGTGACCCATGTTTATAATTACGACATCCCTCAAGACCCCGAAAGCTATGTGCATCGAATTGGGCGAACAGGGCGTGCTGGGCAAAGTGGTCAGTCGATTACCTTTGTTGTAGCTAATGAGATGGATTATTTACGGACCATTGAAACGCTCACGAAGCAACAAATGTCACCCTTGCGTCCGCCAACTGAGCAAGAAGCACGGGCAGGCCAATTACAGCATTTAATTGATCAAATAAATGACAAATTAACAGCAAATGATGTGCAGGCCTACCGTAATTCCGCTAAACTATTATTAAACCATTACGAACCCAATGATTTAGTCTCGGCCTTATTGAGTGAAATCATTACAGATACAACCGATATCGATGTACAAATTTCTCCGCAAAAGCCCTTGCCTCGTTCAGGTAAGAATCAGCGTAGCCGCAGTAAAGGCCGACCATCGAATTATCGCAAGCAACGCAAAGGTTCAGGCAATCGAAGCCGTTCAGGTGGAGGTCGTCGTTCAAACCAAGGCAAGCGTAAGCAAGATAAGCCGAACCAAGAAAGACGGAAACAAGATCAAGTGAATCGCAGTAATAACTTTAGTATTCGACGCAAACAAGATTCATAGGAGGAAAGCTATGCGTATCGGAACGGATATCATTGAAATTGAGCGTGTGTATGAAGCCAGTCAAAGGCAAGCGCACTTCGCTAAACGTATCCTATCTGCTGAGGAATATGCTTTATATGACACGTATAGTCCTAAGCGTCAACAGACCTTCTTAGCTGGACGCTTCAGTGCAAAAGAAGCATACGGTAAAGCTTTAGGAACGGGTGTAGGGCATTGGCTCAAATTTGACCAATTGTCCGTCATGCCTGATGCCAAAGGTGCTCCTCAATGGTCGCAAGGACCAATAACTGAGGGTGTTCGTGTGAGCATTAGCCATTCACGAGATTATGCAACAGCTACGGTATTAATAGAGCTGAGTGATGAAGAGATTGCCAGGCAACTGGAGAAAGGAAGATAGCTATGATAGAACCCAGCGAACACCGTCCGAGTCAAGCCATAGTTGATTTGGGTGCTATTCGACACAATTTAACGATAATTCAAGCAAGAATGCAACCAGAGCAGTTACTCTATGCTACGGTTAAGGCTGATGCATATGGTCATGGGGCGATTCAGATTTCTAAAGCTGCGCTTGAAGCAGGTGCAGACGGCTTAGCAGTAGCGACCGTAGATGAAGGCATAGAACTGCGTCAAGCGGGCATTCAAGATGTACCAATTCTTATCTTAGGCTTAACCGACCCTAGAGGCATTGCTGAAATTCTACATTATCATTTAACAGTTACCGTCAGTGGGACTGAATTTTTCGAAGTGGCTTATCAACAGTTGCAGCGAAGTGGAGAATTGGCGCTTTTAGATGAATGTACATTAAACTTCCACTTGGCCTTAGATACGGGTATGGGGCGCATTGGTTTGAGAACAACAGCCGAAGTGCGGGCATTTGCCGAGGCAATCAACGCCTTCCCTTGGGCGCAGTGGGAAGGGGTCTTTACCCATTTTGCTACAGCCGGTGGCGGTCCCGAAGCCTATATTCAAACGCAATGGAAGCAATGGCAAAGCTTACTCCAAGCAGTGCCGGATACCGTCCGATATCGCCACTATGCCAATTCAGCTATGGCTCTTTGGTACGACCAAGCGATTCCATCTGACATCGTTCGCTACGGCATCGGAATATATGGTGTGGATCCCAAGGATCAACTACCAGAAGGCGATTGGCCGGCGGATTTAGCCGTGAATCAGCAAGACGCCTTCAAACCAGCTCTTTCGTTAATTTCTGAAATTGTCCATGTTAAGAAAGTTACCAAAGGCAGTAAAATTAGCTATGGTGCGACTTATGAAGCGCAAGAGGACGAATGGATTGCCACCATCCCAATGGGCTACGCCGATGGATGGTTAAGGCGCTACGAGGTATTTCCCGTCTTAGTAGACGGTCAGGCTTGTCCAATTGTGGGCCGAATTAACATGGACCAGCTAATGATTCGCCTGCCGAAACAATACCCAGTTGGAACCACAGTGACCTTTATTGGTCAGGACGGACATTTAAATAACCATGTTTCTTATCTAGCGCAACAAATCGATACGATTGGCTATGAGATACTTACTACCATTGGTAAGCGGGTGCCGCGAATTTACTTAGATGAAGCGGGCAAAGTGAAAGAATAGGAGTGTTCAAGATGCAAATTTACCGCATCCAAATGCGTCGGGTTGATGTGAATACGTATGTTCTAGTGAATGAAGACAAGGAAGCTTTATTGATTGATCCGGGCAGTGATTACCCTGAACTTATTGCTTGGCTTAATGAAGAAGGCTTTAAACCAATTGGGATTATGCTCACACATACCCATTTCGACCATATTATCGGGCTTGACGCTGTTCGTGATGCTTTCCACATTGAAGCCTATAGTCATGAGATTGAGCAGGATTATGTTACTCAGCCGGACCAGAATTTATCGAGCTTACTTCCCGGTGAGGCACTTGAACTCCGCCCTATTGAACATGTCTGGTCGGCGATGGGCCCTCAAGAAATAGGCCCTTTCAAATTTAACGTGGTCTTCACCCCAGGACACAGCCCTGGACATGTCATTTATCACTTCCCAGACAAGGAATTTGCGATAGTGGGAGATACTATATTCCAAGGGAGTATTGGTCGGACAGACTTACCTGGAGGGGACATGGATCAGTTGTTGGCGAGTATTCGTGAAGAAATCTTCACCTTGCCTGATGAGACGGTACTTTACCCGGGGCATGGTGAAGCAACCAATGTTGCAATGGAAAAGCAGTATAATCCATTCTTTTAACCTTAATAAACAAATCCCTTGGCGCTGCAATTTAGCCCAAGGGATTTGATTATATCTCATAAATTTCGTAAGTGTAGCGCCGACGATTGAGTAGCTCCTTCATGCGATTAATTTGTGGGAGTTCAAGATAACTCGGTAAAGAGAAGAGAACAGCTGGTTGCTCCCAGTAATCATTCTCTGCTAAGGTATTTACCGCAAGAATATCACAGTAACGACGGATAATTCGGCTAATTTTGATAACATCGGTAGCATAATCGTCTGACTTAATCGCAAGAATATATCCGGTGTCTTGAATGTTGCTTGCTTGTTGCATGAAGTGTGTCATCGAATCATGGTAAATAACCCCCATAAAGGCATTGCCTTCATCAAGAACAGCAATATAGGGTAAATCTTTAATTTTAAAGAGAAGATGATAAATTGTTTCGTTGATATGGACAGTTTTGGTTGTATTTTTAAGGAAATGCGTCACCGATAAGTCAGCTAAATTTGCATCGGGGTGATGGAATTTATGCTTATAAATATGATATCGGTAAATATTGCCCCGATAGAGATTACTGGATGTATCGAGGACCGGGACATTTCTTTGGCTATGTTCTTCAAGAAGTCGGACTGCATCTTGGCAATTAGCAGTCTCGTCTAAATAGAAGATTTCTTGCTTGGGAACCAATAACGCTTCAATCATTCTTGCAAAGCCCCCTTTCCTGAGCGTAATAAAGTGCTTTCAAACATGCTAAGTTTACCAGAATTATGAGAAAAAGGCAATGAATTCTAATATAAAACTTATCATCCCTTTTGAAAGTGGAAAGTGTTAGTCACTAGCGGAAATAGCTTAAAGTTCTTTAAGAAATAGTGTATAATATTTTTAAGTAAACTGTTGGATAGCTCATGTGCTTATGGCAGTGGGCTGAGAAATTTTTTGGATAAAGGGGAGATTATTGAATGGACTCGGGTTCCTTGTGGATTCAGGTAATCATTATTATTGTTTTAACGTTAATTAACGCATTCTTTGCGGGAAGTGAGCTTGCTTTCGTATCAGTCAATCAGAATAAGATGAAGCAATTGGCTGAAGAAGGTGATAAGCGTGCAGCAAGGGTATTGAAGTTGTTAGAGGATTCAGACGGCTTTCTAGCGACGATTCAAGTTGCCATTACCTTGGCCGGATTCCTATCCAGTGCCTCTGCTGCTACGAGTTTTTCTGAAGTGCTTGCCGCTTGGTTACCTAATATTCCTGGGGTAGGGACAATTTCAATTATAGTAGTTACTTTAATCTTGTCCTATATCACACTCGTATTTGGTGAGTTATACCCCAAGCAATTGGCTTTGCAGATGCCAGAGGAATTTGCTATGGCAGCGAGTGGGGTCATCTCCGGTGTTCAGACTGTCTTTAAACCTTTCGTGCGTTTATTATCTGCTTCAACAGGCTTCCTTAAACGCATTACGCCGATTGATTTCGTGGAGGAAGAAGAGAAATTCACGCGCGATGAAATGCGAGCTATCATGGCTCAAACCCGTCAAGAAGGTACCATCGATTTGGCTGAGTTCTCTATGCTTGAGGGTGTACTATCGTTAGATAATAAATTAGCCCGTGAAATAATGGTTCCACGAACGGATACACAAATGCTCGATATCGAAGATCCTTATGAGGAGAATATCGATGCTATTATGCGCAGTCCTTATTCACGTATACCTTTCTATAAAGGTGATAAAGATAATGTCGTTGGTGTCATTCACGTTAAGAATGTCTTGCGTTCGATTCATGACCGTTATGGGCAAGAGAATTTATATGAGCCACTCGACTTAGAAGCAATTATGAGTGAGCCGCTGTTTGCCCCATCTTATGTGTATATTGATGACTTATTAATCGAATTTCGTCGAGAACAAACCCATATGGCTATCCTTCTGGATGAATATGGTGGGGTAGAAGGGATTGTTACGATGGAAGACGTCTTGGAAGAAATTGTGGGCGAAATTGAAGACGAGTCAGATGTGAACCCATCGACAGATATTCGCAAAATTGATGATGAGAATTATTATGTCAATGGAACTACACCGATTGACAAATTCGCCAATTACTTTAATGTTGATGTATCTTCTGATGAAGTGGATACCATCGCAGGGCTTGTGATTTACCATTTAGGTTATGTGCCGGACGATGATGAGCGTATTCAACTAAGAGCAGGCTCCTGTGTTCTAACAACGAATCATATTGAAAGTGGTCGGATTAGAGGATTACATGTACAAATTGATCCCAATTATACGATTGACACGCCTTATGACTTAACAGAAGATGTTGAATCAGCTTATCAAGAAGAAATTGAACGCATTGAAGATGCCCTTGAGGATAATGGAGATTCAGACGATTAAATGCATGAGACCGAACCGAACCTTTAAGAGATAATGAAGGGACGGTTCGGCTTTTAAATATAATCCCAATGATCCTACAATAAGCTTAGAAAGAGGATGAAGATGGCGCAAGAAGAAGGTAGAAAGTTAAATGAAATGATGGACCGGCCGATTGTGATGGCGAAAGTGGTCGATTATATGCGTGAAGCACAAGGGAAATTTCCCGGCGGGGTTGGAGAAATTCAAGCTTATGCCAACGAACGTGGCATCCCGGTTATCCCTCATGAAACGGCGAAATTTATCGATTGGCTCTTAGCAATTATTCAACCGGAGCAAATTCTAGAAATTGGTACGGCCATCGGCTTCTCAGCCAGTCTCATGGCTCAGCATTTAGCTGAAGGAGGTCATTTAACAACCATTGATCGCTATGAACAGATGTACACTCGGGCCAAAGAAAATTTCCAAAAGCAAGGTCTCGACGAACAAATTACTTTACTAGAAGGGGATGCGAAGGATATCTTGCCGACCTTGCCTGATGCGCATTATGATGTGATTTTTATGGATAGTGCTAAGGCTAAATATATTGAGTTCCTGCCGGATTGCCTACGTGTATTAAAGATGGGTGGCATTGTGATGATTGATGATATCTTCCAAGGTGGAACAGTTCTGGATGACGAAGCAGATATACCGAAACGGGTGCGTAAGATTCATCGCAAGTTGAATGAATTGTTGGATACTGTTTTAGCAGATGAAGTAAACCGCTCTGCACTTATACCACTAGGAGATGGTCTATTAGTGATACGAAAGGAAGGCGACTATGACGAAGATTAAACTGATTGCGATTGATTTAGACGGCACCTTACTCAATGATGAAACACAGGTCCCACAAGCGAATATAGCCGCGATTGAGCAAGTGATTAAGCAAGGTTACCGCATAGTGATTTGCACTGGCCGGACCTTACAAGGCGCTAAACGTTTCATTGAACAATTGAACATTGAGGCAGGCCAAGAAGAATACACCATCTTTCAGAATGGTGCCCTAACGTATCGTTTACCTGAATATGAGTGTATCCAAGTCTTCACACTTAACGCCAAGGCCAAGCAAGCAGGTTTGGCTTTCGTCAGAAAGCATCAGCTAGAGCTCGTTGCCTTTGATACAGAACACTTCTATGTGGTCGATAACCCAGAGCCGACACATTTGGTGAAAGATGATGCTGAAACGTTAGCAATGGATATGGTCTTTGTGTCTGAAGAAGAATTCTTAGCGAATGACCGCATTAACAAATTGACGTTTATTGCACCTGAGGCGAAATTAGATCAAGCTCAAGCAGCTGGTATTGCAAGCTTGGAAGAATATGGCAATCCGGTCCGGAGTCAGCCTTGGCTGATAGAGCTCTTGCCACAAGCAGTCAATAAAGGGGTTGCTTTAAAAGCCTTAGCAGCTAAATTAGGCTTTGAGGCAAGCGAAGTGATGGCCATTGGTGATCAATTGAATGACTATGAAATGTTGGAATGGGCTGAACATAGTGTGGCAATGGGCCAAGCGGTTGAACCCATTCAAAAGCTAGCTCGTTATCAGACGAAGTCAAATAATGAAGCTGGTGTAGCCTACGCCTTGGCAAACTTCATAAATTAATCTTACTTTTGTGAGCAAATGCGATAGAAAATTCATAAATGCATGCTATAATATTTATTTGAATGATGGATTTATAATTTTTTAATCAGTGAGGTGGAACATGAAGAAGACACTTATTACCGTAGGTAGTCTACTGTTAGTAATTTTAGTGGCATATGGCGCAGGGATTGGCTATTATGCAGAGAAGTTTCAAGCAAATACAGAATTTGCGACGGTTGACGTAAGTAATCTTACTTTGCCGGAAGCTCAAGCAAAAGTTGAAGAAGTTTTGTTAAATAAGGAAATTACCTTAACGGAGAATGGTCAAGAAGTTGGGAGTATCGGCTTAGCGGAATTGAATCCTACGTTTAATACGGAAGAAGCTTTAACCGTTACCTATAATTCTCAAGACCCGAATCAATGGTTAGGGAATTTCTTCCAATCCGATGAATTCAATGCAGACTTAATGTCAAATGTTGAAATTGACCAAGAAAATCTAAATCAGAAATTATCGGAATTAGGCTTAAGTAATGATCAACGTCAAGCACCTGAGAATGCACAGATTAACTATTCACAAGCAGAAGGCTACACTGTTTCAGAAGCTAAAGATGGTAATCAACTAGACATCGAGGCCTTGCGTCAATTGATCTTAGACGGTATCCAAGCAGGTGAAGAGAAGATTGAAATCAATCAAGCTTTCTTAAAGCCTGAAGTAACGTCTGATGATGAAGTGATTGGCCAGTATATGGAACAAATCGAACAAGCTAAGGACACACAGATTACCCTACAAATTCAAGGGGAAGAAGTCGTGATTCCAGCTGAAAAGATTGAAAGTTGGATATACTTCGATGCTAATAACCAAATGGTTTTTGATGAGGCAATGATTCAAGAATACGTTGGTGAGTTAAACGAGCAGTATTCAACCTTCCTACGACCACGTACTTTCCAGAGTACTTTACAAGGGGAAGTGACCGTGGAACCGGGGACACTCGGTTGGTCAATCGACCGAGAAGCAGAAGCCGCTCAAATTGCGGAAGATCTGTATAGTGGCCAAGACGTCAAACGTGAAACTGCTGTCGTGGGGACAGGTTATAACTCAGAAGGTAGTGATATCGGTAACACCTATGTTGAAATCGATATTGCCAACCAAACGATGTTTATCTACAAAGATGGCGAACAAGTATTCCAAACGCCGGTTGTAACCGGCCAAGTTGGTACGGACACCATTCCAGGTGCCTATGCGATTTGGGATAAACAAGAGAACGCAGAATTACGAGGCTATAATCCTCGTACAGAGCGTGATTATGTGCAACCAGTAGATTACTGGATGCCATTTGATGATACTGGTCAAGGTATCCATGATGCAAATTGGCAAAGTAGCTTTGGCGGAACTACTTATCAAATCAGCGGTTCGCTTGGATGTATTAATACACCACCGGAAGCCATGGCAACAGTTTTTGAATTGGTTGAAGTTGGTACACCAGTAGTTGTCTTTTAATCAAATAAGTAAGTTAAGTCTGGAAGGCTCCTTAAGTATATTGAAGTGGCCCGACAGACTTTTTTTGAATTGAGTAGTATATAATCTAACCTCTTCATCACACATTGCGACTTTGACTAATCCTTAGGAAACGCTATAATAGAAGTGTTAAGAAAGAGACAAACATATATTACATAAGGAGATCATTATGAAGAAAATACTTGTAGTAGATGATGAAAAGCCGATTTCTGACATTATTACTTTTAATTTAGAGAATGAAGGCTACGAAGTCGTCAAGGCCTTTGATGGCGAAGAAGCCTTAGAAGTATTTGAGAAGAGCAATCCTGATTTAGTTATTCTTGACGTGATGCTTCCGAAGAAAGATGGTCTGGAGGTCTGCCGGGAAATTCGTAAAGACAGTGCCGTACCCATTATTATGCTGACTGCGAAAGATTCGGAGATTGATAAGGTACTAGGCCTTGAGCTGGGTGCAGATGACTACGTTACGAAGCCTTTCTCCAATCGGGAACTGATTGCCCGAGTGAAAGCTAACTTAAGGCGCAATGCCATTCAGCAGACGGATACTGAAGAAGAGGAGTCGAGTGATATTGTCATCGGTGACTTGATTGTTCACCAGGATGCCTATATTGCTTCTAAGCGTGGGGAAGAAATCGAACTTACACACCGTGAATTTGAGTTGCTACTTTATTTAGCGCGTCATATCGGACAAGTGATGAACAGAGAACATCTATTAGAAGTGGTGTGGGGGTATGATTATTTCGGGGATGTGCGAACAGTGGACGTGACAGTACGTCGTTTGCGTGAGAAGATTGAAGATGAGCCAAGTCATCCTAACTATATTATTACCCGCCGAGGCGTAGGTTATTTCCTAAAGAATCCTGACCAGGAGTAGACTATATGAAGCGACGCTCCTTTAAGTTTTTCCAGTCAATTTATTTCAAAATACCTTTCCTCTTTATCTTTATTCTATTGATTTCCTTCCAATTTATTGGGGTCTTCTTTATTGATCAATTAGAAACACAAACGATATCGAGTTACAAAAATCAAATCAGTACGCAAACCGACTTCCTTGTCAATAATTTACGTCCGATTCTCCAAGAAACGGAGGGGAACGATGATGAACGGATTGAACGGATAAATCATACTCTTGAAACGTTCACATCAACGATGCCCACCCGTATCATTGTTATAAACTCAGATGAGACAGTGATTGCCAGTGATTCCACTGCGACGGATGCCCTTGTGGGGACGCAAGCGAGTAGTCCCGCAGCTAGAAATGTGCTCTTAACTTTAACCAGTTATTCCACGGAGATTCGTGAAGCAGAAACGGGTGACCATATTTATCATCTGGTCAAGCCTATTACAAATACACAGCAATCGCAGGCATTAGGGGCCGTTGCGATTGAAGCTAATTTGGAGCAGGCCTATGAGCAGACGAATAATACCATTGATTTATTCATTCAATCGGCCTTATTAGCAGTAGGGGTCGCCTTGGTGGTATCAATTTTCTTATCTCAAGGCTTAACCCGACCTATCGAGAATATTCGCCAACAAGCGATTCGGATTTCAGAAGGTGTCTATAATTACCCTGCAGAGATATATGGCCAAGATGAGCTAGGAGAATTAGCCATCACCATTAATGAATTAGCTGTAAAGGTTAAAGATGCCCAGGATTCCATGGAGTCAGAACGTCAGCGTTTAGACGGTATTTTGCGCCATATGACGGACGGGGTGATTGGAACAGATCAGCGGGGGAACGTGCTTTTAGTAAATAACCGGGCCTTATATTATTTAGATATTCGCCAAGATCAAGCACTCTCTCAATCTATCTTCCAATTATTAGGGGTTCAAGATGAGTATGTGATCTCAGACTTTCTGGATGGTGATAAGGAAATTCTCCTAACGCGCGATAGTCCAGGGGACGCAATGACGACTATTCTTAAAGGAGAATTTTCGGTCATCCGACGCGAGACAGGCTTTGTTACGGGCCTCGTTTGTGTTCTAACAGATGTAACGGAACAGGAGAAGACGGATCAAGAGCGTCGTAACTTCGTCTCTAATGTATCACATGAATTGCGGACCCCATTAACTAGTCTGAAAAGTTATAGTGAAGCACTAGCCGACGGGGCTTGGCAAGATCCGAATTTAGCCCCGCAGTTTATTGATGTGATTCAATCCGAAAGCAATCGGATGATTCGAATGATTGCGAATCTCCTTGATTTATCTAAAATTGATGGTGGCCAAATTAAGCTTGATAAGGATTATGTGAACTTTAAGCGGATCGTCAACCATATTCTTGATCGAGTTGAATTTACCATGGCTAGTGAAGATGCGGATAAGCATTATGAAATTAAACGCGATTTTACTAGTCGTGAGATTTATGTGGATATTGATCAAGATCGGATGACTCAGGTCATTGATAACTTACTCAATAATGCCATCAAATACTCTCCCGATGGTGGGACGATTACCGTCAGCATTCGAGATAATCATCAGAGTGTTATCTTTAGTGTGAGAGATGAAGGGATTGGTATCTCGCAAGCAGATATGGAGCATTTATTTGAACGCTTTTACCGGGTGGATAAAGCCCGCTCTCGTGAACAAGGCGGTAGTGGCCTTGGTTTAGCAATTTCCAAGGAAGTTGTTGAACTGCATGGGGGTAATATTTGGGTTGAAAGCGTTGAAGGGGAAGGCTCGGTCTTTAACTTTGAATTGCCATATACGAGTTTCGATGATATTGAGGAGGAGTGGATTTAAATGAAGCGCAGTCAAATCGTCTCCCTCCTACTATGTCTTGTGGTGATATTGAGTTTAGTGTTAACTTATTTTCTTATTTTGGATATGGATACGTTCAATGAGTGGGTTGCTCCAGATGCAGGTGAGGAGAGTGATCTGGTTACAACCGATATGACGCAATATTCATCCGGACAATTTTATACGCAAACCCAGATGACGTTTGATGATGTAGTTGCCCCAAGTAAACTTTACTATCAAGAAGATGGTCAAACATACTGGCTAATGCAACCATCCACCTTAGAAGGCATTGACATCCTCTTTAAGGCCAAGCCAATTCGTATGGATGAACTAGAGCCTGTGGAAGATTTAGAGTTTCTATTGGATTTATATCAGGAAGACTTTGTGCAAATTATCTTTCCGAGTGAACGAATCTTAAATCTCTTGTCGAGTCGTTTGAGCTTTGATGCTAGTTCAAAGATGGATGAATTGGCGATTGATCGTATGATTTTACCGACCAATAATAATCAGCAGAATAAGATTTACTTAATCAATAGCAGGGAAGATACTTATATTGAAGCAAAGCTTGCAGAAGATTTGTCAGTGAAGGATATTACAGAGCTTGTCGAGCGCAGCCGTGAAAGTTTTGTGGATGTGGATGGTTTCTGGGCCAAAGATGCCTTGGTGTATTTGCCGGATGATGAACTAGTCTTGAAATCGCATCTTTATACCTTAGAGACTATTCCCGACACAATCTTTGTCAATGACATCTTCCCTGATTCTGATTTTACGGTTTCTGAAGTAGAAGCTAATAGTGAAGGGATGGTCTACCGGACTTATCAATATACCCTTGAATTTGACCACGATAATGAACGGATGAACTTTCTGATTAACCGAATAGGCCCCGGCGAATCTAAAAGTGAAGCCAGCAAAATACGAGACAGCTATATCCCCATTAGTAGCAATGAATATTGGTCAGGCAATATTCGCCTAGATATGATTGCGAATAATACAGTGGCTTACCGCCGTTACTTGGGTGGTTTGCCAATTATTGGTGCACCCGAAGTGATTGACTACGGGGTTTCCCGTACGTATTTACGCAATGACTCCAGTGGGGAAGTCTATCGCTATCAAGTGCCACTAGTTATCTTGCAAGCTCATATTCCAGATATGAGCGAAACATATCAATTGCCAAGTGGGGTACAAATGGCTGCTTTCCTGGAAAGCCAAGGCTATTCAACGACGATGTTTGAGGATATTTTCCTGGCTTATGAATGGCAAGAAGATATGGAAGATTTTAAGAAAGCGAACCTTGTGCCAACTTGGTATGTGCAATTTAAAGATAATTATTACTCGTGGAAGCAGCTAGAGAATGGTACCTTTGAACGCGTGTGGCAAAGAGCTCAGGAATTAACGGAGGAGGGCACTTAATGGACTTTAAACGCATACAATTATTGCTCTTAATCTTCTTTCTAGTCTTTGACATTTACTTATTCCAAATGCTGTTAGCCCGTTCAGAGGTTAACTCACAAGTCACTACACAAATTGAGACAACCATTGAAGAGGATTTATCCGCTCGGAATATTCGCTACGAAGAATTATCTAAGGAAACAACTACCTTACCTTTAGTTAAAGCCAATTCTAGCGATTTACTGGTTGAAAACCTCTCCCAATTAGAAGGGCAGAATGCAAGTATTAATGATCGCGGTGAACTCATTAGTACCTTTAATGAAGCAATCCCCTTAAATATTGGCTTGGACCGGACAACAGAGACTTTGAACGAGGACCAAATCGAACAATTGCGTGCGAACTTCTTGAGTCAGCCAAGTTATTTTATTGAGGGAACGGCCTATGATAGTTTTCGTTATTTGCCCGATGAGCGAATCATTTCAATTCGCATGAATGCTTATGAAGGGCGAATGATTGCCGATGGGAGTGCAGAATTACGTTTAATACTAGACGAAAATTATAATCTTATTCAATACATTCAGACTTATCAAGATCATATCCAACCCTTATCTACGGAGCGGAATATTATCTCTGAGCGTATGGCTTTAGAGATTATCAACCAACGGGCTGACACAACCATTCCAGATAATTCAACTATAACCCGTATGCGGCAGTGTTATTATCGTAGTTCTAATTTAGAGGATTTCGATATTTATTCTCCTGCCTGGGGTATTATCTATCGCTCTGAAGACGGCCAATCCGGAACCGTTTATATCGATGCGACCCGGGGGACCCTCATTGAACATCGCAAGATGGATTTAAATATATAGATTTTTACCACAGTGAAAGCCTAGGGACTTGCTTTGACTTCTAACCTTAAAAGAAGTTGAGGCAGAGAACTTAGGTTTTTTCTTTGAGATTTGAGCGAAGCTATGAATTGGTGGTCTTTTCAGGAAATAACATCAGGGTGATTTTATTTTGGGCGAGAATATGATGTTTTTATACGTAAGGCCTACCTCTTTGGCTGATAATTTGATAAACTTGGAATACTTGATTGGAGGTGTGCAGGTGAAAGGAATATTCAATAGATTACAATGCCTTCTGGTGCTAGTTGGACTAATCTTTGGTCTTTGGGGCCAAAGCCTAAGTGTTCAGGCACAAGATGTAGCTTTTGATATTACCCGGCTGAATATTGATGGGCAAATTACTGCTGAAGGTAAAGTGCAGATGAATTTAGTGTATGATTATGACGTTTCCTTTATGAATGGTGCTTTATTTGAAGTGGATTATGGGGAGAGTCGAATCGGCAATTACCAAGCAGGTATTATTGATTCTAAGACAGAAGAATTTGTGCCTTTTGAGCAGAACTATACCGCCACGGCTGAGACGTTTAGTGTCAATGACAATGGGAGCAGTTTAGAGTTTCGCCTATATTATCCAGCCGAAGATGAGCAAGTACGTTTTGCGATTAGTTATACTTTGGATGGTTTGGTTACTAATTATTTGGATACGGCTGAATACTATCAAATGCTTGTCTCCCCTGTTGCCAGCGATGGCTATAGTGTCTCAGCTCGAATCGAGCTGCCGGGAGCCATTGAGGAGACAAATCGCTTTCGTACCTGGGCATATGGTAGTCCCAGAGGACAGATTTATCCAAGAATTGAAGGGGAGCAAGCATATATTGAGGTCGATGTACCCCAGCTGGACCCTGGTGAATTCGTGGAAGTCCGGAGTCTTTTCCCTGAAAGTTTAACTCCGAATAATACGAAATTCGTTGAAAGTGAACACTTCCAAGAAGTGGTGGAGGTGGAGCAAGCGCAAGTTGAAGCTGATCAGGCCAAGTACCAAGAACATAATCAACATCGATCGGTGGCGATCGGGCTCATGGCTTTGTTAGGTGTCTTTACTTTATTCTGGGCTTATCGCTTCTACTTTCAGGAGAAGAAACGCCAAAATCCCCATCCAGTCCATGTACCCGAACACTTATATCATTTGCCGGATGACTTAACACCAGCTGTAATGGCTAGTGCGGTACTGCGTTCGGAGGCGAATGCAGACGATTTAGTTGCGACGATTCTCGATTTAGCGCGTAAAGGCTTTATTGAACTCAAAGAAGTAGAACGTGAGGAACAAGGACGTTTAAGTCGCGGAGAGACCAAGACCATTCTTCTGTCCAAACGATCGGATGCTCCCGCTGAAGAAACCTTGATGAACCATGAGCGTTACGCTCTGCAATATCTCTTTGCAGATCAGCGAGAGGAGATTAGTTTAGAAAGCTTGGAAGCAGAATTAAAAGCCTCTTCTACCTTTGCCAAGTACCAAGAACAGCTCTGGTCCCGCTTTAAGGATTATGCAGCGATTCGTGGTCAGATGGTTCGTGGTGGCTTGAATGAAGGACGTCGTAAGTCAAAAGTTTGGGCTTGGCTGGCCTTTGTCGGTACAATTATCTTTGGTGTGATTGCGATTGCCTTAGTGCAAACTTTGTCTTTAAAAGACTTGCAAACCGAGCGTATCGTGATGATTGTGACAATTGTTGTGTGGTGCTTAGCAATCCTTGCTACAATACTCCTCATTTATTTAGCCTACCAACGACCGATTGTATCCGAGCAGGAAGATAAGATGCGCAAAGAGTGGCATGCATTTGCCAGAATGCTTGAGGATATTGGTCAATTCGATATGCGTGAAGTAGCATCCTTAGCCCTGTGGGAAGTATATCTTGTCTATGCAGTCTCTCTAGGGGTGGCAGATAAGGTACTCGAAGAAATGCGAGCGGTATATGCAGTAGAAGAATTAGAAACTCTCACATTACCAGGGGACTTCTACACCCATCCTTATCTCATTACCCATGTGATGCGCCAATCTGTTCATGAGTCCGTTCAAGCAACGCAGCCACCCCCAGTTGTCAAAAACAACGGCTTTTCGGGCAGTAATACAGGTGGTTTTGGTGGTGGCTTTTCAAGTGGCGGTGGTGGTGCTTCTGGCGGATCCAGCGCAGGTGGATTCTAAAGAAAGTAAATCGAGGTCAACTGGCCTCGATTTTTTGGTGAATGGGATTTGTCAATAAGTCCAATGAATGGTAACTTATAAGAATGAGAAATAATAGAAAGTGATGAAGTGAATGAATGAAGAAATGCAAGGAATCCCCTATGCAACGCTGGCAACTCAGGTGGATACGATTCAATACTCCATCTTAGCCAGTGGTAGTAGTGGGAATTCAACCTATATTGAAACGCCGAAGAAGCGTATTTTAGTTGATGCAGGTTTGAGCGGTAAGAAGATTACCGGTTTACTGGCACAGATTGACCGGAAGCCGGAAGACTTGGATGCTATCTTTGTAACGCATGAACATAAGGACCATATTCACGGGGTGGGGGTGCTTTCGAGAAAGTATAATTTACCTATTTATGCCAATGCGAAGACGTGGTCACAGATGGAGCAAATGATAGGTAAGATTAATCCGGAGAACCGTTGTTATATTGAACCAGACGAATTGTTTAGTTTCGGGGATTTGGATATTCAAAGTTTCAACGTGAGTCATGATGCGATTCAGCCACAATTCTACGCCTTTCAAAAGAATCGCAAGCAACTTGTGCTATTGACGGATACTGGATATGTTAGTAATCGTCTGCGCGATCAGTTAGAGAATGCTGATGCATATTTAATTGAGAGTAACCACGAAATTGAAATGCTCCGTTACGGTAGCTATCCCTGGCATTTGAAGCAGCGGATTCTTAGCGATAAAGGGCATTTGAGCAATGATGATGGTGCTTTGGCAATGGTGGATATGATTGGCCAGCAAACATCCAAGATTTTCCTTGGCCACTTGAGTCGGGATAATAACACGAAGCTTTTAGCGATGGATGCCATGGAGCAGACTTTACATAATTACGACATTGAAACAGGACGGGACTTAAACTTATACATGACCGACCCGGATGAAGCAACTCCGCTTTTTAAACTTTAAAGAGTCATATTTAAATCAAAGGATGAGGATATATTCAAAGCTTTTTTCACAGTCTGTTCAAAAAAGGGTGTTATAATAAATACATCAAAAGCCCTGATTGAATTATAGGAAGGAAGCGAATAAGCTTTGAAAAAACAAATAAAAAACACTTTTACTTTACGCCAAAAGTTTTACGGTGGCATGCTTAAAGCAGTGGCCGTCTTAGTTATTGCCAGCCCGGCTGTGGCTAGCTTGGAGGCATTGCAACCAGTGGTTGCGAGCGCTGAAGAAGCTGCCTTGACCGAGCACGAACAAATCATCACCAATGTGGTGGATGAATCGCGGGATGCAGTAGTCTCTGTTTCAAATTTCCAACACGTTATGACAGGTGAACAAGCCTTTATGCAATTTTATGGCTTACAGCAAGATATCGACTTAAGAGACTTTGACAATGAGCCCACCTTGGCCGGTTCAGGGAGTGGCGTTGTCTATAAAATTGATGGCGATGCTGCTTATATTGTAACCAATCAGCATGTTATTGATAGGGCAGAGAAAATTGAAGTGACAATGGCTGATGGCAGAACTGCAGAAGCCGAGCTGTTAGGTTCGGATAGTTTAAGTGATTTAGCAGTACTGAAAATTTCTTCAGAATATGCTAGTCGCACCCTAGAATTTGCGGATTCTGATGCTGTAAAAGTAGGTAGTACCGCGATTGCGATTGGTTCACCGATTGGTATGGACTATGCTTCATCAGTCACCAAAGGAATCATTTCTGGATTGAACCGGGCCTTGCCAGTTGATACGAACAATGATGGCAAAGAGGATTGGGAAATGACTTTAATGCAGACCGATGCAGCCATTAACCCTGGAAACTCTGGGGGAGCGTTAGTGAACACATCCGGTCAACTCATCGGTATTAACTCCGCCAAATTGGCCGCATCTGAAATTGAAGGAATGGGCTTTGCGATTCCAAGTAACGATGTACAACACATTATTTCTCAATTAGAGACAGATGGTGAAGTAACAAGACCTGTCTTAGGTGTCACAACAACGGGCTTAGATCGTATTACGAAAGAATCGCGTCAGGAAGTATTGAACTTATCGGAAGATATCACGGAAGGTGCTCTAGTTCTTGAAGTGCAGAATGGTTCTGCAGCTGAAGCTGCAGGTATTGAAAATTATGATGTGATTGTAGAAATTGATGGGAAGCCAATTAAAAGCTCTCAAAGTTTGCGTCAAGAATTGTATCGCCATCAAATCGGTGACACGATTGAAATAAAAGTCTTGCGTAATGGTAAAGAGCAGACTTTACAGACAACCTTGAATGAAGAAACAAGCCTTGACATGCTAGCAAATGGCTAGGAGTACCGTAGCTTACTGAGATGAATGCTTGCCTCTCAGGTCATATAAATCATAAATAGCTAAAACCCACGCACACATATAAATTTGTGCGTGGGTTTTGACGTCTTTAGAAGTAGCCTAGATAGTCGTACCTTTCAAAAACATGCGAACTAGCAATGCCGACAAGGATAATGTCGTCCTCTAAAGGTTCGTTCGCGGCAATCGTCTGCATAGGCTCGCCTCGATCTTCGCGCATGCCGATGAGATTCATTTCATATTTACGACGTAAATCTAATGATTGTAAGGTTTGGCCAACCCAACTTTCAGGAATTTCAAACTCGATAAGCGATGTATCATCATCAAGACGGAGCACCTCGTCAATATGATTGCGTAAAATCTTTGTAGCAAGCCGATGACCTGAATCACGTTCGGGAGAGATGACGGATGTGACACCAATTTCATAGAGCACTTCTTCAAAAATAGCATTGCGTGCTTTTGCGATAATTTGGGGGATACCTAATTTCTTCAAGTGCATAACGGAAAGAACAGCACTTTCTAAGTTTGTTCCAGTGGCGATAATGACGATGTCACAGTTGGGAATGCCGATATTTCGCAATAAATCAATATCGGTAAAGTCGCCGATGGCAGCATTTGTGACGATATCGGCGACTGCATGAACCCGGTCTTCTCGCGAATCTACAGCAATTACTTCAGTCCCGTATTTAGATAATTCAGTAGCCACCGTTTGGCCGAAGATGCCTAGGCCTAAGATGCCAATGATTTTAGAGTTCATGGTATAAGCTCCTTTCGTCTAACCCAAGTAGATGTCCGTTTTTGGATAGTGTATTTCTTGTTTCTGGCGATTCATCAAACCCATGAGTAGGGTGATTGGCCCTACCCGCCCGGCAATCATGAGAATGATTAAGATAAAGTGCCCAGCAGTTGAGAGCTGGTTAGTTAAGTTGAGTGAGATACCAGCCGTGCCAAGTGCGTTGAAGACTTCAAAGAGCAAGTCTAAGGCATTGATTTCAGGATGCATAATGAGTAAGGTTGAATAACCTGCAAAAATCATTAAGGCGAAGAAAGTAATGACCACTAAGGCTTTCTTGATTAAAGAGGAGGTAATCGTTCGCCGATGAATAACAACCCGTTCATAACCCAACAGCTCAGAGCGAACTAGGGCAAGCATAATAGCAACAGTTGTTACTTTCATCCCCCCTGCCGTACCGCCCGGAGCGCCCCCAATAATAGTCTGCATCATGGAATGAAACTTAGAGAAAGGACGCAGATCAACATAATTTAGCGAGGTAAAGCCCGCTGTCCTAGCGCAAACGGTTTTGAAGAAGGCGTTCAATAGTTGCTGATAGGCTGGCCAATCGGTCATTGTCTTAGGGTTTCTTGTTTCGACAAACCATGTAACAAGCGTTCCGCTGATTAAAAGCCAGACCGTCATACGTAAGACAACGTATGTATGGGTACTGAGATTATGGAAAGCTAAGCGTATAGAGCGAGGCTTCCCGTTCCAATAATCGCGTAGTTTATGAGCGAGTTCAAACCAAACGGTAAAGCCAATTCCACCGAAGATGACCAAGGCGCATACCGTCAACAAGACGAGTGGATTATTATTGAAAGCTTCTAATGAGCCGGAACCACCAAAGTTATGAAAGCCTGCATTCGTAAAACTAGCCACAGCAACAAAGAGTGCGTGGAAGCTGCCTTTAAACCAACCAAAGCGGGGAACGAATGCAATCATCAAAAGGCCAGTTCCAATTAGTTCTGCAATCATAGTATAGCGATAAATTGCTAATAGAAATTCAGAGAAGTCTTGATTTGTGTCTCGACCAAAGGTGCTTTGCAGTAAATATTGATCTTTTAAGGAGACATGACGGTGCATGCGATACATCCCCACGTTGATTAATGTTATAATACCTAAGCCCCCCACTTGAATAAGGATGAGACAGAGTAGTTGGCCTAGAAAGTTGTATGTATCACCAATCGATACGGCACCTAAACCAGAGACACATACAAGTGACACACTTGTTATAAAGTGATCACTGAAGCTGACTTGTATGCCAGGTTGGTGCATAATTGGCATGGCAAGGAGCAAACTCCCAATAATCGCTAAGACTACGAAACTTAAGGTGAATCTCAGTGAAGTTGATTGGATGACGTGTCGATCCATCGCATACATTCCTTTCATGGTGTAATCAAAGAATATTGTAACATAACCATTTAGAACCGGGTATCCTTAAAAGGAGGAATCTATGGATGTTGAAATAATTGCTGTAGGGAAGTTGAAGGAGAAGTACTTAAAGCAAGGTATTCAAGAATACGTGAAGCGCATGGGTACTTATGCGAAGTTGAAGATAATTGAAGTGAAAGATGAAGCGACGCAGGAGAATATGAGTGAGGTTGAGATTCAGCAAGTTCTAGCTAAGGAAGCAGAGCGCATTCAAACGCATATTAGACCAGACCGGCAAGTCATTGTTCTGGCGATTGAAGGCCAGCTCATCTCGTCTGAAGATTTAGCGACGCAGCTGGAGCAAATGGCAGTATATGGTCAAAGTAAAGTGACGTTTGTTATAGGTGGGTCTTTAGGTCTAGCGGAGACAATCAAGAAACAAGCTCAACGGTCCATCAGCTTCGGTCGGATTACGCTACCCCATCAATTGACTCGTTTAATACTTGTGGAACAGATTTATCGCGCATTTCGAATTAATCATGGCCACGCATACCATAAGTAAATCTTGCGTTTCAATGGCTCTCTAAGGGAAAGCGTGCTATATTTAACCCAAAAGATAAAGGAGAGAAAGGCATGACTGATAAATTACCAAAAGTGTGGACTTGGGATGGGGATGCGAGCCAACGTAGTGGCAACCAACCGACAGCTGGCAGTCGTTTCGAACAGACCTTACCAAAAGGCGATGCGCCTTTTCAATTATATTCCTTGGGAACGCCCAACGGCATAAAGGCAACGATTATGCTCGAAGAGCTGAAAGAGCTAGGCATTGAAGGTGTTGAGTATGACTTGTATCGTATCCATATTGGTGAAGGAGAACAATTCGGCAGTGGTTTCGTCGAACTGAATCCCAACTCTAAAATTCCGGCTATGCTTGACCAAAGTGTTGAACCAGCCTTACGTATTTTTGAATCGGGTTCGATTTTATTGTATTTGGCTGAGAAGTTTGAAGCGCTTATACCAGCTGATATTCATGGGCGTACGGAAACGATGAATTGGCTTTTCTGGCAAGTCGGCTCAGGTCCTTTTGTTGGCGGTGGCTTTGGCCATTTCTTTGCCTATGCTCCGGAGAAATTAGCCTATCCAATTGACCGCTATACGATGGAAACGAAACGGCAACTGGACATACTTGATCAATTATTAGCTGAGCGGAAGTATCTGATTGGCGACACATACACAATCGCTGATATTGCTAATTGGTCATGGTATGGTCGTTTAGCTTTGGATGAATTATATGAGGGTTCAGCAGAATTCCTAAATGTTACTTCTTATACCAATCTGATGCGTTGGGCAGAGGAAATTGCTAAGCGTCCAGGTGTAAAACGCGGTTTAGATGTTGAGTATCAGCCCATAGCTGCAGACTAAGTTTGTGCGCTTCGCGATAGATGCGAAGCGTTTTTGAGTTTATTGCTTTCAATATAGTATGTTGATGTTATAATGGATTAGACCTGTCACTTAATAAGCAGTGGCTGAAACATACAGAAGGAGTACATTATGCAAAGAGAACAATTTACGATGAGTCAAGGGGGACATGCAACTTTAACCCCATACCTATTGACACCTTATAATGACGAGGATATTCGACCGGCGATTATTATTTGCCCCGGAGGTTCTTATTTATACTGTTCAGACCGTGAGGGCGAGCCGATTGCGAAATATTTCAACGCCTTAGGCTATCATGCTTTCGTCTTGGACTATACGACTTATGCGACTGATCGTGAAGAGGCTAAAGTCTTACCGGATCAATTGGAACCGAAAGAAGAGACACTTTTCCCGACGTCCTTACGCGAACTTGCTGAAGCAATGTTACTTGTCAAAGAACATGCATCTGACTGGCATATTGATCCGAGTAAGGTGGGAGTAGCGGGCTTTTCAGCTGGCGGTAACCTAGCGGCTAATTATGCAACTCAATGGCATCAACCGGTTGTGACAGATGTTTTTCCTAATGTGGAAGTAGAAGAATTACGCCCACGTGTGGCTATTCTAGGTTATCCAGTGACGGATATGGTTGCCATGCAAGAGATTGTCAACCAACTCAGTATGATACCTGAGGCTGGCGTTGCTTGGGGTCAAATGGCGGTATCTCTCTTCGGGAGTGAGAAACCAGATGAGGCAGCCTTAGCAGCGGCGAGTCCATCTCACCATGTCTCTGTCAATACGCCACCAATCTTTATTTGGTCCACGCGTGAAGATATGGTGGTGCCTGTTAATCAAACAACGGCCTTCACTAATGTACTGGCTGAGAACCTGGTCCCTTTTGAGTCACATATTTATGCAGAAGGTCCGCACGGGCTAAGCTTAGCAACCACCGCTACCGCGGGCAGCCAAGAACAGTATCGTCCAGAAGTAGCCACATGGGGCGTTCATTGTGGTATCTGGCTAGAAAAGCAATTTGCGCAAGACGAAATTCAACGTATTGATTTAAGCGTCTTTGGCTTGTAGAAGATACTTAGGTATCTACGGTAATTTGAAGAAATAATTGTGGCATGAGGTCAATGTAAACAGTTAATTTGTTACTAGTCTGAAGGGCTACTTCTGCCTTACTAAAGATGTCTAGTGTAGTTGGTGATTTTTCCGATACATGAGAGTCATTCTTCTGCAAACACAAGGGACTCTGTAAACTGCAAAAAAATGTGCTGTTAGATCGTTTGGCTTCACTCATCAAATCAAGGAACTGGGTAACTATACGCTAGCTTTTGTTTGGCTCAATTGAATTGCGTTAGAGCATCCTTTGCCGCTATATCCGAACTAGTCTCTGTAATCTCTTCTGCTAGGGGAGGAAAGGATGAGAATTTGTGCCGATTGAAGGGATAAGCTTTGGAGTAGAGTTAAGATAAGATAAGATGTGTTGGTACAATTCTGGAAACGGGAAAGATTAACTGAGGTGCAATGGTTCTGCGTGACTTCTTGTATCTTGGATAAGATGAGATAATTAATCGTTGAAAGTAAATTACTTTAAGAATCAGAGAGTAATTTTGTAAAGGAATCCTTTAAGCAACTTTTATGTTGGGTAAGGGATTTTTTTGTTTTGCTAAATATTGGCATAGACCCGTCAATTTTATAACAAATAAAGCGATCGGTGAGTGATTCTTAGCTATTGTTATTTAAAATATTCTGAATTTAAAATTGATGACATGGAAATCAGCCGTGAAATGAGTATATGTATTATAGAGAGTTTTAGAGGACTCTTGAATAAAATAACGGAAGGAGTTGGTTTAATGTATCGACCAACGAATGATTTCCTTTTCAAGAAAACTTTCGCGGCCAGTGGTCAGGAGGATGTGACGAAAGCTCTGATTGAAGCAATCTTAGGGCGAGAATTCACAGAAATCACCTTGACCAATCCTTATACAATTGAGGCTTATCAGGCGAAAGGCCGGCCAGAATCTACCGAGGTAGATTTGTTGGCAAGAGATTCCAAAGGTGGGTATGTTACTATCGAAATGCAAGTGCAACGAGATCCGTTTTTTCTGGAACGGGTGCATTATTATGCCGGAGGTGTGTATCGCAAGAATTATGGGAGGAAAGCTGAACAGATTATTCCAGAAAATCGGTATTCGAGTTTGAAACAGGTGTACAGTATTAATATTCTAGATTTTCCTTTGTTTCCTAAGGACAATGAGGAAGGCATTCGGACCTTTATATATCGAGATAGGGAGAATGGAGAGGCTTTAATGGATATTAAGACCTATAATGGGATTGAGTTGACCTTTGTGAGCTTAACAAATTATAATATAAGTGAAGATGATCAGTTCAAGCATTGGTGGCGTTTCTTCAAGATGGAAGCCCCATTAGAAGATGCGCCGGATATTGTACTCAAGGCGTATGCAGAAGTGGATGAGGTTAATTTGACAGAGGAGGAACGAAAGATGGCAGATTTAGCGCAAAAATATCAGGATGACTTTGAAGCAGCGGTGGGTACAGCGAGATATGAAGGCCGAGAGGAAGGGCGAGCAGAAGAGCGGTACGAATTAGTTTCAACAATGCACGAAAATGGTGTGTCAACTGAGATGATAGCGGAATATACGAACATGACTCCAGCAGAAGTGAAACAGATACTTCAAGCATCTAAACTGAAATTGATAGACTAAGCAGTAAAGGAGGGGGAGAGATTTTGTTTCTTCCTCTCATAGTTCCAAATGAAAGAGGTATCGAGAATTTATGGCAAATTTAGCGCAAAAATATCAGGATGACTTTGAAGCAGCGGTGGGTACAGCGAGATATGAAGGCCGAGAGGAAGGCAGAGCAGAGGGGGCGCTTAAGAAAGCAACCGCCATAATTTTAAATATGCACCATAGAGGCGAAAGTATAGATAAAATAGCTGATATCGTTATGGAGTCTAAGGAAGATGTTGAGAAAGTGATTCGAGAAGAAGCTTAATGGAGCTAAGGCAACTATAGAAGTTATTTGAGCGAAGGAGATTTTTAGTTTCCTTCGCTTTCCATAACTAAAGCATCTGAATGGAAGCTTTATTGTGAATGCACTGAAAATTGAACGTAGAAATGGATGAAATTCATTTGAGAGATGAGGAACGAGAAATGGTAGATTTGGCTCAGAAATATCAGGATGACTTTGAAGCAGCGGTGGGTACGGCGAGATATGAAGGCATAGCAGAAGGGGCGCTTAAGAAAGTAACAGCGGTTATTCTGAATATGCACCATAGAGGCGAAAGTGTAGATAAAATAGCTGATATCGTTATGGAGTCTAAGGAAGATGTTGAGAAAGTGATTCAAGCAGGAAAAAATGAATTCACCCAATAATATCCACTCTGGCTTCTATTACTCCGGGAATATTGTACGATGGCTTTAAGTTTATAGATTTGCGCATTGCCATAGTATAATTTTTAGCCGAATATCACTGGTACAACTTAAGGAAATTCAACAACACCCACCGCCTCGGGGACGGTGGGTGTTAGCATTGAAAGGATTTATTTATTGTCTCTTAACCAGTTGGTTGCAGCTTGTGCCATAGCAGCAGAGCCGGCAACTAAGGCTTCTTCATTAAATTGCACCAGTGGATTGTGCACTGGATAAGTCTTGCCTTCAGCGTCTGGAAGAGGTGCACCGACCATGAAGTAGCATGATTCAGGCAAATGACTAGCGATATGCGCATAGTCTTCTGAGGCTAAGTCTGGTTCAGTTTCTGTCACGTTATATTCATCACCTAGAACTTCTTTAGCTGCTGCCAGAGTTTGGTCAGAAATCTCAGGTGTATTGATGAGGGCAGGAACTTCTGCTAAGACTTCGTAGCTTGCCTCAGCGCGGTGTGCTTTAGCAATATGCTCGATAATTTCTGGTAAGCGTTCAGAAACGTGTTGAGCAGATTCAGGATAAAGTGAGCGTGAAGTCCCTTCGATAATAACGGTATCTGGAATAACATTGACAGCACCACCTGGGGCTTCAATCATACCCATGGATAAAGATGCGCCTTTATTGGATGGAAGCTCACGAGCTAAAATTGCATTTGCACCGTTAATAATTTGTGAAGCAACAAAGACTGGGTCAATTCCCATATAAGGCATAGCGCCATGGGAGCCAACACCTTTAATTATAATGCGGAAGTTTAAAGCGGAAGCGAGAACTTCATGGCGGGATACAAGAATATTAACTTCTTTAGACATTGGCCACATATGCAGCGCCATTCCCGCATCTGGCTTAGGATTTTCTAAGATACCTTTTTCGACCATTAATTTCCCACCATTTAAAGTCTCTTCAGCTGGTTGGAAGAGGAATTTAATTTGTCCTTCTAACTGGTCTTCGTTTTCCTTCAACATCTTCAAGACCATCAAAAGAATGGTCGTATGCATGTCGTGACCACATAAATGTGCTTTGTTCTCAACTTGTGAAACAAAGTCATGTTCCGATTTCTCAGGAATCGGTAGAGCGTCTGAGTCAGCACGAAGTAATAGGGTTTTGCCCTTGCTTGCATCACCTAGTGTACCAACAACACCGTAAGTATCTGCTAAGTTCTCATAAGCAATACCGAACTCATCCAATTTCGACTTGACCAACTTCATCGTCTCCGGTAAATCGAAGCCCACTTCAGGGTTTTGATGTAACTGGCGCCTAACTTGAATTGCCGCATCATGAAGCTCTCTCGCACGTGTCAAATAATCCATTAAAACTCCTCCTTGTTATTCTCTAACTATCCTTATTATAGGCTCATCTAAATAAATAAACAAGTTCTCACAGGCTGAAAAATTCACCCAAACAAGCTTAGGAATAACCTAGAAACTTGTGCCATCATTCTGTAAGAAAGCTTCTTCTTCCGCGGTTAGTTCCTCGCCTAATTCTTTCTTGCGATGCGGATAGTAACCAAACTGATCGATAATTTCCTTATGTTGAATTTCATAGTCTAAAGCACCTGACGCATGCTTTTCAAAAAGTGGCACGGCAAGTTCGTGGATACCTTGAGACTCTGAATGCATAAAGGGCATAATTGCAAAGTGCTTGTAATTTTCAGGTAAATCAGCAAAATCTGGCTGCTCTATGACTTCCTGAGATAAAACCAAGGCCATGGTATCTTGGCTGTAACTACGAGGATCTTGGCGCATTAAGTTTCTTGAGAATTGGTCTAAGACAATAATCTCAGCAATACGTCCCTTTGTCGTGTCCCGCCAAGTGTAGCAGAGGCCTTCACAAGCAGCTTCCCATGTTTCAAAGAAGGCATCGCGGATTTTCTGGTCAAAAGTAGGATCTTTATCAAATAGCTTATCTGCGTGTTCTGGGGCAAACCAAAAGTCTAAAACATCTTGTGCAGTTTTCATAAGTTGCTCCTTTTTTATTTTATTTAAAACTATCTTAAGCGTTTGTGGATAACAAGGCAAACAATAAGGTAGTCAAAGTTGCATGGATTTCCATAAAGTTCTATAATAAAAAGAGTTTCAAATATAAAACATTTAAAGAAGAGGTAACTATGAGTAGTAATAGAAAAGACACAGTTCGAGAAATAGTAAGCACGGTTGTATGGTTCGTGCTTGTATTTCTCGTTGTATTATTAGTTCGTCGATATATCGTCGAGCCTTTCGTCGTTAACGGGGGTTCAATGGAGGACACCTTACACAGCGGTGAACGGATGGTCATGCTCAAACGGAATGAAATTGAACGTTTTGACGTAGTCGTCCTACCTGCCCCCGATAATCCGCGAGACTTGTATATTAAACGTGTCATTGGGATGCCCGGTGACACCATTGAAGTGAAGGATGATATGCTGATTCTTAACGGTCAAGTAATGGATGAACCGTATCTCTATGAGCAAAAGGCAAACTTTGAAGGCTTAGGACCTTTCACCTTCGACTTTAAATTGGAAGACGTTGCCGGTTCGGCTACTGTTCCGGAAGGGCAAGTCTTTGTTATGGGTGATAACCGTCGCAATTCCCTTGATGGTCGGAGCTTTGGTTTTGTAAATATTGATGATTTGCATGGGGAAGCGGATTTCGTGTATTGGCCACTGAATAACCTTCACCTGCTGACGAAGTATTCACTTACGGCCGATGGCAGTGCTATTGTTGAGCGCTAAAGGTCGTTGCATTTTATCTAGGAAGTCGTTATAATAGCTTTAGCATAGACTAGTAAGCAAGTGATGGGTTGAAGCGAGTCTCCAATGGTGAAAGGGAGGCCCCCGCTCCTTGTTGAACCTACTATACAGCGTTAGGGTAGCTCCGTTATCAGCTTTCTAAGCAGGCTCAGTTTAACTGGGCAATAAAGGTGGTACCGCGGAGCAGACTGTTCTTCGTCCTTTGGGACAGGAACAGTCTATTTTTATTTTGTAGGAGGAAAGATCGTGACAACACGTAAAGAGGATTTCTCGAAATGGTATTTAGAAACGATTCAAAAAGCCGATTTAATGGATTATGCGCCTGTTCGAGGCAATATTATCTTCAAGCCTGACGGCTATGAAATTTGGGAGCATATTCAAGATGCGATGGATAGCCGTTTTAAAGAAGAGGGTGTTCGCAATGCCTATTTCCCTATGTTAATTCCTGAACATTTCTTCAATAAAGAGAAGGATCATATTGAAGGTTTTGCGCCGGAGTTACCATGGGTGACGGAGGCAGCGGGCGAGAAATTAGAAGAACGCCTAGCTTTACGTCCAACCTCTGAGACGATTATTGGCGATGCCTTTGGCAAATGGATCAATTCCTACCGTGATTTACCGATGGTAATTAACCAATGGGCTAACGTCTTCCGCTGGGAGAAACGAACCTTGCCATTCTTGCGTACATCAGAATTCTTGTGGCAAGAAGGCCATACGGCTCACAGTAATCCTGAAGAGGCCATGGCACGTACTATGCGGATGTTAGACGTTTATGAAGAAGTGGTAGAAGGTGTCTTAGCGATTCCTGTCTTCAAGGGTGAGAAGACTCCATCGGAACGTTTTGCCGGGGCGGAACATACGTATTCAATTGAAGCGATGATGCAAGATGGGAAAGCAGTCCAAGCAGGCACATCCCACTATATGGGCACGAAGTTTGCAGAAGCTTTCGATATTAAATTCTTGAATATGGATAATGAGCACGTTCATGCCTATACTACCTCATGGGGCGTATCGACGCGTTTAATCGGCGCTTTGATTATGACCCATAGTGACGACCAAGGTTTGGTGCTACCACCAGCCGTTGCGCCTGTACAAGTGGTCTTAATTCCTGTCGGTCCATGGCAGAAAAATCCGGCAATACTTGAGAAGATTGAAGCCTTGCAAGCAGAGTTGAAAGCTCAAGGCATCCGAACACGGATTGATGATACAGACGAGCGTCCAGGCTTCAAATTCAATGAGTGGGAAATGCGTGGGGCAGCTTTACGAGTGGAAGTCGGTCCGCGTGATTTAGAAAATCAAACAGCTATTGTGAAAGCCCGCGATGTGGACGAGAAACATACAGTTGCTTTTGATGACTTTGCGCAATTCATTCAAACGGAGCTGGACACCATGCAAAGTCGCTTGCTTGAAGCAGCTCGTGAACGCCAGCAAGCTCATATCTATACAGATATTGAAACACTAGATGAATTAGAAGCTCATATCCAAAGCAAGCAAGAAGCAGGCGAATTACCAGGTTGGGTTCTTGCTGGCTGGGACGGCACGGAAGAAAGTGAAGCGTTAATCAAAGAACGTACCGGCTTTACGACGCGTAATATCCCATTTGATGGAATGGTTGAACCTAAGACTAGATGTATCGTTACCGGACAACCTGCTAAGGCAACTGTCTGGCTTGCGCGTGCCTACTAGAAGCACTGGTGATAACCATGAGTGAATTAAGTAAAACCTGTGCCGCTTCTAAAGTAGTACACTCGAGTTTGATTCTTCCTGGAGAGACGAACCGCCATAATACATTATTTGGGGGCAATCTAATGTCTCATATTGACCGCACGGCAAGTATCGCTTTCGTTCGGCACACAGCTGCAACGGGTGTTACCGCTTCGATGGACAGTCTGAACTTTATTAAACCCCTGCCCCAGGATCATGTCGTAAGTATTGAGGCAATGGTCTCAGGTGTCGGCAGCCGTTCAGTGGAAGTCTTTGTCAAAGTGACTGGCGAGGACCTAATGGCGGGTGAACATTACCTAGCGGCAACGGCCTTCTTGACCTTTGTTGTCTTGCCAGATAAGCATGGGCAGGTGGCTCAAATTCCCACTATTATCCCTGAAACAGCCGAAGAGCAGTACATCTGCCAGGGCTATACTAAGCGTCGTCAAGAGCGTTTAGCCAAACGTGATGAAGATCAAGCGTTGCTTAGACTTTTAGATCCTGCCTAAAAATCACCTCAAAATCACCTCTCTGCTTAGATAAGTATAGTGACCCCAAAAAGTTAGACAATATTTTAGAGAGAGTTGACCTTTATAGGCTGCTCTCTTTTTTATAGGCTTAGAATCTGACTTCCGTCCTTGATCACCCTCACTCATCAGCTGTGGAAGTTTGTCAAGAGAAGGAGCGTTAGCGGCTCTTGATAAACTTTTACAGCTGTGAGACGCTTGGGCGTGTTTAGCGCCCGTTTGGTATGGGTGTCATCTTCAGGACACATTCAATAGGTTTTCCGCAGGGGGTTCTATTTACCTTGAAAGCAAAGGATATTCAAATGAAAGGAATTATGGTAGAATAAGGCCAATTACAAGGAGGGATATGATGCGTCTACTTGCAGTCGATACATCAACGCAAACGTTGGCTTTATGCTTGGCTGAAGGCGAGCCGGGTTTGTGGCAGATACGTTATAA
Organism: Suicoccus acidiformans; assembly: GCF_003546865.1. Classification (GTDB taxonomy): domain Bacteria; phylum Bacillota; class Bacilli; order Lactobacillales; family Aerococcaceae; genus Suicoccus; species Suicoccus acidiformans. Next base: position 163,213 of record NZ_CP023434.1, read on the forward strand.
TTTTCAAGCAGTCGGAAAGATTCAGCACGGGGGTAGTCTGCTACCAGCAGTTGTCCAAGCCTTGGAAAGTGTCGCTTGGCAGCAAAGCGATTTAGACGCAGTGGCTGTTGGGATTGGTCCCGGCTCTTATACGGGGCTTCGAATCGGGGTGACTTTTGCTAAGACTTTAGCCCAAAGTCTCAATATATCTATATATGCCCTGTCATCACTCGGTGTCTTAGCAAGTGCCCATGTACCTGTTGAGAGTAGCCAAGCCAGTACATTGCTTGTCCCTTTGATGGATGCCCGGCGATTGAGTGCCTATGCCGGAGTCTACCAAACAAGCCCGGAAGGCTTGAGAACACTTCAGGAAGATATCCATACGGATTGGGTGGACTTTCAAGCTACTCTCATTAGTTTGGCTGAGCAGACGCAAGCTCAGTCGATTCAATTGATTGGCGAAGGGCTGGGACCGTTTCTAGAACAAACGGAGGTAGCTTTTCAGGACAGAGATATGAATATTGAGCAAAGGGATGGCTACCAAGGAATGATTAACCTGGCACCAGCCTTGAATACCATTGCTTGGCAAGAGGTTGAAGATGTGGCGGTCTTAACGCCGAATTATGCTCATGCAACCTTGGCTGAGCGTGAATGGGCCGAGAAACATCACCGGCAGGTGGCCACTGGAGAAGAGAATGAGCAATTTATTGAACGGATTTAGAGTTTTTTGGCAAATGGTGAAAGAAGAATGGATGAGTAATCATATGCAAGGGAGTCATACGCGTCAGGTTGTGGTAGAGCGATTGGGGAATCCCTTTTGGCAATATAATTCAAGAATTGCCAAAGAAGGCTTAGTCTTGAGGTTTGGGGAGTTTGACGATTTGGACCGGATTGTTGAATTGGAGCGCTTGGGCTATGATGGCTTTGAAGCGTGGCATTATCATGATTTCCGCCAGGACTTTCTGGCGAATCCTTATGCAGCCTATATTATGCTCGATACTCAGGAACCTAAGTCACAACTTATTGGCTTGATTGTTGGACGGTTTCGGGCGCGCGGGAGCCATATTAGTCATCTGATTGTCCACCCGGAATATCAGCGCCAAGGCCTGGGAAGTTTGCTGTTGAATGTATGGCTCAGTTGTGCCGAACGCCTGGATTCACCACAAATCACCTTAGAAGTCCGGGCATCCAACCAAGGTGCCCAGAATCTATACCAGCGTCATGAATACAAGATTATCGGCAAGCGTGAGCGTTACTATCAAGACAATGGTGAAACAGCCTTAATTATGAAACGGTGGGTGGACTAATGCCCCTTGAAGAAGTCCTTTTACCAGAAGGGGTCCTTCCTTCCACCTGGCAAACAGCTTTATACGATGCGGCTGCAAGCTTTCATTGGCAGGCGAACATGCTGGAAGCAGATCTGGCCCTGCCATATAGCCGCCATATCTGCTGGGGTGAAGGTAAGCAATTAATAGCTTATTTGAGTGGCCACCTTATCGCAGGAGAATTTACAGTCAATCAAGTCTATGTTCAGCCAGACTACCGGGGGCAATCCTACGGGAGCCAGCTACTTGCACGCTTTTTAGATTTGGGAGCTAGTTGGGGAGTAGAAGCCGTCTATCTTGAAGTGCGTGCTAGTAACTATGTTGCCCGACAATTGTACCAACAAGCAGGCTTTACTGAACTAGCCCAGCGTAAAAATTACTACAAAAAGCCCACCGAGGATGCCATTATCATGTATTATCAAATGTGAAGGAGGAGAGTATGGCAGCAGAAAGTTTAATCTTAGCCATTGAATCAAGTTGTGATGAGACGAGTGTAGCCATCATTGAAGATGGCAGAAACATTCGCTCGAATGTCGTCGCATCCCAAGTAAAAAGTCATATGCGCTTTGGTGGGGTGGTTCCTGAAGTGGCGAGTCGCCATCATGTCGAGCAAATTACCCAAGTAATCGACTTAGCCTTAAGAGAAGCCAATGTGTCTCTTGCAGATGTCGATGCGGTAGCAGTGACAGAGGGCCCAGGTCTTGTCGGCTCTCTCTTAGTCGGCATCACCGCAGCCAAGACATTAGCCTTTGCCCATAATAAGCCACTAATTGGCGTTAATCACTTAGCCGGCCATATTTATGCGGGGCAATTTATGGCAGAGATGAAATTTCCGCTACTGGCTTTAATTGCTAGCGGAGGTCACACTGAGTTGGTTTATATGTCCGATCATTTAAATTTTGAAGTGATTGGTGAGACCCAGGATGATGCAGTCGGTGAAGCTTATGATAAAGTGGGACGAATTCTGGACTTGCCTTATCCAGCAGGGAAATATATGGATCAATTAGCCCAAGAAGGCGAGGCGACATATGATATTCCGCGTGGGATGATTCATGAAGAGAATTTAAACTTCAGTTTCAGTGGTATGAAAAGTGCGGTAATGAATTTGGTTCACAATGCGAAACAACGTGGTGACACAATTCATAAAAGCAATCTCGCGGCTAGCTTCCAAGAGGCCGCTGTTGAAGTGCTTGTAAAGAAAACAAGCGATGCCCTAAAATTATACCCAGATGTGCAACAATTTATTCTTGCAGGCGGTGTCGCAGCGAATTCTGGCCTACGCCAAGGTCTGCAAGCGATGTTGAAGGCAGACTTTCCTAAGCTCCAACTCATTATCCCTGACTTGAAGCTGTGTGGGGACAATGCCGCAATGATTGGTGCAACTGCTCATCAACATTATTTACGTAAAGATTTCGCCAGCCTAGCGCTAAATGCGCGCCCAGGCCTCATGCTTGGCGAAGAGTAAAAACATCCCGTTAGCATATATTTGCCGACGGGATGCTTTATTGTATTGAGTTAAATATGAGTTTGCGACGAATATACTTGACTGAAGATCCCGCTGCTGGCCAAAGACCGCCAGTTTGGGATTAAAAATCCAGTCGCTTGGCTAAAGGACAGCCAAGGGGTAGCCAGTCTCCTCTTCAATATTGGTCCATAATCCCAGTCCGGAATTGAGCGTAAGGCAATAGATTGCTAAAGTATCCTAATCCGGGGCAACTGGTAGGCGCTAAACCCCTGGGAACTCCTCTTCAAAGGCTTCCAAGGCTAAGCTAGTTTCTTCCCAGATATTAATGGCCTCATCTTGTTGCCCTTGCAAAGTTCGCAGTTCTTCGTCTAAGGCGGCTAATGTTGCCACATCGTTTGCCTCAGATGCGGGAATCATCTCTGAATGGATTGCTTCAATCCGCTCTTCAATGTGACTGTTCGCCTCCCAAGCAGCTTCTACGGCCTTCTCAAGTTTTCGCTTCTCCCGTTGAACTTGTTTACGTGCTTCGTAGGATAACTGATTTTGGCTAGGTTCTTGGACTATATCCAAGTCAGCTTCCTCAGCTTCATGCATCTCTTGGATGGCTGTCTCTTCGGCCTTCTTCTCCAAGTAATAATCATAATCGCCTAAATATAATTTCGAACCAGTCGGGGTGATTTCTAGTACCTGGCTGGCAATGCGGTTAATAAAGTACCGGTCGTGAGAGACGAAAAGAAGCGTCCCATCAAATTCAATAAGGGCATCTTCCAGTACTTCTTTACTGTCGATATCCAGGTGGTTTGTCGGCTCATCCAATAAGAGGGTGTTGTCATGTTGCATGGCTAAGACGGCCAGGCGCAGACGTGCCTTCTCACCTCCGCTGAGCATGGCGACATTCTTCTCAACGGCTTCACCTGTGAAGAGGAAGCTGCCGAGAATGCTACGTATAATCCACTCATCGGTTGTAGATTGCTCACGCCAAAGGGTTTCAAGTACGGTCAAATTCCCATCGAGCTGGTTCACATTCTGGTCGTAGTAGCCAACGGTGACATTACTACCGTAATGCACTTCTCCGGCTAAAGGAGCCAGTTGGCCAATTAAGGTCCGCAGAAACGTCGTCTTACCCACACCGTTAGGACCTACAATCGCAATGGCTTCTTGCTTGCGCAAGTCCATGTTAATCTGTCGGGAAATTACTTCATCAGCGTAACCGATTGCTAAGTCTGAAGCTTCAATGACGCGGTCGCCACTTTCTTTAGCTTGGCTGAACTGAATGCGTGGCGCCTTGTCATCTTGGCGTGGCTTTTCGATTTTAACCATCTTCTCTAACTGTTTACGCCGACTTTGGGCACGCTTTGTTGTGGAAGCCCGGACGATATTTTTCTGGATAAAGTCTTCTAAACGGTGGATTTCGTCTTGTTGCTTTGTGTAAGCTTCCATCTCTTGGGCCATCCGCAAGGCACGCTCTTTCAAGTAATAGTCGTAATTACCTTTATATAAGTGTGCTGTGTGATTGCGAAGTTCAATTACTTTCGTCGCCACTCGGTTAAGGAAGTAGCGGTCATGCGAGACGATTAAAAGGGCGCCGCGGTAATTCTGCAAATAGCCTTCCAGCCAATTTAAGGTTTCCATATCTAAATGGTTGGTCGGCTCATCTAAAATCAATAAATCGTAATCCATCAATAGAATGCGCGCTAAGGCTAGGCGTGTCTTCTGCCCTCCTGAAAGCGACTGCACCGGTAAGTCATAATCTTCTTCATAGAAGCGAAAGCCATGGAGAACGGTGCGGATTTCAGATTCGATGCCGTAAGCATTGCGCTGATTCAGCAACTCCTGGCTGCGATCATAGTCTTGCAAGGCTTCTTGGTAGGCTGGGGAATCCGGATTGTCGGCTAAGTCAGCTACTTTCTGAGCAATTTCTTCTGCTTCAGTGCGCAGTTTCAAAGTATCGTCAAAGACTGATAACATCTCTTCCCAGACACTTAAATCAGAATCAATTGCCACGTGTTGTTCTAAGTAGCCAATCCGCAAATTGCGGGCTTTACTAATCTCGCCTTCAGAAATGGGCTCCTGGCCCATAATTTGGCGAATCAAGGTAGATTTACCGGTTCCGTTACGGCCAACAAGCGCAACCCGGTCTTGGCTTTGGATATAAAAGGTCACCTCTTCATAAAGCGTGACATCCGCGAACCGCCGAGCTAGGTGACTTGTTTGTAGTAAAATCATGTGGACCTCCTTTGATTGCATGCTGCCTTCTAGTATGTTCGGCATGCGCTTTTTGTTATACTAAGGATATACAAGAATAATCATAGCATATTTTGGGCGCTTAGGGATGAAAAACAAAGGAGTAGGACATGGATTATTTAGCCTTTCATGATATTGATGTGTATTTTCTGGATGGGACGAAGTATTATGCAGATGGGGGTGCCACTTTTGGGCCCGTGCCTCGGGCAGTGTGGGGGCGGGAAATGCCCTTTAATGATGCGGGGCAAATTGCCCAAGTAGCGGACCCCATTCTGATTCACGAAGCAGGACACTATTACCTCATCGACACGAGTCACGGCACGAGCAAAATGGGCGCCAAAGCGCGTCGCAACGCGGGACTTGAAACGGACAACCATGTCTTCGCGAGTTTAGCAGAGCTGAATTTGACGCCTAAGGATATTGACGGAGTGATTATGACGCATATGCATAATGATCATGCGGGTGGCTTAACGTATTTACAAGATGGTCGCTTACATTCGAGTTTCCCTAAGGCAAAGATTTATATCAATGAAGTAGAATGGCAAGAAGTGCGTTATCCCAATGCTCGAACCCAAGGAACCTACTTAAAAGCTAATTGGGAGCCGATTCAAGCTCAAGTAGAAACCTTCGGTACATCTATGCAATTAACCCCGTCGATTCATATTTACCATACGGGAGGGCATAGCAATGGGCATTCTATTATTCGCATTGAGCAAGAAGGGGAAGCGTTAATTCACCTGGCCGACTTAATGTTGACCCATCCTCAACGTAGAGCACTTTGGATTTCTGGTTATGATGACTATCCGATGGACAGCGTTCGGGCCAAGGAATATTGGTTGCCGCAAGCCTTTGAGGCAGGGGATCGCTTTATCTTCTATCACAATCCTTACTATACGATGCTACAATTCTCAGAAGATGGTAAAGAAATCATTGACCAACAAGAACGTAGTAAAGAGCCACTTATTTCACGAACTTAATTCAAAGATACGTGTGTCATCTCACAAAATATAATTAATATAGTTACCGCTAAGCATGCGCTTTAGCCAAGTGCGCTATTCCTAAGCCTTGATTAAAAAACGATTCTTGTGAAAAACAAATGGTAATAGTAGCGAACTTTGTGAAAGCGTGGTAGAATATACTCGAACAAAGCGAACATTAAAGTAGAAGGGATGACATGTATGGAACAAGAGATACCACGCGCTACGGCCCAGCGTCTACCCATATATCGACGCTATTTAAGCTATTTAAAAGATGCGGGCAAAGATCGTATTTCTTCATCAGAACTGAGCGAAGCAGTTAAAGTTGATAGTGCAACGATTCGCCGCGACTTTTCATACTTCGGAGCGCTTGGCAAGCGTGGCTATGGCTATGATGTAGATACCTTGCTTGATTTCTTCACGAAAGTATTGAATCAGGACCGCTTAACGTCGGTTGGCTTAATTGGGGTGGGGAACCTCGGGAATGCACTTTTAAACTATAATTTCCGTAAGAATAGTAATGTGCGGATTGGGGCGGCTTTTGATATTAATCCAGACCTAGTCGGTACCATCCAAGCAGGTATACCGGTATACAGTATGGATGAATTGGAAGAGCAGATGGATTTGCAACAGCTGCAAATTATGATTATCACCGTACCGGAGAATCATGCGGAAGAAGTAGTAGATCGTCTGATAGCAGCCGATGTGAAAGGAATATTGAACTTTACACCACTGCGCTTTGAAGTGCCCGAGGGTGTCCGCGTGCAGAACGTCGATTTGACCAATGAACTGCAGACGTTGATTTTCTTTATTGACCAACACATCGATGGAGTTGAATAAATTATGTAAAGAATTCATAGACTTTTCTGAGAAGTCTATGAATTTTTTGCGTATTTAGAGGTAAATTGTTGGCTTATCTTGCGCTGGTTTTATTATAGATGTGATGCTAGCAAGCTTTCCGCTGGATAAATAAAAAGATATAAAAAGGTGAGGCATTGGGCTTGCCTTTTTGACCAAATTAGACTATTATATAAGCATAGGTTAGCACTTGAGATTATTGAGTGCTAACTCGTAAAAAAGCATAAAAATGGAGGTCATTGTATGTTAAAACCTTTAGGTAAACGCGTGATTATTAAAGTGAAAGAAGCAGAAGAGACTACCGCAAGTGGCTTTGTCTTGCCAAGTTCATCGCAAGAGAAAGAACAAGTTGGTGAAATCGTCGCTTTGGGCCATGACATTAAAGATGAAGATGGCGTAAAAGTTGGCGATCGGGTATTCTTCAAATCTTTCGCAGGTACTGAAGTAGAGTACGAAGGCGAAGAGTACTTAATTATTGAGCATAAAGATTTGCTCGCAGTCGCTGAATAATCACCTATTACACTAAATTAGCAAAGGAGAAGATATACTTATGGCAAAAGATTTAAAATTTTCTGAAGACGCACGTGCTTCCTTACTACGTGGGGTGGATATCTTAGCTGATACAGTTAAGACAACTTTAGGCCCTAAAGGTCGTAACGTTGTGTTAGATCAAACTTACGGCTCTCCAACAATTACTAATGACGGGGTAACCATTGCCCGTGAAATTGAATTGGAAGACCGTTTCGAGAACATGGGGGCACAACTCGTCTTAGAAGTTGCTTCCAAAACCAATGACGTAGCGGGTGACGGAACAACTACCGCTACAGTTCTAACTCAAGCTATCGCTCGTGAAGGGATGAAGAACGTCACAGCAGGAGCGAACCCGGTAGGTATTCGTCGCGGTATTGATAAAGCGACGGATGCAGCGGTTGAAGCTTTACGTGAGCAATCTCAACCAGTCTCTTCGAAAGAGTCCATCGCCCAAGTTGCCGCTGTTTCTTCAGGAAACGAGCAAATTGGTGAATTGATTGCGGATGCAATGGACAAAGTTGGCCAAGACGGTGTCATTACCATCGAAGATTCGCAAACGATTGACACGGACATGAATGTGGTTGAAGGGATGCAATTTGACCGCGGTTACTTATCTCAATACATGGTTACAGATAATGAGAAGATGGTTTCTGAATTGGAAAACCCATACATTCTCTTGACGGACCGCAAAATTTCAAATATCCAAGATGTCTTACCACTCTTAGAATCCGTTATGCAACAGAATCGTCCACTATTAATCATTGCCGATGATGTTGAAGGTGAAGCCTTACCAACCTTAGTCTTGAATAAATTACGTGGTACATTAAACGTTGTTGCAGTTAAAGCTCCAGGCTTTGGTGACCGCCGTAAAGCACAATTAGAAGACATTGCTATTCTGACAGGTGGTACTGTAATCTCTGAAGACTTAGGCTTTGAATTAAGCGACGCAACTCCTGAACACTTAGGTTCAGCAGCCAAAGTTACCGTAACCAAAGACGATACAACGATCATCCAAGGTGGTGGCGACTCTGACGCAATCCAAAAACGCGTAGCCTTAATCCGCTCACAAGCAGAGGAGACTACTTCAGACTATGACCGCGAGAAATTACAAGAGCGCTTAGCTAAATTAGCCGGTGGTGTTGCAGTCATCCGTGTTGGTGCAGCGACAGAAACTGAGCAGAAAGAAATTAAACTACGCATCGAAGATGCCTTAAACGCTACCCGTGCAGCTGTTGAAGAAGGTATTGTAGCCGGTGGTGGTACAGCTTTAGTTAACGTACAGAAAGTTGTCGCTGAATTAGCCTTCGACGATGTAGATGAGCAAACAGGTGCGAACATTGTCTTACGTGCCTTGGAAGAGCCTGTTCGCCAAATTGCGAAGAACGCTGGTGAAGAGCCATCAGTAATTGTTGAGAAATTACGCAACTCTGATACAGGTGTAGGTTACAACGCAGCTGAAGGTGAATACCAAGATATGATCGAAGCTGGTATCGTCGATCCAACGAAAGTAACCCGTACCGCTTTACAGAATGCAGCCTCTGTTGCAGCACTTCTTCTAACAACTGAAGCTGTAGTCGCTGACATTCCTGAAGAAAGCCCAGCAGTTGACCCTGGCATGGGCGGCATGGGTATGATGTAAGAGGCGTCTAGCGTAAACCCCTCGAGACATCTAAGCAAATACCATGACAAGGCGTCGTCCCCTTGCGCCTTGAGGCAAGTCCCTGAACTTTTGTGTTCGGGGGCTTTGCTTTTTTTTCAAGTATTTATAACGACCTTCATAACAGCATTTATGTGCTTCCTCAATTGTTAGATAATCACTCCTTCGAGTTACGATAACCTTAAAGTGGGATATTTTCATTTGTGGATGATAAAGTAGTCTATAAAAGACAAATTTGTTATGAGATAATACATATGTGACATAAAACAAATAAAAAAGAGACCCCTCTGTTATAATAGATTTGTGAACAATTATAAACATAGAAAGGATCTCTTATATGTCTATTATAACAGAAGGTATGAAACATCGCGAACGAATTATTAAGTATGCCATTAAAGTGAATAATAATGCCGCAGCCGCAAGGAGATATCATAAATCCAGGCAATATGTTCAGAGATGGCGACAAAGGTATGATGGATCAATTGAATCTTTGCGAAAGAAGTCTACTCGTCCTAAATCACATCCTAACCAACATACACAGGATGAATTAGATCTGATTAAACATATGCATAGGCACCATAGACACCGTGGGTTAGCTCACGTCTACCGCAAATGCAAAGATGAGGGCTACACCAGGTCTTATGATTCCATGTGCCGACAAATCAGAAAGATGGGTCTAGGCAAGCCTTCAAAAGCCAAGAAAAAACGCAAGAAGCAGAAAGAAAAGTCTAAATACACTCATCCTGGTCAATTGGTTCAAATTGATGTTAAATACGTTCCTGTGAACTCTATCGGCTTTGTGAGTCACCATAAAAGATATTACCAAATCACGGCCATAGACGCTTATTCACGCAAGAGGGTGCTGAGTCTGATGAATGAAAATAGCACCTATACAACCTCTGAATTCGTTCTCACTTTGGAAGAGGAAATGGGCTTTAAGATTGACAAGATACAAACTGACAACGGGAAAGAATTTACCAACGACCCTCAGGAAACCGATAAGAAATCAAGTTCCAAAAGATCTTAAATTTCTTGGATATCGACTATCAAACGACTGCTCCTTATTGTCCTTGGCAGAACGGGTTGGTAGAGAGGAGTCACCGAGAAGACGAAACAAGATTCTATTCAAGAAGACGTTTTTCCAGTGAAGAGGAGCTAGAAAAAGCTTTAAGAAGGTACAATACAAGCTACAATAATACCTACCGGAAGATTTTAAATTTCAAGAATCCAAATGAAGTTGTCGCTGAATTTTTTGAAAAAGCAGGTTAGCCATTATATATTTCTTCCAAGTTTCGTCAAGGCACGCTTCGCTCTAAAGGCCTTGACAAAACTTTCCAGAAATATTCTGATTGTTTAACTGCTTTTCCACAAACTATTTTTCAGAGCTTGTGTCACAAATGTTTGACTTCCCTACATAAAGTAGTCTATAAAAGACAAATTGTGCTGTCAAGCACAAATGAAAATGTCCCGATTTTTTGTTTTTTAACGTGCAAAGAAAGGGAGTAAAAAACTACCGCGCTTCGCTTGGTTGCTTCGCAATAAAGGGCGATACAAAGAGCGCATCGCCCTTCATCACGAAGGATCAAGATGTCACTTCAACTAGCTCTTTTTTCTTTATGTATTCTTGTTTCTTTAGATATTGTTGATAAGATTGAGCTTTCCACGGATGCGACATGGGTGGAATGTGTGGCTTCGGTTTAGGTTGAGCTTCCTGAATATCCAGTGTTTTAGACACAGCTTGGTGTGACGGCATTTCAATCAGCTCAAAGAGTTGATTTTTATGAGAGACAAAGAGTTGTTGATTACGAGTGCTAATAACCATGACTTTCGTTTTTCTTGGCAAATAGACTTGCTGCCCATGCTGGTCGTAAAGATGATAGACTTGGTTGTTGTATCGAACGGTATGACCAGAGTGAATGACACGTAGGGCAAATTTAGCGAGGATCTGATTGAGATTTGTGTCTGCTGATAGTTTTTCAAAGGCATTTATGCTATCTTTAATGGGGTGAGCGAATTTTTGATTAAACTGCGGGAGGTAGTCCCTTAGAAACTGATTCGCTTCATCCATATTGCGGATACCACTTAACCGCATTTCTTGAAGTAAGCGGTTTTGAAATGTACCGAAAAGACGTTCAATACGTCCTTTAGCTTGGGGGACTGAGGTCGCTTCCAGTTCAATTCCGAGTGTCTGGCAAGCATATCCGTATTGAGTGAGGGCCTGCTCTTCAAGAGCAGCGCCCTTTTTTGGTGCGTGGGCCCCTGAGAAGATACTGCGATAATCCGTCAAAATGCGATGAGGAATACCGTAGTGGGTCAGGAATTGATGTGAGACTTGGTAATAGCCTTCAAGCGTCTCCTGTGCCGCGAAATAAGCGCCTACGACCGTGCCAGTGGCATCATCAATGGCGGCATGGAGGTAGTAATCGTTCTCATCCGCCTCAAACCATGGATGCTGTGAGGCATCCATTTGAAGCAGTTCCCCAGCATATTTGCATCGAGGACGACTCGGGTGTGCTTTTGAGTTTTCAACGATTTGAACCCCCTGTAAGGTATCTTTTTCGTGATGGGTTAAGCCTTTCTTGTCCGCTTTGTCTTCGAGCTCTTTAGCGACACGCCGTTTAGTTCGACGGGTAGCCAGAGGCGAGACAATGTGCACTTCCTTCAAGATATTTCTCAGCGAGCTTTCAGAGAGGTGTTCCCCCTCAACTTCTTGAAGTTTTTCATGGAAGTGCGTGAAGTTAAAGTCATAGTATTTCGAGCGATAGAGCTGAACAATTCGTTTTCGAGTATGACGGTCAATGGTTGTAGAAGGTTTGCGGTTGGCATTCTTGTGTCTGAAGCCTTTTCGCCCCTCTTGTTTGTATTTAAGAATCAATCGATTGATCTGTCGTCTGGATAAGTTTAATTCCACTTCAGCACGAGCTTTGGATTTCCGTCCATTGACGACGGCCTTGATGATATTATATTTATGTTTCTCATTCATGTTAAGATAATCCTCCATTGAGATCCCTCCTTAGCTTTACTATACACTAAAGTGGGACATTTTCATTTACGTTCACTTGAGACATTATCATTTGTGGATGAAAAAAGTAGTCTATAAAAGACAAATTGTGCTTGCTTTCTTCAGTTGAAACGCGTATAATACATAAATGTAAGCTTTAAGGGGGCGTAGCTCAGTTGGGAGAGCGCTTGCATGGCATGCAAGAGGTCGTCGGTTCAAGCCCGATCGTCTCCACTATAAACTTAGAAAGAGATTAGCGAAGTTCGCTGGTCTCTTTTTTATTTTGGTGAAAGCTAGGCTAAGGCGAAGATCTCTGTCTAATCTGCAATATGAACGTACTATCGGCAAACTTTCTAACTTAGGCTTGCATTCACTCCGGGGGGAGTGATACGCTTAGGGCACCACAGGAGGTGCCACTTGGCTGAGAGGGCTTGTCCCAACTCTTTGAACCTGATGAAGTTAGTACTTACGAAGGGATGTGTGTGAGCTTTCTATATAACTATCTTTATGCCCACCTTATATCGATTGTGCGTAAGGTGGGCTTCTTTGTGTGGATAGAAGGAGGAGTGAAATGGTTCAGAAAAGATACGAACAAATAAGGCAGCAGAGTCCACTGATTCATGTTGTGACTAATCCGGTTACCATTGAGAAGGTAGCCAATACCATTTTGGCTGCTGGGGGTAGTCCAATTATGACAGACCGGGCGCCAGATATTGCGGATGTGTGCCAAGTTGCGTAAGCTTTAGCGATTAATTTGGGGTCTTCTGCCTCTGCGGATTTAATTCTGGATGTGGCAAGATTGTCCCATCAGAGTCATGGACGCATTGTGCTTGACCCTGTTGGTATTGGCCTTATCCAATCTCGTCGCCAATTAGCACAAGGCAAGACCCTCGAAAAGGCTATTGCCACTGCCAAAGCCTACGTTACGTTAGCTCTGGAAGAACAGCTCGATTTAGGCCAGGGGTCAGGCCCCTTGAACCACGGCTTTGATCTTATAGGCTTTAAGAGGTCATATTCATGAAACAACAGACAAGTCGAACTCAAACTTTGATTCTGACCGGCTTATTTGCGGCCATGAGTTTTGTGCTTTCTGCAGTGATTGTCTTCCCCAATATGGCGCCGATTCAACATGCCTTTAACGTCTTAGCGGCCGTTTATCTAGGGCCTGGTTATGCCTTTCTCCAAGCGCTCATAACGGGCCTTTTGCGGATGATGACGGGACGTTCGATTAATGCAGTGATTGGCGCTGTCTTTGGCGCTTACCTAGCAGGTGTAGCCTACCTTCGAACTGGCAAGCTAGTAGCAGCAGTCCTTGGTGAAGCAATCGGTACCGGGATTATTTCAGCCTTAGTGGTCTATTGGGTAATGAAGTTAGTTGCAGGTGTCTTTGCCTACTACATTCCTTTCTTCCTGCCGTCTTCAATCATCGGCAGTCTGCTAGGCGCTTTCTTGAGTCGCCTGATTGACCGGCGTAGAGGCTAAGTAAAACTAAGAGCAAAAGTTTCTACCGAAATAGGACTAAGACTACAGCAAAGTTACCGTGAGTTCAAAAAGTAATGTCAATTCTATGACCGGGGCGTGTAGGCCCATATATATGTTTGAGTTTAAACTTCCTCAAAAATTTACACCTCAATGAATACAATGATGATTAAAGGTTTATGTGGCTGTATTTTTCAAGAGAAATTATTCTCAGCATAGGTTGTATAAAAAGTGGGAATTTACGTTTGAAACTACAGCAGCATAAGTTCCTAAGTCCAAAAGAGACCCGCGACAAATCGCGGGTCTCTTTTGAAAAAAGTGTTATAAGCGCCAGAAGGTGTAGCCGGCTGCTTCATAGGTTTCTTTATCGAGAATACTTTTGACATCGATGATAATCTTCTCATCATTAGGCAAGTTCGAGTGATATAAGGCATCAATATCTTCAAAGCTCAAGTCGCGGAAGGCTTGGTGTCCAACAGCTAAGATGATGCAGTCTGCATCCTGGACGTCTTCTAAGACTGTCAGCTCAATGCCGTATTCCTGCAGGGCCTCTTCAGGTTTGGCCCAAGGGTCAACCACGCATGGATGAATGGCGTATTCTTCCAAGCGCTTGATAATATCAACAATCTTAGAATTGCGAATATCGGGCGTATGTTCTTTGAAAGTTAAGCCGAGAATGACAACTTTGGCGTCTTTAGGGGTCTTGCCAGTGGTGATAAGTTTCTTAATGGCTTTATCGGCAATGAAGGTCCCCATACCATCGTTTATTTCGCGGCCAGCGGAAATGATTTGACTGTGGTAGCCTAATTTCTCGGCCTGGTAGACGAAGTAATAGGGGTCTACCCCAATACAATGCCCACCCACGAGACCTGGTGTAAAGCCGAGGGCGTTCCATTTAGTATTCATTGCATCGATGACGTCTTGCGAATCGATTTGCATGCGGTCAAAGACGAGAGCCAATTCATTCATGAAGGCAATATTAATATCCCGCTGACTATTTTCGACGACTTTGGCCGCTTCAGCAACCTTTACGCTTGGCGCGCGGTGTACGCCAGCATCAATGACTAATTCATAAACTTGGGCGATTTCTTCCAAGTAAGCATTATCGGCAGCGGAGACGATTTTGGTAATTTTCTCTAAGGTGTTCACCCGGTCTCCTGGGTTAATTCGCTCAGGAGAGTAACCGACAATAAAATCTTCGCCATGGCTTAAGCCTGAAGCTTCTTCCAGAATAGGAATACATACGTCTTCAGTTACGCCTGGGTAGACGGTGGATTCGTATACAACAATCGATCCTGGGCGCAAGTTCGCGCCAATGGTCTTAGTAGCACTGGTAATCGGCGTCAGATCCGGTGTCTTATCCTGGTTAATCGGTGTAGGTACCGATACAATGAAGAAGCGTGCCTCTTTCAAGTCGCTTGCTTCCGCCGTAAACTGCAAGGCAGTTGCTTGAATGGCGGCGTCGCCGACTTCATTAGTTGGGTCAATACCCTGTTCGTAGAGAGCAATCTTGTCTGGATTATAGTCATAACCGATGGTCGGGACTTTCTTGGCAAAAGCAATGGCAAGGGGCATGCCAACGTAACCTAGGCCAATGACCGCTAATTTCGTCTGGCCGGCCAGCAAATCTTGATATATGTTCATAATTAACCTCGATTCATCAATCTTAAACGTGTAAATTGTGCATATAGTATAGTATACCATAGTTTGGCCTTTGTATAGTCTTAGAATGTATTGCACCACATATCAGTGGCATCCATAGCTCAAAAGGTTTAAGATACTAGGATAAAGGAGGTTAAAGCTTGAGTAAACGCAATTATTCTATTGATGCTTGTCGCTTTATTGCGGCAATTATCGTTGTTCTTATTCATGTTAGTGCCAACGTTCCTGAAGCAAGCCGCGATAAATCGCTAGTCTATCAGTTCGTTCAGCCTTTCTTTGAGGTGAGTGTGCCTTTCTTCTTCAGTGTATCGGGTTTTCTGCTAGTGAAGCGTAAACGGGCCTATATTCAACGGTATTGCTTGAATGTGCTCAGCTTATTTCTGGCAGCTTCTCTCTTCTATGTTGTCGCCGATGTAGTCTTTCTAGTTATCCAACATGGACAAACGGGAGAAGCCCTGCTGGCGCTATTTGCTGAATGGTTAAACGGCAAGGGCTGGATGAGTCTTTTCAACGGCACATGGGGGCAATTCCATCTGTGGTATTTATTTGCCTTAGTATGCGGTACTGTCCTATGGACGAAACTTAAGGAAACTAAGATGACGGACGAGTTAACCTTGGTCATAAGCCTGCTTATTTATGTTATTAGTAGTCTGATTCGCCAAGAGAGCGAGTGGCTGGCGGCCTTCTTGCGTTATGGGGGCTTTATTAAGGCACTGGCGTACTTAAGTATCGGAGCCTATGTACGCCAAAAGTCCTGGCCCAGCTTCCAAAAAGGGCGTCTGCCTTATATAGCCCTAAGTGTACTTGCGATTTATGTTTCTTTGGTAAATCGGCCACTCTTCTTTTTTGCAGATGAAATCTTGTTGCAAATCTTTATCTTTAGCCTCTTACAATGGTTAAATGCTCATCCAGGCCAGCCGACCTATTGGGCGCACTTAGGTGAGGCGAGTGACGGGATTTATGTCTTACATATTGTGTGGATTCGCTTATTGGACGCCTTATTGGCCAATTGGCAGTTGAGCCATCAGATGGTAAGCGGGTACATCATTGGCATGGCGCTCATTTGCCTGCTTGCTTCTTATGCATGTTATCCGACCTTTCAGCGCTACATTCTAAATCCACTAGCCAGTCTATTTATATAGATTAAAGCGCTCGGATATTAGATCCTCCTTTCGGGCGAAATGCTTTAAAGCTCCTTTAATATATGGACCCTCCTTGGTTGGTGGGTCTGGGATTGGCAAGGACATGAAGAAGTCGAGGTAGGTGGAGATGAAATAATGAGGGGTATTAAGGAAATCTTTCGGCAGGGGTTCCAGCCAGATTTCAAAGATTTGGTAATTGATTGCGTTCATCTCATCGAATAAGTCGATTTGGTTATCAATGAAACCGCCCGTGCTATCTTTCTGAAGGTTGAGTAGCTTCAAGTGGCGATAGTAGCACCAAGCGTAGCACAAATGGAAAGCGAACTGAAGCTGCTTATAAATAATTGGCAGGGCATGCTTGAATTGAAAGCTGAATCGACAAGTTGATTGATTTAGGGGGAAAGCGAAACTTAGGATGACTATCCGTTGACCGCTATCGATTACTTGGGTATCAATTGATTGGCATAGGGAAAGGTTTAACCAATCCGAACGTTCTGGCTGATTCTGGTGAATCTGTAGGAAGACTCCATGGCGATTGATGTGAGGCAACATGGAGAGAAATGGGCTAGTTTTCGCTTTTATTAACTGATCCCAGCCGGTATAATGATAGTCAAAGCGACCTAAGGGGCTATTGGCAGAGAGAAAAGAGTGACTGGACAGAATAGAGACATAGGTGTGTCCTGACTGAGTGATAATTAAGGACTTATTCGTTGCATGTAAAGCGCTGATGTCCATCACATAAATAACATCTTTAGTAGTGTTTTTCAGAGAGTCCCATGTGTCTGCCATTTGGATTAAATCAAGCATATGAGACTGGGGGAAGTGATGAAAAGGCGCAATTTGCCAGAGTTGCCAAAAGTTCTGCTTTGAGTGAGACATAAATAACCTCCATCTAATCAAATTGTAATATTATTCAATCGAGATATAAGATACCATAATCTTTATGAGATGATAAGTAAAACTTCCGTAAAGAGAAAGCTATATTTCCTCATATGTCAAAAAGTGATATATAATATAATCAGAATATTAGAAAGGAGACGAATCGCATGCCAAGTCGTTATCACGCTCTTGAGTGGTATATGGAACGCATCGGGCGCATTACTTATTCCCAGGAACATCGCCTAGGACCTTTCTCTTATGATGGCCCGGCTGCCCTTTACGCAGCTTTGATTGTGGGAGGCTTTCTATCGGCGGATACGCCCTTAGGCGATTTGTCAGATTTGTATTTGTATGAAGGGCAATTGCTGCAACCTATTCGCTATCATAATATCCAGAAAGGCGACGTTTTTCTCTCAGCCCAAGGTGAAGAAGTTGCGCATGCAGGCATGGTGCTCGACCGCTTTACGGTCATTCAGTGTAGCGAAGCCTTGGGCGGGATAAACCGCTCGCCTATTTATGGATACGTTGGCCCCAAACCCACCCATTGGTATCGTCTAGCCCTGCCGCACCAAGTGCGTGTCAATCAAGTATTCCGCCATTTCTTTGATGAGTCGAGCGGAGATTTGGCTAATGAGCTAAATTGATCTGCCTTTGAAAAGCTCAAGCGTTAGAAGATTGCAGTTAGATTACTTTTTGATTAAAGTGGTGGCTTTTCCTTTAATTATGGGCCTTTTGATGGTAAAATAATAAGGAGTGGAAACTACAAAGAAAAGGAGTTACGGTATTATGACGTTTAAATATCGCAAAATTGCACTATCATTGTTAACCTCCCTAACGCTACTTGGCGCAACAGGTTCAGTCTCAGCACAAACTGTCCATACCGTTCAACCAGGCGAATATCTCTTATCTATTGCGAACGCTTATGGTGTGAGCGTGGAAGAGCTGATGGCTTGGAATGGCTTGTCATCAGACTATCTTGATGTGGGGATGAATTTATATATTTATGAAGGAAGTTCGGGTGCGGGCTACAGCGATGATAGCTATTTGAGTTATGAAACACCCGCGGTCGGTGGCTACCACACGGTTCAAGCAGGGGAAACCTTGTCAACCATTGCTCAAGCATACGGTTTAAGCGTCGATCAGTTGGCGGCTTACAATAATATTGCCAGCAGTTGGATTTATGTGGGTGAACAGCTAGCTATTCCAAGTGGCTATGCTTATACCTCACCGTCTTACGATTATTCTGGCTCTTACTACACAGGCCCAGTGTCGAATTGGTCGAATTACCACAGCGTATCTTCTGGCGAGACCTTGTCTACGATTGCTCAAGCCTATGGCACAACAGTTGATGCTTTGATGGCAACGAATGGCTTATCTAGCACGTGGCTCAATGTGGGCGATGCGCTTCTTGTACCGAACGGCCCGGTGAATGTACCAAGTTATGAGCCGTCTTATACGGCTGAGGCACAGATTTCAGGCGGGACTGTGCATACGGTTCAACCTGGCGACACCTTGTATGACTTAGCTGTGGCATACGGGTCAACCGTAGCAGATATCATGTCATGGAACGGTCTATCGAGTGATTACTTAACAGTTGGCACGGACTTAATCGTCTCACCGAATGGTCCAGTTTCAACGACAGAAGAAGCAACCGTTGCGGAAACAAATAATGGCGAACGGATTCGGGTAGACTTATCGAAATTACCAGAACGTGCTCGACCAA
This sequence comes from Suicoccus acidiformans, assembly GCF_003546865.1. Classification (GTDB taxonomy): domain Bacteria; phylum Bacillota; class Bacilli; order Lactobacillales; family Aerococcaceae; genus Suicoccus; species Suicoccus acidiformans. Next base: position 182,135 of record NZ_CP023434.1, read on the forward strand.
GAACACATACCGTTGCTTTAGGGGAGAATATTTGGCGCATTGCAGATCAATATGGTATTTCAGCTGAATCCTTGAGAATTTGGAACGATTTAGACGACGATACCTTAATGGTTGGCCAAGAACTCTACGTATCTAACCCAGCCTTCGTGCCAACAATTCATACCGTCGAAGCGGGGGAAGATATTGCGGCCATCGCAAGCAAATACAATACAACCTCGAAGCTAATTGAAACATGGAACGACTTAACGTCTGCCCAAGCTGAAGCAATTGAAGCAGGCGATCAATTAATCGTATCTGACCCAGAACCAGAATTCCACGAGGTCAAACCAGGCGAAACACTCCGCCAAATTGCAGAAGAATATAATATTAGCGAGGACGATTTACGCCAATGGAACAAAATCCCTGCCCAAAGTGAAATCGTCAACGGTACCCTGATTGTGTCGAACCCAACGGGTGTCGAACGCGGAGCGGGAGAACCTAGCGAATCAGACAGTTCCGGCGCTTCATCTGAAGAAGCAGAAGCAAGCGTTGATGAAACTTCAGCTGACTCTAGCCCTCAATCATGATAGTTGTTGACAATGAGACTGAAAGCCCCGAGTAACGCAAGTTGCTTGAGGCTTCTTTTTTATTTGGGCCGAAGTGGCGAGCAGGGTAGGCTCGGGTGAACGTAGCTGACAAAGGCGTGCGAAGTCGAAAGTGTAAGCGAGAAATTTGTGGGTAGGAGCTAATTGCGTCAGTTATCTAAGCGAAAGTCAGGGCACCCCCCCTTAATAAGATAGGTTGTGGGAATAAACTATGGTCGGTTGAGGCTATGCGCCTTGCCACTCAAACAATTAGGAGCGGCCCTAATCGCTATAGCGTCTTCTTGGCATACACAGGAACGATGTAAGGCATTCAGAGGAGAAAATTTTGGATTTTTTGGAAAGAAGGGGTTGACTTTGAGGGGATGGGCAATGTACAATCTCGTCTTTGACACTTTCAAAAGCAAAAAACCGCCTATAAGCCTGATTTTACAGTCTTTTAGGCGGTTTTCTTTTTGCTGAAAAAAGCGTACTATTTGTTTATTTTACCTGAGGCAGAAAGTTTTTTTATCTTATTAAATTCTTTGTCACCAATAAATTGATAGTCTGTTCGAAAAGGAAAGATAGAATGTAACTGATCCGTTAAAGGTGTACGTTGATACGCAGGGATATATCCCTCGCCTTGTATTTCAAACCATCTCATCTCTTCTAAGCATTGTAAAATCTCAGAACAAGTATATTGATCGCCTAATAATTGGGAGACGATACGATACACAAGAAGGGCAATAAAACAGACTAAGAAGTGAGCCTCTATACGAGTTTCACGATGTAGATAAACAGGTCGTGCTTTAAATTCTGTTTTCATTATCCGGAAACTTTCTTCTATTTCCCAGCGCTGGTGATTAATTGCAACGATTTTTTCAGTATCGCCTTCTAAATTAGTGCACACGCAATAAAAGCCATCATATTTAGCTTCTTCGGCAATTTTCTTCTCATTGAGTGTATATACAGATTCATCAGCCACCTCACCATTTTGTGTAATATTGACTTGTTGAATAAAGCGGGCCGGACTGTTTGGATTACTATTTTTTGTAGGATCTTTTTGCCCCATCTTTTTAATAGCTCTGTCAATTTGTTTATTTCGGATTTCTTTTTGGTAACGATCATATTTAGGTGAATAGGTCACAATCATTTTTTGCTCAAGTGGCTGGACACCTTTCTTTTTTTCCTCTAGTGTAGGGTCTTGCTTATACCATCGTTCTTTATAGTAAATTCGTGTATCGTTTTCTAGGTCATCAATTTCGTTCAAATTATATGTTTTATTGCTGGAAAACGTCTTCCAACCAAGAGGGGATAGAGCCCAATCTTTCTCGACTTTCTTTAATTTCTTTAGAGATTGCGTGGTAATAAACGCTCTGTTTTTTATCGAATTAAAGCGACGATTATTTGTTGAGGATAGACCCGCATCTGTACAGACGACAAATTTAGATAGCTTAAAATCTTTTAGAATTCTTTTTTCCAAAGGTTGTAAGGAAGGCTGTTCATTTTCGTTGCCTCCAAATAGACTAAAAGCTAAAGGAAAGCCCGAACCATCCATAAAGAGTCCCATCTGGATAATTGGATTTGGGCGGTTTTCTTTTGACTTCCCATACTTTCGCTTCCCATCCTCTTCTTCAATTTCAAAGAAGAAATTAGTGCAATCATAATAAAGAATGTGATTGTTTCGTTCCACGTGCATAGCACTCTCTTTATAGATATGGGATTGGAGAGCTTCTGAATATGCTGCAAGATGCTCCAATGCACGATATATGTGATGCTGCTGAAAAGTAGGTGGTTCAAGATAGCTTTGAGCTTGTGCATAGGCACTACGTTTTGAGGTGGGTTCAACCATGCGATTCGTCACGAGCATGGTCAATACGTCAAATAGCGAGAACGAAAGATGTGATTTTGCCTCAATCTTTTCAAGAAAGTTATCCAGTTTAAGTAATGACAATATATTTTGAACGTACAAATAGGTAATCTCTTTGAGGGGTCGGTGCTGGTACTCGATCAGTTTACTGCGATCAAAAACTGAAATAATACGTGTCTTTCCTTCTTTTTCTTCTTTCGTTAATTTCTTGGCATAAGCTTTTGCCCATTCGAGAGGCTCTTGATCAGGATATTTCGCTTTGATTTCGTCGTAATTTCCTAAAGTTTCCACAATTTTTGTAGTTTTTTTGCCATTTTTCATGACGTCTTTGATGATGGAATAGGAAATTGAGTTTTTTGATTGACTTATTTTCACACGCATATTAACACCTCCGAGCATTATTCTTAAGCTAATTATAACATAGTACGAAATAGTACGCAATTATTTCAAGCGAAATTTGACAAAAAAATAAAGCCATGACAGGCTTTTGGAGGGTTCTTATGAAATGGAAGTGTCAAACTCCCGAGAAATTTGTGGGTAGGAGCTAATTGCGTCAGTTATCTAAGCGAAAGTCAGGGCACCCCCCCTTAATAAGATAGGTTGTGGGAATAAACTATGGTCGGTTGAGGCTATGCGCCTTGCCACTCAAACAATTAGGAGCGGCCCTAATCGCTATAGCGTCTTCTTGGCATACACAGGAACGATGTAAGGCATTCAGAGGAGAAAATTTTGGATTTTTTGGAAAGAAGGGGTTGACTTTGAGGGGATGGGCAATGTACAATAATGGACGGTATTGTTTGCCCCACTATAGAGCCCCGGAAACTCAATAGTATTGTCAAACAAAGAATGATATTGGAGGAAAACATCGTGCGTCAAACATATATGGCTAAGAAAAATGAAGTTGAACGCAACTGGGTTCTAATCGATGCGGCAGGCATTCCTTTAGGACGTTTATCAACAGTTGTTGCATCTATCCTACGTGGTAAGAACAAACCTTCTTACACACCCCATGTAGATACAGGTGACTTCGTTGTGGTAATTAATGCGGAACAAGTTGAATTAACAGGTAAGAAAGCATCTGATAAGATGTATCACCGTCATTCAGGTCATCCAGGTGGATTAAAATCTACCCCAGCTGGCGTGATGCGTGAGAAGAATCCAGAGCGTTTAGTGGAATTATCTGTCAAAGGTATGCTTCCAGATACACGCTTAGGTCGCAAGCAATTTACTAAATTGCATGTTTACCGTGGTAGCGAGCACAATCATGCAGCTCAACAACCACAAGCATTAGACATCAAAGAATTAGTATTCTAATAAGGAGGGAATAATACATGGCTAAAGTACAATACTTAGGAACAGGTCGTCGTAAAAATGCATCTGCTCGTGTTCGTTTAGTGCCTGGAACTGGTGAATTCAACATCAATGGTAAATCATTGGCTGAATACATCCCATTCCCTCACTTACACGAAGTGATTAAGCAACCTTTAAACGTTACTGAAACATTAGGTACATACGATGTATTAGTAAACGTTCAAGGTGGCGGTGTTTCTGGTCAAGCGGGTGCAATCCGTCACGGTATCGCTCGTGCACTCTTAAATGTTGATCCAGATTTCCGTCCAGCTTTAAAACGCGCTGGCTTATTAACGCGTGACCCTCGTATGGTTGAGCGTAAGAAAGCTGGTCTTAAGAAAGCTCGTAAAGCACCACAATTCTCTAAACGTTAATCGTTGGTGTATCAATATTTCAAAGCACTTTCCAAATGCGGAGAGTGCTTTTTTGTGTTTGTGGCTAATTTTCGACTAATTTATCCTAAATTCCCGACACACATAACGAGGATACTCCCACCAATTAAACTAGTGGGGCTATTTTTAATCCTCTGTATATCTCTTCTTGTTTTTCCAATATCTTACCAATGGTTAGACCAAATTCTTCATCCCAGTAACCTTTAATGCGATTTAAGTGAATCAAAATATCTTCCATCGTATATGTCTTGTTTAATTGACTCTCTTTCATTTCACGTTGAATATACGCTATTAATATGAGTGCAAGATGCTGAACAAATAGTTTTCCTTCGAGGGATCGATTGGAGGATACCTTAACACGTCTCATATTTAAGCGATCTTTGATGTCGCTAAAGGCCTTTTCCACAACATCTTTTCGACGATAGTTGTCGAGTACCTCACTACTTGATAATGAAGAGTTGGACAATAACGCAAAGTATCCCATCCGAGCTTTCTTCTCTTTGATTGCATCGTGATTAACCTTGAGACTTTGGCCTTCTCTCGTTAAATAGTTCCCAGCTTCTTTCTGTGCATCGAACGTAGCTGGGTCTTTTTCAGCAAGTATTTGCCACTCAACCAGTTGTTTGTCAAAAGACTCTCTTTCATCAGAAGCTCGGTGAGCATCGTAATATATATGTAAAGTCATTGGATAATAAGCAGTCTCTGCTGCCTTAAATTCATGGTTGAGTTGTATCGATTGGGCATAGACCCGATGAACCATATCATAGTTTTGAAATTGCTCCATCGGTTCAAGGGCTGACTCATTGCTTTCTTAACATAGGATAAGGACATCTTGGCCCCATAATAAACGTGATTTTGTTCTCACATAGTTCTTCTGTTTGTTGTAATCTAAAAAGGGACCACCTTCGGGGTAAATTGCTATTCAAAAAGGGACCACTTGCCATACCTTCCCATCTATAATAAACGTATTATAGATGGAGGTGCCAAGGAGTGATTCGTATCAATAAAGAATTCGAAGTGATTCACCGTTTTAGAAATGGGGAATCCATTAGGAAAATTAGCAGAGACATGGACATTGATAGAAAAACGGTTCGAAGAATAAGGGATCGATACCAAGCAGGTATAGATGCTTTGGATGACGCTCAAAATGAGAAAGAAATCGAAGCAGCAACCGAGCAATTAGTCTTAGAAAGAAAATATGATACTTCCAATCGGAAAAAAAGAACCTTTACACCAGAGGTGGAAGCTAGAATGAGCGAGTTACTGGAAAAAGAAAGAGAAAAGGATCGAAGGCTAGGACCTCATAAACAAGCACTAACGGCTAAGGCTGTTTATGAAATCCTAGCAGAGGAAGGGTATGCGATTAAATACCGGACAGTCGCTCATTACTGGTCAAAAATGAAAGTGAAAGCTAAAGAGGCTTTTATCAAGTAAAATTATGCATTGGGTGCACGGGTGGAGTTCGATTTTGGAGAGGTCAAATTAGAAATTGAGGGCGTGGTTAAAACCTATTATCTCGCTGTGTGGGCTAGCCCTGCTTCAGATTATTACTGGGCTTACCTCTATACCAACCAGAAAAAAGCTGTCTTTCAGGATGCGCATGTGCGATTTTTTGAAAACCTGGGTGGGGTGTATGCGGAGCTTGTCTATGACAATATGAGAAATGTGGTCACTCGTTTTATTGGGCGTAATGAAAAGGAGCTAAACCCCCAACTCATCCAATTAGCCACTTATTATGGGTTTAATATTAATGTCACCAATTGCTTCAGTGGGAATGAGAAGGGAACAGTAGAGAGTCGTGTAAAGCATGTCAGACAAAACTGTTTCACCAAAAAATATCAATTTCAATCTTTAGATGAAGCTCGCCAGCATTTGGAAGAGTCCTTACGGACTTTGAATCAAGAGAGTCGTTTGGAAGAAGAAAAAGGCCACCTTCTTAAATACCGTCCTCCCTTTGAACTGGCAGAACTTTGTCAGCTCAGCGTCACAAAGTATGCCACGATTCATTATCAGAAGAATCAGTATTCTGTCCCTGACTACTTGGTAGGGAAGCGAGTTCAGATCAAGGCTTATGCCGATTATCTCGTGGTTTATGCCAATGAACAAGAAGTGGCCAGGCATAATAAAATAGAGGGTTCCCATGGGTTTCAGCTTGATATCAGTCACTATATCAAAACCCTCAAGAAGAAACCTGGTGCTCTGGAACACTCGCTGGTTCTTCAACAAACCCCCGGCTTGGAAACACTCTATCATAAATATTATAGCGGACACCCTAAAGAATTCATAGAACAACTTGAGAAATACCATAGCCTCAGTGGAGAGGCTTTGTGCCAGCAATTGGCCTATGATCAGTTGGTGCAACGTGTCACAACGGAAAATGAGGGTGTTCCTAAAAATCAGGAGGCGATTCTTCATCAGACAGAAGCAACGCTCCATCAATTAAATGCTCTCTATGGTTTGGAGGAAAGCTTATGTTAACAATCGCAGAAGCCGCTAATGAACTAAAACTTCCCTATCTGAAGGAAAATTACCAACACCTGCTCCTGGAATATACGAGTCGCGGACTGGATTTGGAAGAAGCCCTCACAGAGATATTGACAGAGGAGGTGGAACAACGTCGAAATCGAAGCTATCAAAGAAGGATTCGACAGGCCAAGTTTAGCCAAAAGAAGTACCTGATGGACTTTGACGAGAAAGTGTTTAAGGAAGGTGTTCGCCAACAACTACGCGAATTAAAGACCCTGAATTTTATTCAAGAGAAACAGAACGTCATTCTTATTGGCAACCCTGGAACAGGGAAGACGCATTTTAGCATTGGTCTTGGCATGGAGGCCTGTCTGCAGAATTATCATGTACAGTTCGTAAATGCCCCAAATCTTGTTATTGAATTAAGAGAGGCCGTCACGCAAAGTCAATTTTATCGCTTCAAACAGCGATTAAATAAGGTCGATCTCTTGATTGTCGATGAATTAGGTTATTTATCCTTTGATGAAGCCGGGGCTGAGCTTCTGTTTAATCTTCTTTCTAATCGGATGGGAAAGGGCTCTACAATGATTACGACGAACCTTACCTTTGATCGCTGGCAGGAATGCTTTAAAGACCCGACCTTAACGGGAGCCCTGGTGGATCGTTTAGCCTTTAAGGCGCATGTTGTGGACATGCGAGGGGAGAGTTATCGGATGAAGCAGACCAGTGCCTGGAAGGAGGCGCAAGCCAGCCAAAAGGAGGTATGAAACGCTGAGACACTTTCTTCTTAACTAACTTTTCAAAAATTAGCCTAAGCCGTTACATTGACCCAAAAGGTGGTCCCTTTTTCACTTGACATATACAGGAGGTTTTAAGTCCATTTTCCGTATTTGACGACACATAGAATCATAGCTTCTAGTATAGCCCTTATCCCTACATTTACGATAGACGTGGGCTAATCCTCGATGCCTATGGTATCGATAGTTATGCTTGATTAACTCTAATTCAATCTGTGTGTGCTGATTAGGATGAGATTTAGGGCGAGTTGACTTCTTTCGAAGGGATTCAATCGTCCCATCGTATCGCTTCCGCCATCTTTGAACATATTGACGGGATGTGTGATACTTTCTCGCTGCAAGAGCATTATTATTCACTTTTATAGCATACTTAACAATTCGTTCGCGATGTTTCATTCCTTCTGTTATAATAGACATATGAGAGATCCTCCTTGGATGATTTTTGATTGCACATCTATCATACCAAAGGGGTCTCTTTTTTTGTTTGTTTTATGTCACAAATGTATTATCTCCTAACATTGGATAATAAGCAGTCTCTGCTGCCTTAAATTCATGGTTGAGTTGTATCGATTGGGCATAGCCACGATGAACCACATCATAGTTTTGAAATTGCTCCATCAGTTCAAGGAGCTGACTCATTGCTTTCTTAACATAGGATAAGGACATCTTGGTCCCCATAATAAACGTGATTTTGTTCTCACATAGTTCTTCAATAGATTTTCGACGATAAAACCCTCGGTCCATTACTAGCTGAATAGACTCCAGGTCAAAACCATCGAATACACTTAATAACCAGGGAAGTGTCTTCACATCTGGCGTGTTTCTAGATAATGGCCGATACATGATGGGTAAACCCATCTTCTCACCGTAGACATACGCTAAATTGAGTTGTGGTAATTGCTCATGCTCTTTATAATAGCCATGTTGTACGTATTCAAGCATCTTGGGATAACTAGATATCGTTGTGGTGTCATAGCCCAATATTCTGCTTCATCGAATCGCTTCAATTGTGCACGGAAGAAGCGTTGTTTATGTTCTTCGACGACTTGACTGAACAGTTCCGAAATTCCTTGCGATGTTAGAGGTTTCTCTTCAATCACATAGTGGTCTTGAGCCTAGCTTTCATAATGTCTCATGGAACTATTTGCCGCCAAAACCAAATAATAAGCTAAATTTAAATAGGCTTGGTAGTGTTCTGGGAAGATTGCTTTTAAGTCGTTAAGTACACCCGTTTTACGGGCTATTTTCTGTAATAAATAAGTCGCGCCATAATGTTTGCGTGAAATGGATTGAATTCGTTCTTGATGAGCTTGTTTAAGACGTTCTTTCGCTTTGCGATTTCGTCCATCGGTAGGAACAACCTCACCTGTTTCGGGGTCTCGCTTACCAATTAATTTCCGCTTAGAGCGGGATCGTTGTTTCTCGGAATCCCACCAAGATATTGATTCATAAACATATGTAATTCCAGAGCGTTTGTCATATTGATTTATGATAGCCATTATACTCACCTCGTTATGAACGATAACGCGTAACGAGGTATAATGCATTAAAAACCTCAACAAAAGCTGTCATTCTCGCTTTTGTTGAGGTTTCATCGTTATGTGTGTCGGGAATTTAGGATTTATATAACAGTTCACCTTCTTTTGCATCCATCAAAAAATATTTATCTTAAAATAATTAAAAAGAAATGAGAATAATTGGAATTCTGTGGTATACTGTGTTTAAGTAATTTTTTAAACGTAAGGAGTGAGGAAATGGGTGAACCATTAAACTACATTATGATATCGCCGCATTTCCCAAGTAACTTCGAGCCGTTCACGGTGCGTCTTGCAGAGAATGGCTTTCGAGTGCTTGGAATTGCGGATGCCCCCTATGATGAATTAACGGAGCCATTAAAACATGCGATGACAGAGTACTACCGTGTGGATGACATGGAAGATTATGAACAAGTCTATCGTGCGGTAGCTTACTTTGCTTTTAAATACGGTAAGATTGACTTCCTTGAGTCGCATAATGAGCACTGGTTAGTTCAGGATGCGCAATTACGTGAAGACTTTAATATTCCTGGAATGAAGCCGGCGGATATGGACCAGATTAAGTACAAATCGAAGATGAAAGAAGTCTTCCGCAAGGCCAAGTTGCCGGTAGCTAAAGGACGTGTCTTTACAGATATGAAGGACGCGAAGAAATTAGTCAAGCAACTCGGCTATCCGGTTATTGTTAAGCCGGATTCAGGGGTTGGAGCCAGTGACACCTGGAAGATTAAGACTCCTAAAGAGCTGGAGGCATTCTTCGAGCAGAAGAAAGAGGACGTCAGCTATATTATGGAGGAGTATATCTCCGGTAATGTGGTAACTTATGACGGCTTGGTTGACCGCGATGGGAATGTAGTGTTCGATTCGTCAATTACCCATGACCGCCCGGTCTTGGACACCTTAGACGGGAATGATATGTACTTCTTCATTGAACGCGAGGTGCCGGCTGATATTCGCGAAGTGGGTCTGAAAGCTGTGAAGGCTTTTGGCTTCAAGGAACGCTTCTTCCATTTCGAATTATTCCGTCTTAAGGATAATACGCTGATGATGTTGGAATTGAACTGCCGTCCACCAGGTGGCTATACGGTTGACCTTTGGAATTATGCGAATTCGTTTGACATCTTTGATCTCTATGCTAGAATGCTTCAAACCAATGAATTCCAAGCCCCTTTGAACCGTCCGTATTATGCGGCGTATGTCTCACGCCATAATCATTTAAATTATGCTCACAGCAAAGAAGATATTTATGCAACCTATCCTGACTATGTAATTAGCGATGTATGGCAACCAAGTATCTTTGCCCACGTGATGGGAGACATCGGGTTTATTGTTCGCAGTGAGAAAGAAGATAAGCTCCTTGAAGTGATGAACTTCATTCGGGCGAAACGTAACTAGGAGGTAATGTATGCATTTCGAAAGCAGAAGTCACTATAGTGGTCATTTAGGACGGGAGATGTACTTCAACAAATACGGTCACGCGGGTATTCCGGTAATTGTCTTCCCATCTTCCGGTGGAAGTAAAGATGAGTTTGCGGATTTTGATATGATTCGTTCGGTTGAGTCTTATATCAATGAAGGTCGTGTGCAATTCTATACACCGAGCTCGGTGGATTCTGAGTCTTGGCTAGCTGAGCATAAGAGTGCTCATGACCAAGCCTTAGCACATAACCAATACGATAAATACATCATTCATGAATTCTTACCACTCATCCGCCATGAATCAAACTGGCAAGGTAAAATTATGGTCACAGGTGCCAGCATGGGTGCTTATCACTCCATCAACTTCGGCTTGCGCCACCCGGATGTTTTCGGCGTTGTCCTTGCGATGAGTGGGGTGTATGATGCGCGCTTCTTCACAGGAGATTACGGTAGTGACATTGCTGTTTATGAGAACTCACCGATTGACTATCTGTGGAATATGCAAGATGAATGGTTCTTAGACCAATACCGTCAGAATCACTATATCGTCTCTGTCGGCCAAGGCGACTGGGAAGGACCGCACATTGCGGATACACGTCGTTTAGAAGACGCTTTCCGAGCCAAAGGCATTCCAGGATGGTTCGACTACTGGGGCCACGACGTACCCCACGATTGGCCAGCTTGGCGTGACCAAATTGCTTACTTCTTCGGTAAGTTAGCTGAGCAAGGGATTCTTTAAGATAAATATAGCGAGAAACACTTTGACTAATCCGGTCAAGGCGTTTCTTTGTCTTGGGTGGATGAGGCAGCTGATCTATATAGGTTAAGGCTAGGAAACATCTTGTAGGATGATGGCAAAGGCCCATAAGAAATTACGTCTCGTCTCAAAGCTTAACGGATGAGTGTTTATTTAATGCACTTGCAAAACCTCTTGCCCAGCTCAAAAGCAGTTAGCAAGGCTTCTATCAGGGACAGTTGCAGGGCAGTATCAAGGACAATCATCGCTTTTATTCAATTTTCGCTGAAAGTTCATCACTTATTGGGATGAATGTGTGATTTTTCTAAGTCCTTTACTTTAAGTAATGTTCATAAGGGCGAATTTCTGGTATAATGGGGCAAGTTTAATCGGTAAAAGCTCAAAGACTGGATGAAGAGTCCATTAGAATGGAGTGAGGTATGATTATTGATCTACATAGTCATCTGCTCCCGGGAGTAGATGATGGGGCGCAGAATGAGGCAGATACATTAGCTTTAGCCCGTGAGGCTGTCCAGGAAGGTGTGGAGCACTCGGTGATTACCCCGCATCATTTGAACGGCCAATATGTTAACCCAGCTGCTAGCGTCGTCGAGAAAACAGAGCAGCTTCAAGCTTTATATGACGCGCATGGCATAGCGTTGAAGGTGTATCCTGGCCAGGAAATACGCTTAACCGAGGCCTTTCTGGATGAGTTATATTCAGGGAACTTGCTGTCTTTGGATGGTGGCGGCTTGTACTATTTAGTGGAGATGCCAACGTTGACGGTGCCAGACTTTGCCTATGAGACCTTGAGTGTGTTAGTAGAGCAGGGGAGTATTCCGATTATTGCCCACCCTGAGCGCAACAAAGTATTTATGAGCGACTTAAATTACTATCAGGAATTTATTGAATTAGGCTGTCTTGGACAGTTGACGACGTCATCTTATATTGGCAATTTCGGTGAAGAGTTTCGGGCTGTATCAAAGCAGATGATTGAGCGGAATTTAGTTCACATCTTCTCGTCCGATGCCCATAGTGTTGAATGGCGTTCTTTCCATTTCCAAGCCGCCTATCGATTGATGGAAGAAGAATACGGGAGCGAACAGGTTGATATATATAAACAGCGATCCCGGGCAATTATTAACGGCCAAACCTTTGCCAAGCCGGAGGTTATAGCTGCCCCTCGGCGCAAAAAATGGAGCTTTAACTTTTTTAGGAAATAGGAGGATGTAGAGATGAAGCGATTTATAGTAATGGTCTTGATGGTGCTGTGCTGTCTTGGCTTTGTCATGCCACAGGTGTCAGCGGAAGAGTCCGTGAATGGGGACACAATGTCTGTACTATTATTGGGGACGGATACGGGCGCTGAAGGACGGACGGATCATGGGCGTTCGGACGTTATTATGGTAGCGACCGTGAACCCAGGGACGGGTCGGGTAACGTTGACTAGCATTCCCCGGGATACTTATGTGGATATTCCAGGGTACGGCATGGATAAAATCAACCACGCATATGCATTTGGTGGGGCAGAGTTGACGATGGAGGCCGTGAATCAATTATTAGATATTCAACTGGATCATTACATTGTCGTGAACATGGCGGGCATTCAAGAAATTGTGGATACCATTGGCGGCATTGAAGTTACCCCACCTGTATCTTTCTCGATCGGTGGCTATGACTTTACCGAAGGACAAACAACAACCTTAGACGGGAACATGGCCTTGCAATATGCGCGTGAACGCTATACATCTGGTGGCGACTACGCTCGTCAAGAACGCCAACGCGATATTCTAGTTGCCATATATGAGGAAGTGACAAGCATGGGCGTGGCAGACGTCTTGCGCCTAGGTCGTGTCGGCATGGCTCTCAACGACAACCTCGAGATGAGTGTCTCGTTAACGGACTTTATCGATATTGCGACAAGTATCGGTGGCTCCATTAAAACAGTAGAAACCTATCAACTTTACGGTACCGGCGAAATGATCGATGGCGTGTACTATGATATTCCTGACGAAGCATCGCTGGCAGAAGTCACCAACACCATTCACCAAGAACTCAACTAAATAATCCCTAAACCAAACGCATCGAAGTGATTTACACCCAATTACTTCGATGCGTTTATTTCTAGTTTGATAAGTTTAGCTCTAGTCCAGGGGAAGCTACTGGAAGCGTGGATGAGCTGGAATTAGCAATACGAATTAACTGAGGCCAGGCAAGGTATCTTTGAGACTGCTAGCTAAAGGAGGCCGATTGGCGAATCCAAGGGGGGTTCGCGGTGAAACGCTTGTGTTGGGTCAAAGACTTGGCCGAATCTGTCACATGACTTACCAACCCCCTTTATAACTGAATTGTGCTATAATACAGAGCATAGAAAAGAAATGTAGGAGGTAGCCACATGAAGATTACCATTGCCGGTACTGGCTATGTCGGTTTATCCAATGCCGTTCTGCTTGCGCAGAATAATCCTGTCATTGCAATGGATTTAATGCAAGCGAAAGTGGATTTAATTAATCAAGGAATTTCACCTATCCAAGATGAGGAAATTTCAACTTACTTACGGGAACACGAACTGAATTTACAAGCAACGACCGATCCAGGTGTGGCTTATGATGAGACTGACTTGGTCATTATCTCTACACCAACGAACTATGACGAGGAGACGAATTACTTCGACACATCCTCAATTGAGGCCGTCCTGGATGAGGTCTTCCAGCGCAACGACCACGCAAATATTGTAATTAAGTCAACGGTGCCGGTCGGATATACAGAAAGTATCCGCGAGCGCTATCAAACTGATCGCATTATCTTCTCGCCGGAGTTTCTTCGGGAAGGGCGTGCCTTGCAGGACAATTTATACCCGTCGCGCATCATTGTAGGCGACCGTGGTGAGCGGGGGCAGCTTATTGCTGATTTATTAGCGGAAGGTGCACTTAAAGCAGACATTCCGATTCTGCTAGTTGATTCTACGGAAGCTGAAGCGATTAAGCTTTTTGCTAATACGTATTTGGCCTTGCGTGTGTCTTACTTTAATGAACTGGATACTTATGCGGAATCGAAGGGCTTGAATACCCAGCAAATTATTGATGGGGTGAGTTTGGATCCGCGGATTGGTGACTATTATAATAATCCTTCCTTTGGCTACGGGGGTTATTGTTTGCCGAAGGATACGAAGCAGTTGTTGGCGAATTATGAAGACGTGCCGAATAATCTCATTCGCGCCATTGTCGAATCGAATGCTACCCGCAAGGAATTTATAGCCCAACAAGTCCTTAGCCAAAAGCCGCAAACCGTTGGTGTCTATCGTCTGACAATGAAGATGGGGTCAGACAACTTCCGCCAGGCTGCAATTGGAGACATTATGAAGCTGTTGCGGGCAGAAGGCTTGGATGTGATTATTTATGAACCACGCCTGGATGAAGATAGCTTTGAAGGCTACCGGGTGGAACATGACTTTGAGCGCTTTAAGGCGATGAGTGACGTTATTCTGGCCAACCGGGCTACGGAAGAATTGCGCGATGTACAGGCGAAAGTCTATACCCGCGACGTTTATAATGAGAATTAGTTATAGGTGAAGGCCTGGAAAGAGAGGGTTGGGATGAAGAAACTGTTCAAGCTCATCGCGCTTGTGGCTGTAGCCATTGGTTTGCATGCGAGTTGGATTTATCAGCATTTAGATGTCGGTGAGCTGCCGGTTGTGGCCGATGTTATCATTGTCCCTGAAGGCGGCCCTGAACGTGCGCCCACAGCTGGTGCCCTCTATAAGCAAGGTTATTCGAGGAGTGGGCAGGTCATCGTCTCCCCGTTGGCCGGGCCTGGCTTTGACTTTACGTGGTACTATGAACTTGCCGGCGTCCCTAATTCGGCCATCATCCAAGAGAATCAAGCAACCAGCACCTGGACCAATGCTCTTTACACCTTGGACTTAATGGCGACCTATGGCTATGACTCCGCCCTAATTGTCACGAGCGACTACCATAGTCGCCGTACCCGCATGATTTACGAACGCGTCAATCATAATTATGGCTTTGACTTAACTTACGTCTCTGCTTACCCGGTAGTCGACGACGAAATCCAGCCCTACCAGGAGAACACCAGTAACCGCGCCCTGGCCCAAGAGGAAATCTACAAATATTACGGCTACCTCTTCGGCTTATATCACTGGCTTGATTTATAAATATCAACAGCGCCTTGAGAGACATATTGTGTGATGTCTGTCTAAGGCGCTGTTAGTTTTTCAAGAACTCTGGGAAGTCTAAGGCATGTGTCCCTTGTGAAATTTGATAGTCAGCAGGGAAGTGTCATTCTTTAGCACAAGAGCTCTGCTTGCTTTCGGCGAAGTCAGGTAGAAGCAGTGCCACTGACCAATAAGGGCACGATTGAAATATCACGTCCATAGCAAGTGTAAAGCAGATAGCCAGCCTAGACTTTCCTGGGAGTGTTTCAAGCTGGAAGGTAATATTAGAGCTTTACAGAGGGCACCGCTTCTTGTCACCTTTCAATGTAAATAAGCCACAGGGCGGGCTGTGGCTTACGGCTTGCTTTTGCGATTGGCGATAAAGCGGTCCATGGTCGGGACGATACGCTCGATTAGGTTAGGGGTAATGGTGTCGAGTTCCGCGAGTCCAGTTGCTTTCTGTAAGAGTTGGTGATATTCGGTGAGGTCGCGCTGGATCGCTTGGTGGACGCGCTTGCCTTTGGGTGTGAGTTGGTAGTAGTAGCCTTTGGAGTGGGTGTTAAAGCCGCGGTTATAGCGATGGATGTAAGTTTCTTCTTGCAAGCTTTCTACAGCTTTGCGCACGATTGCATAGGTCAAGCCCAGCTCATCGGAAATTCGGGTGAGCGTAATTTGCCCTTCCGGATGGGCTTGGACATAGTTAAGAATCAGATATTGCTTATACGTCAATGCGGGATGCAAGGCTTTCAAGTAATTATCCAAAGCCTTAGCATAATTGGCACTGACTTGCCTAGCAATGTCAAAAAGGGAGGCCTCTTGCGACTTGGTGCGGGCAGCTGTTTCTTGAATGTGAACATTTGCAGGTGTATCTTCAGGAAAGGTGACGTCAATCCCCAGGATGATTTCCATTCGGTCCAAGGTATCTTGGGTCGGATTGCTAATATGCCTTAAAGCATCGCGCACCGTATTATAAGCCAGACCTGATCTAAGCGATAAGTCTTCCAATGACATTCCGATAGCTTGTCTCTGCTGTTCAATTCGATCAATGCGATCCATCTACGCACACCCCCTCACATTTAAAACTCATTGTAAGGAAGCGACAGAGTGGTCACCACGCAGTATAATGGGTATTACTTGTTAATTAGCAAAACATCAGTTAGATTAAATATAAAAAAGCATCCGAAGATGCTTTAAGAATCCTGCAATTAAATAACGTCGCCCCCAAGGGAGCTCTTAATATGGTTCAAGGCAAAGGTATGGCCATCTGGATTAAAAGAAGCTACCGTATCTTCGTACACCACTATTTGATAGCCTAAATTATAAGCATCCATCGCTGTATGTAAGACACAAATGTCGGTTGCCACACCGAGAATGACTACCGTGTCAACCTTGCGCTCGCGTAGGCGAATGTCCAAATCGGTTCCGGCAAAGGCCGAGTAGCGCGTCTTTTGAATGTAGTGAACGTGGTCACTGTCTTTAATTTCATCGTAATAGATCTGCATCTCGCCGTACAGTTCATGTCCCCAAGTGCCTGCAATATTGTGGGGTGGATACAACTTCGTTTCGGGGTGATAAGGGTCGCCTGCAATGTGTGTATCCATTGTGATAAAGATGTCCTCACCTTGCTCATAGAACTCCTTTGTCAAGCGCATAACGTTCGGTAGAATCTCCTGGGCAGGCTGGCCGGCTGTTAGAACTCCGTCATCCGCAACGAAATCATTGGAATAGTCAACATGAATCAACGCTCTTTTCATGACATTGTCTCCTCTTTTTGCAACATATTATACCATAAAGCTTGCGACAGTGCGAATTTGCATGCATATAATTTTCACTATGATATGTTCAGTATATCATTATGGTTTTCTAAATGAAAATCATTTGCTATAATGAACGTAGATAATATGTCGATGGCTAGAGGATAGCGCGAGGTGAAAGATATGAACAATCGAGATCAAAAGTGGATACGCACTGCCAGTACACAGTTTAGTGTGATTTCCTGCCCATCGCAATTATCCCCCTTTAGGCGATTCTGTTTAGGCAGAATGACAAGCCAGTGAATAAACGCGTAACGAACCATCGTTAGGTGTTCTTTTAGGGTTCTCTCAAGTGTCCCGATGATCTCGCTAGAGGAGGGTGAGTGGATTGATTTTGACCGAAAACTTATTCATAAAGAAAGGTTAAGGTGATCCATATGCGTAACATCGCAGTATCTCGCTACTAGAGCGTTATCTAGAGAACATATTTGAACAATTATGGTCGTATCTCTGGCATAGCTGGTGGACTCGGATGAGCCCGCCGGCTTTTCGCTTTTGGTGAATTTAAGCTAAATACTAATAAGGATGAATAAAGGAGTGGCATAATGAACCAAGATATTCAACAATGGGTCGCAGGACTCGGCTTGGAGCCTCACGTTGAAGGGGGCTACTATAAGCAATTATACAAAGCTGTGACTGGGGAGGGCCAAGCCCAATATACGAGTATTCTCTTCCTTTTATTAGAAGACAATCCTTCGCACTTCCACCGCCTCAGTGTAGACGAAGTTTGGTATTATCATGCAGGCCAAGCTGTTACCGTCCATGAAATTACCCCGGACGGCCAATATTTACAGACACACCTCGGGCCAGATATTCAAGCAGGCCAAGTCCTACAACATTGCGTTCCTAAAGGTCACATCTTTGGCTCCACTGTTGAAACAGGTTACGGCCTTGTTGGCTGCATGTGTTCACCTGGTTTTGAATACGAAGACTTCAAACTCTTCCAGCGGGCAGACCTACTTGCAGCCTACCCCGAACACAAAGATATTATTACCCGCCTCACTCGAGGTTAAGGCACAAGAAACGCATCATCGCATTTTTCAGACTTGTGATGATGCTTTTTTAAGGACCTTTTTTGTGGGGAGATGTCCATAAAGGCTATGCTTCCGCTTTGAATCAGACAATTGTACATAGCGCCTTATTCATCTTCTTGAATGAGCCGGACAGTGGAGACGCGTTGGTCAAAGCGGCGGCCAGTTCTTTGAATGTGGGCCAAGTTCGTTTCGTATCGGACGGTGAAGGCTAAGGCATACAGCACATTCAATAAATAGATAATTGAAGTGGAGGATGTGAAGTTCGCAATCTTGGAATACAATTTCTCCCGTGTAGTAATTTTCAAGGAGCAGTCTGCTCGGGTGGAGATGCTGTTGGCGCCGATGCTTGTTAGGCTAATGGTCTTTGCCCCGTTCTGCTTCAAGATGTCTAGGCACTCGACGAAATGCAGATTCTCGCCAGAGTAGGAAATGATGATTGCGCAGGTATCCGGGTTGCTATGGTAGGCTTCATAGTAGCTGTAGTCGTAAATATCGGTTAGAATAATCTTGAAGCCAATGCGTCGCATGCGCGAGACGAACTCACGGGCGACCATGCCGTTGGAATGGCCGGCAAAGACGATAATCTCTTGTGCTTCGGTTAGGAAATGCTGGGCCTGGGCTAAGTCGCTTGGTTCTAATAAGGACAAGGTATCTTGGATGGTATTCTGCTCTAAGCTAGCAATTTTGCTGGCGATGCGGAGCGGGGAATCTGTTGCAGTAAAGGGCTGGTTGGCGTCTACGGCAGTAAAGTGGCTATTTAAATAAAGCCACTCTTCACGCAAGGCTTCCTTCAGATCGCTCCAGCCGACGTAACCTAATTTCTTAGCGATGCGAACCAAGCTCGTTGGGTTCGTATGGGTCAGCTGGGCCAAGGCGCTGGCAGAGAGTTGATGAATATCCTCTGTATGTTCCAGAATGTAGTCGACTAAGAGCTGTTCACCTGGCGGAAAGGTCTCGGCCTGTAATTGTTCAATAAGTAACATCTTATCCCTCCTCACACAAATAGTATACCCGATTGTGTCGCCCTCACACAATACACCTCCGCCAGAAAGTCTTTCTTGTGTCGTCGGCTACAATCGCCAGGCTAGTGCTAGAAAGAATGTAATTTTTTGATAAACTAGAGTAAGTAAAAGATAGAGAGGATTGAGAAGATGATTGTGTTTCCGGAGAATTTCTTGTGGGGCGGGGCGACGGCGGCTAATCAGTATGAAGGGGCGTACAATGAGGACGGCAAGGGTCTCTCGGTACAAGATGTGATGCCCAATGGTATTATGACACCTCGGACGGAGGAGCCGACGGAAGATAACTTGAAGCTGAAAGGGATTGATTTCTACCATCGTTATAAAGACGACGTGAAGTTATTTGCGGAGATGGGCTTTAAGGTTTATCGGACTTCAATTGCATGGAGCCGGATTTTCCCGAAAGGGGATGAGACGGAGCCGAATGAGGCGGGCTTGCAGTTCTACGATGACTTATTCGATGAGCTCTTGAAATATGGTATCGAACCGCTGGTTACTTTGTCACATTATGAGACGCCTTTGCATTTGGCGGAGGCGTATGATGGTTGGACGAATCATCAATTGATTGAGTTTTATGGTCGGTATTCTCGCACTGTATTCGAGCGTTATAAGGATAAGGTGAAGTATTGGTTAACCTTCAATGAAATTAATTCCATCTTCAATGCGCCGCTGATGAGTGGAGGTATTAACACACCGAAGGAGGAATTGAGCCAGCAAGATTTGTGGCAGGCGGTGCATCATGAACTTGTTGCCTCAGCCCTGGCTACCAAGATAGGCAAGGAAATTAATCCAGATTTCCAAATTGGCTGTATGGTTCTTGCTATGCCAGCATATCCGATGACGCCGAATCCAAAGGACGTACTAGCAGCTAGACATTTCGAGAACGAGAACTACCTCTTCTCGGATATTCATGTGCGCGGGGAATACCCAGGTTATGCTAAGCGTTATATGCGTGAGCATGGGATTGAGTTGGCTATTGCAGACGGGGAACTGGAGTTGATGAAGGAGCATACGGTAGACTTTATTTCCTTTAGCTACTATATGAGTACGACCCAAGCGCATAATCCAGAGGGTTATTCAAGCGGTGAAGGGAATATTATGGGCGGCTTAATCAATCCGCATCTGGACGCTTCCGAATGGGGCTGGCAAATTGACCCGATTGGCTTGCGTATCGTCCTCAATGACTTCTGGAATCGATACCAGAAACCACTCTTCATTGTGGAGAATGGTTTGGGTGCCAAAGACGAACTTGTCGAAGACGAGAACGGTAACCTTACCGTTATGGATCAGTACCGTATTGACTATATGAATGACCACTTATACCAAGTAGGGGAAGCGATTGCTGATGGGGTCGAGTTAATGGGATACACCTCATGGGGTTGTATCGATCTGGTGAGTGCTTCAACGGCCCAAATGTCTAAACGTTACGGCTTCATTTATGTGGACCGCAATGACGATGGCAGTGGCTCCCTGGAACGCTACAAGAAGCAATCCTTCGGTTGGTATAAAGACGTTATCGCAACAAACGGTGCCAGCTTAAAAGCACCCAAGTAAAGGAGACACCATGGCAAAAACAATCTTTCTAGACGTTGACGGCACCCTCGTCGACTACCATAATCGTGTGCCGGAATCCGCCATTGAAGCGATTACCCAAGCGCGCGCAAATGGCCACCGAATATTTCTTGTCACCGGACGTAGTAAGTCTGAATCCTACGACGAGTTGATGACCATTGGCTTTGATGGCTACATCGGTGGCAATGGCTCTTACGTCGAAGCGGATGGCGAGGAACTCTTCCACCAAACCCTAAGCTTAGAAGAAGCGACCTCGATCATCGACTGGCTCAAGAATCGTGGCTTAGAATACTATGTGGAAGCCAATACGGGACTTTTCGCCAGTGAGAACTTCGCCGAGCGTGGCAAGCCGGTGATGATGGAATATATTGGCCGGAAAGGGCAGGAGATTCCAGCGCACTTTGAAGTAACCGATGCCATGCCGGACTTATTATTAGACCGGGCTGATGAAGGCTACCGGGATGATGTGAATAAAATTAGCTTTATCTTAGATAGCTACGCTGACTTTGAAGCCGCCCGGGAACACTTCAGTGCCTATAAAGTCGGCACTTGGGGCGGTCACGGTGAAACAGCGCTCTTTGGCGATATGGCCTTGCCGAATATTGATAAGGCAGTCGCCATTGATAAGCTGATTAATCTACTAGGTATTGCCCAAGCTGATACCATGGCCTTTGGCGACGCCAAGGTTGATATCCCGATGCTGGAGTATTCCGCAGTGGGGATTGCCATGGGTAACGGCGGTCCGGAAATTAAAGCCATGGCCGACTATATTACCAGCCCGGTAGACGAAGACGGATTATATCAAGCCTTTCAGCACTTTGGCTTACTTGATTAATAAGAGGCGAGAGTACATACAGCCACGGCCCGCGCCGTGGTTTTTCCTTATTCTGATGGACACTTAGTTTCGACCGGACACATCCTAAGATTAGCTTTGAGTGCCAATCGAGCCACCTTGCAAGGAGTTGCTATTGGCGCTAGAATTCTCTTGGGAATGATTGGAAGCTAATTGCTAGAATTTGCCGAAAGTTAAAGGGAGGGGTCGGCGGTCAATCTACCATCACTAAATTGACCACCAAGCCATATTAATGGTAGTTCCCTAGCGGTTGTGCTAAACTTTAAGTGTTGACCGATTGTGTTGTGACAGTCAAATGTGATAACTTATAGTAGGAAAAGGAGAGATAATATATGAGAAAATCTTTACAAAAATTAGTATTATTAGGCGTTAGTGCAGCAACCCTAGGGGCAGCTTCTGTAAATACCATTGCCTTAGCAAGTGAATCAAGTTCAGTAGAGTCTTCGGCTGAATCTATATCAAGTGAAGAGACATCTGAATCTACTTCTGAAGAAAGTTCAGAAGATAGTGCCGCTGAAAGCGCGAGTGAAGCAGTAGTTGCTCCTGAAGAAGCAGCAACCGAAGAAGCCGAAGTTGAACCAAGCGCTTTACAAAAAGCCTTAGAAGCAGCTTTGGCTGATTTCCAAGCGAAATACCCAGATGCAACCTTAACAGGTGTAAACATTACAGAATCAGAAGTACGCGCAGCAGCAGCTGTGACCGATACGGTAGCTGTAGCTTCTGATGTAGATGCAAGCAGTGAAGCTTCTGACGAGAGTGCTTCAGACGCTGAGGCGGACTCAGATGAGTCAACAACTTCGGAATCTGAGTCAACCAGTGAAGAAACTCCAGACAATCAACCCGATCATACACAAGGAACTGAAGATCCGGTAGATGCTGAGACAACTGACGAAGCTGCAACAAGCGAAGCTTCTGTAGATGATGCAGCGGCAGCTACAACCGTTGTTGCTGGGGTTGAAGTGGTTTATGACATCAAAGTTTCTGGTGCCGATCTTGCCAACCAATATGATGTTACCTACAATAGCGAAACAGGTGAAGTAGTTACTGACGAGACTACAGAGTTAACTGAAGCAGATGCTGATGGTGTTCTTATAGACAGCAAAGGCTTTGAGACGACTGGATTTGTTGACTTTGACGAAGTGACTGCAGCTGCCCTTGCTAAAGCGGGTTATGGCTTTGCTACAGATTATACCTTAAGTCGTGATGATGCAGAACATACCAACCCAACTTGGTTAGTAGAAGTTGTTGAAGAACGTGATAATGACGATGCACGTAAGGCCAGCATCACTATTGATGCGGTAACCGGTGAAGTTGTAAAGGCTGAAGGTGACGTAATTGAAGAAGCGCCTGTAGAAGAAACAGCGCCTGTAGTTACTGAAACGGCTCCTGCGGTTGAATCGGAAGCGACTTCTGAATCAACTTCTGAATCAACGTCTGAATGTGAAGACGCGTCGTCTGAATCAACGGATGCATCAACCTCTGAAGGCGAATCTAATCCTGAAGCGAGTACACCTGAAGAATCATCTGAAGGTGAATCAGCCGATGGTGCTAACTAATTTGAAAGAATCTCATCTATTTGAAGGCTCATGGCCTTTTCAAAACTCCGAGGGACAACTGCTTCTCGGGGTTTTTGCTTTACAAAGATTGAAGGGAAGGAGACTGTCTCATTTCATCTCTCCGGCCAAATAAAGATAAGTCCCATAAAGGCGATTCTACGTTGGTGCTGTCAACGTTTTCACGGGGAATCACAAACAAGTTCTTACTAAATTCACAATATTATCTTAAAATATAGTGTATGATAGACATAGAATACAATTCACTCATAGGAGTAACAGAAGGAGTTTGCGATGAGTTTAAATGTAAGCAATCTGTACAGTGGCTACCGTCAAGTCCCTGTATTGAAAGATATTAATTTTACCATCCAATTCGGCGAGGTGGTGGGCTTGGTCGGCTTGAATGGAGCGGGGAAATCGACGCTTTTAAAGACGATTCTAGGTTTATTGATCCCGCAAGAAGGCCGCGTTGAGATTGCAGGCCAGACGATTGAAGATAACCATACCCTCTACGCCAAGCAAGTAGCTTATATTCCAGAGACACCAATCCTCTACGATGAACTAACGCTGCAAGAACATCTGGAAATGACCGCCTTAGGCTATGATATTCCTATCGAAACGGTGATGGAGCGAGCAGAGCCGCTGTTGAAGATGTTCCGCCTCGACCAGAATTTGAATTGGTTCCCAACCCACTTCTCCAAAGGCATGAAGCAGAAAGTGATGGTCATTTGTGCTTTAGTCACGGATGCTCGGGTGTTGATTATTGATGAACCTTTCTTAGGTTTAGATCCTTTGGCCATCCGGGATTTCACGGACCTCTTGAAGGAGCGGGCCGACCAAGGCACGGCTGTTCTGTTTACGACCCATATGTTGTCGATTGCCCGTGATCTCTGCGATCGCTACCTTTTCTTGCAACATGGGGAGTTAGTTGCCAAAGGAGATTTAGAAGAAATTCGCAAGCAAATGGGCTCGCCTCAGGCAAGTTTGGACGAGTTGTATGTGCAGATGACGGCAGGTGAAGGCCATGGCTAAGCAAGCATCCGCCGGGGTGGCCATTGATGCGAAGAATCGCCGTCGTCCACCGAAACAGCGCCAAAGTATGCCGAAGAGCTTAGATGAACTGTTCCGCTTTCGCTTCCACAAGCACCTTCAAGAAATTGGTAAATACGGTCGTTTGATCTTAAATGACCATTTCTCCATTATTCTCTTCGTCCTCTTCGCCTTTGGGATTACCTTCTACCAGAATATTTTAATTCGGGTACAAGCGAGTAATCCGGCAGAAGTACGCATACCGATTATCATAATCAGCTTGGTGTGGCTGGCTTTCTGCTTTAATCTAGGTCAACCTTTGTGGTATACCAAAGACCCAGACAAAAGTTACCTCTTTGCCCGCGGTGAGGAGTGGACGCCATATTGGCTGAAGGGTACTCTCTTAGGCTTAATCATCCCGGCGATTTGCTTCGGGGTGGGGCAGTTGATTGTCTACCCTTTTATTAGTTACGTGAGTGCTTGGCAAGGTGGGCAAATCTGGTTCTTTATTACGTTAGGCCTGCTGATGAAATTAATCAGTTTCCTACTATTGTATCTCAATATTTATGACCTGGGCTTTGGGCGCAAGGGTAGCCCCTTGCCACAAATTGCCCATACGAGTCTTTACACCCTACTTCTCTTAGGTACTCTCGTCTTGCCCCCAGGGTATCATATTGGTCTCATGGCTTCGGCAGCGATTCTCGGGCTTGGCTATATTCTGTGGGCTATGAGTCAACGCAGAAAGCGCTGGATTCAATTCGATTACGTTGTCCACCAAGAAACCTTGCGTGAAGCTAAGTTCTACCGATTGGTGTCCATCTTTGCGGATGTTCCTGATCAGAAGGTGACGGTCTCGAGACGTCAGTATTTGGACTGGTTTTTAAAGCAGATGGGGACCCTCAATCAAAGTCGCTACGGCTATCTCTATATGCGGGTGCTGTTCCGCAATGATGCGTATGCGGGCATTTGGCTGCGGGTAATGATTTTTGTAGCGGTGATGCTTGTCTTTGCGCCGTCGCCAATATTTGCGGTATTGCTAGGAGTGCTTGGCTATATCTTGACTTTGGTACAGCTAATGCCTTTGATGAAGCACTATCAAAGACATCCCATCCAGAAAATCTACCCGAATCGAGCCGGGTCGCAAGTTGAAACTTTCCGCATGACGATGACGATTATTATCGGCTTGCAAACAGCGGTCTATGCGCTTGTCTATGTTTTCGCGGCTAGTGAATTTGTCCATGTCCCATGGGTTATTGTCAGTTGGATTCTCGTCGCTGCGATTCTCCTCATGTCTTACATTCCTTGGTGGGGGAGACATAACGAAATTTAAATGTGTAAATCTTTGCTTTATATTGTCAATCGCATATAATGAATAGTAGAAAATATAGGAGCGTGATTCAATTGAAGAAAACTTTAAAAAGCATCGTTCTCTTAGCGCTAAGCGCCAACGTGATACTGTCTTTTGTAGCGCCAGTTGTGGGTGCGGCAGAGGGGGAGCCTAATCCACCAGTCGTACAATCTGAACCCGACCCAGCGGCGGACCCAAATCAAAACCCAGACCCAGACCCAAACCCTAACACGAATCCGGAGCCAGATCCTAAAACCGTTCCAAATGCCAACACTGACCCAAACTCAGGTACCAAACCAGGTTCTGATCAGGGCCCAGACGTAAATCCTGATCCTAATTCTGAACCGGACCCAAATTCTAATTCAGCTTCTGATTCAGATCCAGAACCACAATCAACGCCTCAGTCACCACGCATTCCAAGCTACACCCCGCCAACAGCAACAAATCCTTCTACCGCAGGGAGTGCGCCGGTTCGCATCACTGGCGATGAAGATGAGACTGCCACTGATGAAGAAGCAGTGGAACCCGTTGATGTGGCAGAGTTCTTAGCTGATGCAGCGGCAATTGACTCAGCTTTAGCCCAAGCTTTGGCAGACTATCAAGGCGTTGTAGCAACATTCGACTTCAATGATGAGACAACAACCGACTTAACAGGTTCGCCGCGTGAATTGGTTGAAGCGGATTTCACGAATCAAGAACCTATCGAAGAAGAGAAGAGTGGTATGACGGTTGTAACGTATCAGTATTACACAGAAGAAGATACAGAACAGGCTAACCCTGAAGCGTCCCTGGTATTCTTCTACCGTGAGAATACATTGACAGCTGTTTCTATCGTGGATATTAACCCAATTGTTACCACAGCACTGGATGCGGCAGCTAGTCAATCCCTGAGCTTACCAGGCACCGCTGGGCAAGACGTATTGGCTTTAAACCCAACTGTCACATCCCTCACACATAAGAAACGTGGAGGAACAGAATACGATATTCTAACCGTACCTAGTGATGTTGACCAAGCTAAATTAACATTGCTTGCGGTCGGCCCAACACGCGCAAGTATTGAGGGCACTGCTTCATATAATGCAGGTGAAACGGATATTAAAGACGTACTGGCAAGCCATATCGCCGATGTCTCTGCATATGATACTAGTCAAGCAAGTGCAGAAGATGGAAGTGAAGCGCCTGCTGAAGAGATAGCAGATGATGGAGCAAGCGAGGAAGTACCTGCCGAAGGTGAGGTAGCTGAAGAAACTGAGGAAGAAGCGAGCATTAATCTAGCACCAAACGTTGATGTTGCTCCAGAAGACTTGAAGACAGTTGCGGAATTAGAAGAGGGCTACGGTCTCTTACGCGACCAGTTAAATGGTGCCGCTAGTTTAGTGACAGTCGATGATATTCGTGAAGCGCTAGGTGAAGCTTCCAAAGATGAAACGATTGGTAGCAGTATCTTCTTAGAATATTACGCCATTGAAGAAGATAATGTCATCATGATTAATGTCCAAGCCGACAAAGAAACTGGTGAATTATTATCACTTAAGCGTGAACATCGGACACCAGCTTTAAATGAACCATTCCCAATTAACTTAGAGGAACTTATAGCTTTAGCCCAAGAAGCACTAACTATTGAAAGTGTACAAAGTGCCTTAGGTAATCCAACCATTACCGAATACTTAGCCTTAGAGAATACAGTGCGCTATGTATGGACAAGTTTCGTTGATGAAGAAATGGGTTATATTGAAGGTATCTATGATGGCGTAACGGGTAACGTAGAACTATTCTATTATGCACCAGACACAGCTACCGCAACGGAAGAAGCTCCTGCTGAAGAAGACGTAACGGAAGAGAATACAGAAGAAACAACAGAATAATCTAATTTTAAAGGGAAAGTTTAAATTCTTTAAGAATCTTTAAACTTTCCCTTGCATTCTGTATAAATGAGGTTTATAATGAATGTAGAACTTAGGAAATACTTAAATATTTCCAAATGAGTTCAAAACACAGGTTATTGTTTCAGGAATGTTACATAACAATATCAAGTTGTTTAAGGCCTTGACTTAGGTTTATGCAATTGATAAGATGTTTACGGCGACTTAAGAAAATATAAAGCTTTTCTTAAAGACTTCAATTAGATTATAGTCTATCTAGCGGAAGCAGCCAAATCGTTGGAGCTTGTCTCTTAGGATTATAAATAATGTTAATCAACATACTATAGGAGGAACTATTAATGAAAAAATCATTCGTTAAATTAGTATCAGTATCATTAGCAGCAGCTACTATCGCTACAGCAGCACCAGTTGTGGCTAACGCACAAACAATCACAATGCCTTCAGGCAATGTTTACACTAAAAACACTAACACAGGTAACATGACTAAAGCTGAAGCAGCAGCAGCTATTACTGAATTAATGGCTTACTACGCGTCTGAAACTGCGGCAGCAAATGCTTTGCAACCAAAAATCGAAGCTACTCAAAAAGATGTAACTGAAGCAGAAGCTAACTTATCAGCTAAAGAAAAATTACAAGCAGAAGCTCAAAATACTTTCGAAGCAGCTCAAAAAGCAGCTGGAACAACTGCAACTGAAGATCGTTACATTAATCGTGACTACGATTCAGTAAAAAAAGAAATCCAAGACAAATTCGATAAAGCTGAAAAAGATGCAGCTAGCACACGTGATGCACGCATCAAAGCGGCAGACGATGCAGTTTACGAAGCACAAAAAGTGGTTACCGATGCACAATCTGCAGTCGACACAGCTCGTGAAAATCTACGCATCGCTTCAGGAGTAACTACTCGTGAAGTGACAACTACAGAAGAAGTTGTCATCACACCTGCTCAACCTGAACAACCAGAAGAAAGAGAACAAGTATTAGATGCACAAGGCAATCCAGTACTTAACGCAGACGGAACTCCAGTTACTCGAGTTATTAAAGAAGCAGTTCCAGCAGTTCCAGCAGTAACAGAAATGCAAGAAGTAACAAGAACTGAAAACGTTCCTGCAGCAGATCAAGCAACAATCGATGGTTACAAAGCTGAAGTTCAAAAAGCTGAAACTGCATTAGTAAACGCAAACGATGCATTAGAAAAAGCTAAACAAAACTATGCTTCTGAAGCTCAAGCGGCAAACAGTGCTTACACATCAGCAGTAAATAATGCTGAAGCAGCACGTCAACAAGAATTGCGTAGCGCTGAGTATCACTTCGAGAAAAATGACCAATACGGTGAAAAATCTCTTAAAGATGCTAAAGTAGCATTGGATAATGCTAAATCTGAAACATCAGCAGCTCGTACAGCATTACAAAAAGCTCGTCAAGCATTAGTTGGCTTCCAAAACCAATTCGCTCTTCACTCTGCAAATGCAGAATTAGCTTCTTACAAAGCAGCTGAAATCTCATTAGGTAAGAACATTGACGTTAACAAAGAATTGGGTAACGTTTCTGCTGATCAAATCAAAGTTCTTAACGACTTACGTGCTCAAGGTGCAGAAGCTATCCAACAAAAAGCTGATAAAGCAGCAGGCGCTAAAGCAGCAGCTGAAAAAGCTTTAGATGAGTTAAGAAAACAAAACGAAACAGCTACTGATCCAAATGCTAATGATCAAAAAGGTAACAAAGTAGCAGGTGCTAACAGCAGTACTTCAACGCCTAAACGCGTAGCAGGTGAAAAGAAAGCTGACGACAAGAAAGCTACTTTACCAGAAACTGGTGAAAACAGCTCTTACGCAGTATTTGGTGCAGCAGCATTATCAGTATTAGCTGGTTTAGGCTTAGTAGCTCCAAAATTCCGCAAAGAAGACTAATTAAATAATTAATCTTAAAAGTCCAGCTTCGTATAGTGACCCCAAAAAGTTAGACTAGATTTTATGAAGAGTTACCCCAATAATGGGTAGCTCTTTTTTGTGTTTCTGAAAGATTCAATAAAGATATAAAACTTAAGTTGCTTCAAGGTGACCGATTTCGCAAGAACAGAGAAGCTGCTAATTGACCTAACCAAAACATCTCATCAGACATCCAAGCTTGTCAAGAGGAAGAGCGAAGCGGCTCTTGATAAGTCTGGATGGTTTGTGAAACCATTGAGGTTAGGTGATTTGCGACATGTTTAGGCACTTAAAAGTAATTGTTGTTGTCTGTATTCAACAGGACTTAAATAGCCTAATTTCTCTTTAATCCTATCGTCATTGTAGTAACGAATATAGTCGTGGATAGCTTGTTCCAGTTCCCTACGGCTACGATAAACTTTCCCATAAAACATTTCTTGTTTCATGATGCCGAAGAAGTTCTCCATCGGCGCATTATCTAAACAATTTCCCTTTCGGGACATACTCTGGAAAATCTGATGATCTTTCAATAATTGTTGATAGTCGTTCATTTGATAAGCCCAGCCTTGGTCCGAATGAAAGGTTCGTCTAAATTGGCAATCTTTTGTAGCTTCAACGGCTTCTTCGAAGGCTTCCATCATACTTTCCTTATTAGGTTGTTTTGAGATTTTATAGCTAATGACTTCCAGATTAAACAAGTCAATAAAGGGATCTAAATACAACTTTTTCAATTGATACTGTCCTGAATCATCAGCTTCATAATAATGGAACTCCGTTGTATCCGTCACAATTTTTTGGTGTGGAATAGAACTTGTAAATCTACGATTTAAGCGGTTAGGTGCTTTCTCACCAATATCACCTTGATAGGAGTTGTATTTCCGTGATTTTCGAGTAAATGAGGTCACTTGTAGATTCATTTCTTTCATCAATCGTTGAACTTTTTTCTTATTGACGGTATAACCACGACGACGTAACTCCGCATGAACACGGCGATAACCGTAGTTTTCATGTGCTTGACGAATATCAAGAATTTCTTCTTTTAATGCTTCGTCTTTATTGGGTCTATTCAAACACTCTAATTGATAATAATAGGTTGCCTTAGGAAAATCTAAAGTCTTCAGTATCAGCGTCAAAGAATACTCTGTAGACTCATGGAGATTACGGATGGCCATCACTTCTTGTTGTCGTGTTGCCGCTTGTCTGCTTCCCGCAACCTCCTCAATTCCTTTAAAAATTTATTCTCAATATCTAGCATTTGAATGCGTTCTTCTTGTTCTTTAATGATTTCCTTTAAGGCATCTGGATCACTCGGTAAAGGCGTCTTTTTGGGATTTTGTGGATTCTTTTTCTGTGAATTAGACATGGTAGTTGGCCTCCCTATTGGTCTAGATAAGCCATCAATACCGTCTTCCTTAAAGGCTCGCATCCAATTTGCGATTAAGCTTGGATTATTGATCCCTAATTGGACACCGACTTCGCGATAGCTTAACTCTGTAGTTAAGTACAATTCTATCGCATATAGCTTGGTTTCTAAAGGATAAGACTGTCTTGTTGACTTAACTTGAAGTCCTTCTAAGCCGAAATCTTGATAATTATGGATCCATCGTTTCACTATTGACTGAGCGATTTGATATTTTTTCGCTAAAGTCCTAAATCCACCTTTTCCAGCTTCGTAGTCAGTAACAATTTGAAGTTTCGTTTCTAAACTATACTTGGTCATAAAAATACCCCCAAAAGTTAGATTTTTTGGTCTAACTTTTGGGGGTCGGCTCATTCGGCTGGGCTTTTTTGTTATCAAATTGTCACATAATCGGAGTGAATTTGATAAACATTTGATTTTATTGATGCTATAATGTATATATTAAAACTTATTATTTGGAGGTAATCATGCGAACTTATCCGAAAAGAAATGACGTACATTTAAATTCAAGACAGGTTGTTTCGAGAAAAGTAATGCGTAAGGTTAAAGGGACATGGATTGCGGTTGCAGTACTCGGCTTAGCTGGAGGAGCTCAACTGGCACCAACTGTATACTTCGCTCAGGACGTTGAAGCTTTCCTTGTTACAACAGCTGAAGGCGGTTCTAGCTTTGCGAATAAGGAAGATATATTAGCAGATGAAGCCTTACAAGCGGAAGTTGAGAAAGCTAAAGAAGCTTTTGCAGCTATCGAGGATCCTGTAACGATTGAACCGAATGCACTTGAAGCGGTTCAGGCTGAAATTAAGCGCCAAAAGGACTTGGGTTTGCCTGCTTATGTGGTTCAAGTTGGCGACACGATGGAAGTCTTAGCCGAAGCTGCAAGTCTGACCGTTGAAGAAATAAGCACAGCAAACGGTTTGGCTGAAGATGCTGAACTTGTGCCGGGCGATATTCTGAACAAAGTTCTTGGTAATGGTGATAACACTGAAGCAGCTACGGACACAAGCGTTGCTACTAACGTGGTGGGCCGTCCTACTTCGACGAGCCAAGTCGTGTCAGCTGGAAACTCTGAAGTGCCGGCACCAGTTGCACAAACAGCTGTAACATCAACTGCGTCACAAGTACCAACAGCTTCGACAAACATTGCAAATGTAACAACTCCTGCTACTTCTAGTACAGGCAACTCAGCAGGGAACTCTGTGACACCAGGTACTGCTACACCGACGGTTCCGAGTACTGAAGTGCCAAGCACACCAACGCCGGTGCCAAGTGAGGCAGCTCCAGCAGACCCGACTCCAGTAGACCCAACACCAGTAGACCCGATTCCGGTAGATCCAACGCCAGTAGACCCGATTCCGGTAGATCCAACGCCAGTAGACCCGATTCCGGTAGATCCAACGCCAGTAGACCCGATTCCGGTAGATCCAACGCCAGTAGACCCGATTCCGGTAGATCCAACGCCAGTAGACCCGATTCCGGTAGATCCAACGCCAGTAGATCCGGCTCCGGTTGACCCAATACCAGTGGATCCAACGCCAGTAGACCCTACTCCGGTAGATCCAACGCCAGTAGACCCTACTCCGGTAGATCCAAGGCCAGTAGATCCAACGCCAGTAGATCCGGCTCCAGTGGACCCAACACCAGTAGACCCTACTCCGGTAGATCCAACGCCAGTAGATCCGGCTCCGGTAGATCCAACGCCAGTAGACCCTACTCCGGTAGATCCAACGCCAGTAGATCCGGCTCCAGTGGACCCAACACCAGTCGACCCGACTCCAGTGGCCCCAACACCGGTAGATCCAACCCCAGCACCTAGTCAAACGGTGGCACAACAAATTGCGGATAACATTGTGCGTTATTCAAATATTTTGCGAGGGAATAATGGTTTAGCTCCGATGGTAGTCAATAACGCCTTGCAACAAGCGGCTGAGAAGAATGTGGCTTACTTGATTTCTCGAGGTGTTTTAGAGCATGACATGGACAATCAGAATGCAATTGATTCAGGTTATGCACGTTTCTCTGGTCAAGTAAGTAATAATTCGACTGGTTCAGTCATCGATCGGCCAGCGATGGCTTTTGCGAACTTAGGCTTTGCGACCCTTTCGCAAGCTGAATTAACTGCTGCAGAAGCAGATCCGAGTATAGCTCAAGCTTTAGGGGAAGAGTATATTAATACATTGTACGAGGATGGTGGTCTTTCAAGTAAAGGTCATCGATACCAAATGTTAGCCCCATCTTGGTCTGAGACGGGTGCTGCAACACAATACGATCCGGCCACAGAACGTTTATATTATGTGCAGTATTTCGGTACACCAGAAGAATCAGCTTATACGAATGGTTTATCTGAGCAGAAAGGTATTGACCCAGTAACGAATCAGCCGAAAGTCACTACAGCATTAGCTTCTTACGATGCCTATTTGACAAATTTGGAAGCGGAAGCCCCGCTCTATGGCGTTGAAGCTGGAAAAATTCGAACGGAAGTTCAAGAAGCACGCCAAGAAATTGATGAAGGTATGGTCATTGTGCCTGCAGCAGATGTGACGGTTGCTCAATAAAATAGCTTTGACGGCACTCTCTTCGGAGGGTGTCTTTTTGTGTGGATTTGGGAATTTGATGGTAGCCAATGACTATAAGTGAGTTGGCGGAAGAATCCGCTTCCATTTGTTTATAAAATCACGAGGATTAGCTGTAATAGAGAAATCAACCGATGGATGGAGGTTATTTGATGGAGAGAATAAAGCGGATGGGCTTAGTTCCACGCTTATTATTGGCAATGATTCTGGGGAGTCTTATTGGACAAGGGAGGCTTTCTGCCTGAGGTTCTCTTGCGTATTCCGGTGGCGGTGTCCAGTTTATTTAGTAGTTTCCTGCAGTTTGTAATTCCTTTGATGATTGTATCTTTTGTTGTGTCAGGGATTACCAAGTTGTCGGATAATGCCGGGCAATTGATTGGCGTATTAATGTCTTTATCTTATGGTTCTTTGGTTTTGGCCGGTTTGATGACTTTTGTGGTGGGGCAGACGATTCTGCTGAAGGTGATTAATGAGGAGCATACCTTAAATTTTGCAGAGATGTCGCAATGAGAGCCGCTCTTTAACTTGGAAATTCCGCCTCTCTTTACGATTACATCAGCGATTGTGCTGGCTTTTATTATCGGCTTGTCGATTTATGCTATGGAACGTTCTGGCCGCCAAACGGTGATGCGGCAGTTGTTCGAGGAATTTGAAGCACTGATTGATTTAGTCATTGCCCGTGCAATTCTGCCTCTTTTGCCGGTGTATGTGTTTGGGAATTTCTTGAATTTGAGTTATGGTGGGGCGATTGCGAATATTTTATGGATCTTCGGTTTATTGCTTGTCTTATTGATTGTGCAACATTATGCGTATTTGCTCTTTCTCTATGGGGTAGCGGCAACGCAAACCGAGACGTCTTTTGTAGATTTGGTGCGCAACCAAATTCCGGCGCACTTGATGGCCTTTGGCACGGAGTCTTCAGCTACTTCCATTCCGGTGAATATTGAAGGTGCTAAGCAAGACGGCGTTTTGCCAGAGGTGGTAGAGTTTGCCTTGCCTTTGACGGCGACAATGCATATGTGCGGGTCGGTCATTTCTGTATCGACGTGTGTGATGGGGATTCTGATGATGAATGAGATGGGATTATTCAGCAGCGACTATGTTGCCTTTCTATCGTGCTTTGGGCTTAATTCTTGTGGCTGGATCGGGGATTCCTGGAGGTGCCGTGATGGCGGCTTTGCTAATTCTACCGATGGTGGGGATTGAAAGTGAAGGTGTGTTGGCATCGCTGTTGATAACGATGTATTTGACGCAGGATTCTTTCGGGACTTCTACGAATGTATCAGCCAATCCGCCACTTGCGCTTATCATCGATCGCTACTACCGTCAGCGTATTAAAGGGCAGAAGGCGTAAGTTTATTTTTCATTTGCCGTGAAATGGCGTATAATGAGGGAGTGAAGATAGGAGGTTGCGAATATATGTATGGAACGACGATATTGAAGGGAATTGGCTTATTGCCGGCAACAGGTGAGTCACAGAATTATTTCTTCCTAGGTCTAGGCATTGTGGTTTTGCTAGTGGCGGTTGCATTAATTATCAATTATGTTCGCAAAAATCGTAGATAAGTCTTTGTTAATGCATTAAATTGCACTATAATAAGGATAGGTTTGAAATGGAGGAATTTTTATGAAGGCCTTAATGAATACAATTGTAACGCTTTTGGCGTTATTCTATGCGCGTGGTGTTGAAGTTGCTGGGGCAGGGATGTTACCTCATACGGGTGAATCAGGCTCAAGATGGTTGATTATCGCTGCGGTTATTCTCGTGATTGTAGGTATTGCACTCGTAGTGGTGCCACGTTTACGTAAATAAGTATGTTGCATGCTATTATTTATAGTCACTTAATTGGCGTTTATGCGCTGGTTAGGTGACTTTTTTGTTTGTGAAATATTGACATGGACTCAGGCAGCTTTGTGATAGGGAGATGTTGTAGTGGGTTATGTATGGGGTTGTTTTGAGGAATATTTGGGATTTTAAATTGACGAGATGGTATTTGGCCTTGGTTTGAGTATATGTATATAGAGGGTTTCTGTCTTGGGCTCTCAAATTATATACAGAAGGTGATGATGTAGTGTATCTACCTACGAATGATTTCATATTCAAGAAGACGTTCTCTGCGGGTGGTCAGGAAGATATGACGAAGGCTTTGATTGAGGCCATCCTAGATCAGGAGTTTCACGAGGTTCAATTGGCTAATACCTATAGTATTGAAAAGTATAAGGCTAAGGAGAAGCCGGAGACAACGGAAGTGGATTTGCTGGCACGAGACGCTGCTGGTCGGTATGTCACGATTGAGATGCAAGTGCACCGGAAGTGGTATTTCCTGGAGCGGGTACAGTATTATGCAAGGGAAGCTTTTCGGAAGAATTATGGAGACGAGCAGACGATGCTTGATAGGGGTAATAGATATTCGAGCTTAAGGCAGATTTATAGTATCAATATTCTGGATTGCGCTTTATTTCCTGAGGAGAATGCGGGGGCATTCGAACTTTTGTTTACCGTGATCAGGTGAATGGCGAATTCTTGTCG
This sequence comes from Suicoccus acidiformans, assembly GCF_003546865.1. Classification (GTDB taxonomy): domain Bacteria; phylum Bacillota; class Bacilli; order Lactobacillales; family Aerococcaceae; genus Suicoccus; species Suicoccus acidiformans. The sequence goes on from NZ_CP023434.1 coordinate 217,990, forward strand.
AAAATTCAGGCTTACAACGGGATAGATTTGACCTTTGTGAGTTTGAGGAATTATAGTATAAGTAAGGATGAACGATTTAAACATTGGTGGCGTTTCTTTCGGCTAGAAGAATCTTTTGCTGATGCACCGGAGGTTGTGCGCGAGGCTTATGAGGCAGTGAACCCGATGAATATGACGGAGGAGGAGCGAGAAATAGCAGAATTAGCGAAAAGATATCAGGATGATTACGCGGCAGATATGAGTACAGCGTGGATTGAAGGTAAAGAGGAAGGGGAGAAGAAAGGCCGAGCAGAAGGTCGGTACGAATTAGTTTCAACAATGCACGAAAATGGTCTGAGTATTGAGGAGATTGCCCGGTATACGAATCTTACAGAAGCTGAGGTAGAATCAGCGCTTCGAGTGCTTTAATTTACAGTGATTGATTAGGTGGAAATGGGCGAAGGAATTTGGCGAAGTCCTTCGTTCTTTTTGCAGTTAATTTTGATAAAGTAGGATCAGTGTTGGGTCTTGCTTAGAGCAAGCTTTAGTCGGTATGTCGGTGCCCCTGAGAAAGTACTGCAAGGTGGCTCCGCATTGCTTTGTGTACACTGGACAGAGTGAGTGTTTACAGATGGCATAAATTACGTTAGGAATCGGATGGTAATCTTGTGGAGAGAGTCCTTTAAGCAACTTTTATGTTGGGTAAGGGATTTTTTGTTTTGTTAAATATTGGCATAGACCCATCAATTTTATAACAAATAAAGCGATCGGTGAGTGATTCTTAGCTATTGTTATTTAAAATACTCTGAATTTAAAATTGATGACATGGAAATCAGCCGTGAAATGAGTATATGTATTATAGAGAGTTTTAAAGGACTCTTGAATAAAATAACGGAAGGAGTTGGTTTAATGTATCGACCAACGAATGATTTCCTTTTTAAGAAAACTTTCGCGACCAGTGGTCAGGAGGATGTGACGAAAGCTCTAATTGAAGCAATCTTAGGGCGAGAATTCACAGAAATCACCTTGACCAATCCTTATACAATTGAAGCTTATCAGGCGAAAGGCCGGCCAGAATCTACCGAGGTAGATTTGTTGGCAAGAGATTCCAAAGGTGGGTATGTTACTATCGAAATGCAAGTGCAACGAGATCCGTTTTTTCTGGAACGGGTGCATTATTATGCCGGAGGTGTGTATCGCAAGAATTATGGGAGGAAAGCTGAACAGATTATTCCAGAAAATCGGTATTCGAGTTTGAAACAGGTGTACAGTATTAATATTCTAGATTTTCCTTTGTTTCCTAAGGACGATGAGGAAGGGATTCGGACCTTTATATATCGAGATAGGGAGAATGGAGAGGCTTTAATGGATATTAAGACCTATGATGGGATTGAGTTGACCTTTGTGAGCTTAACAAATTATAATATAAGTGAAGATGATCGGTTCAAGCATTGGTGGCGTTTCTTCAAGATGGAAGCCCCATTAGAAGATGCGCCGGATATTGTACTCAAGGCGTATGCAGAAGTGGATGAGGTTAATTTGACAGAGGAGGAACGAAAGATGGCAGATTTAGCGCAAAAATATCAGGATGACTTTGAAGCAGCGGTGGGTACAGCGAGATATGAAGGCCGAGAGGAAGGTCGTTTGGAAGGTCGAGAGGAAGGCAGAGCAGAGGGGGCGCTTAAGAAAGCAACCGCCATAATTCTAAATATGCACCATAGAGGCGAAAGTATAGATAAAATAGCTGATATCGTTATGGAGTCTAAGGAAGATGTTGAGAAAGTGATTCGAGAAGAAGCTTAATGGAGTTAAGGCAACTATAGAAGTTATTTGAGCGAAGGAGATTTTTAGTTTCCTTCGCTTTCCATAACTAAAGCATCTGAATGGAAGCTTTATTGTGAATGCACTGAAAATTGAACGCAGAAGTGGATGAGGTTAATTTGACAGAGGAGGAACGAAAGATGGCAGATTTGGCTCAGAAATATCAGGATGACTTTGAAGCAGCGGTGGGTACAGCGAGATATGAAGGCCGAGAGGAAGGCCGTGTGGAAGGTCGAGAGGAAGGTCGTGTAGAAGGTCGAGAGGAAGGACGTGTGGAAGGTCGAGAGGAAGGCAGAGCAGAGGGGGCGCTTAAGAAAGCAACCGCCATAATTCTAAATATGCACCATAGAGGCGAAAGTATAGATAAAATAGCTGATATCGTTATGGAGTCTAAGGAAGATGTTGAGAAAGTGATTCGAGAAGAAGCTTAATGGAGTTAAGGCAACTATAGAAGTTATTTGAGCGAAGGAGATTTTCAGTTTCCTTCGCTTTCCATAACTAAAGCATCTGAATGGAAGCTTTATTGTGAATACACTGAAAATTGAACGTAGAAATGGATGAAATTCATTTGGGAGATGAGGAACGAAAAATGGCAGATTTAGCGCAAAAATATCAGGATGACTTTGAAGCAGCGGTGGGTACAGCGAGATATGAAGGCCGAGAGGAAGGTCGTGTGGAAGGCAGAGCAGAGGGGGCGCTTAAGAAAGCAACTGCCATAATTCTAAATATGCACCATAGAGGCGAAAGTATAGATAAAATAGCTGATATCGTTATGGAGTCAAAGGAAGATGTTGAGAAAGTGATTCGAGAAGAAGCTTAATGGAGTTAAGGCAACTATAGAAGTTATTTGAGCGAAGGAGATTTTTAGTTTCCTTCGCTTTCCATAACTAAAGCATCTGAATGGAAGCTTTTTTGTGAATGCACTGAAAATTGAACGTAGAAATGGATGAAATTCATTTGGGAGATGAGGAACGAAAGATGGCAGATTTGGCTCAGAAATATCAGGATGACTTTGAAGCAGCGGTGGGTACAGTGAGATATGAAGGTCGAGAGGAAGGCAGAGCAGAGGGGGCGCTTAAGAAAGCAACCGCCATAATTCTAAATATGCACCATAGAGGCGAAAGTATAGATAAAATAGCTGATATCGTTATGGAGTCTAAGGAAGATGTTGAGAAAGTGATTCGAGAAGAAGCTTAATGGAGTTAAGGCAACTATAGAAGTTATTTGAGCGAAGGAGATTTTTAGTTTCCTTCGCTTTCCATAACTAAAGCATCTGAATGGAAGCTTTTTTGTGAATGCACTGAAAATTGAACGTAGAAATGGATGAAATTCATTTGGGAGATGAGGAACGAAAAATGGCAGATTTAGCGCAAAAATATCAGGATGACTTTGAAGCAGCGGTGGGTACAGCGAGATATGAAGGCCGAGAGGAAGGTCGAGAGGAAGGCAGAGCAGAAGAGCGGTACGAATTAGTTTCAACAATGCACGAAAATGGTGTGTCAACTGAGATGATAGCGGAATATACGAACATGACTCCAGCAGAAGTGAAACAAATACTTCAAGCACCTAAACTGAAATTGATAGACTAAGCAGTAAAGGAGGGGGAGAGATTTTGTTTCTTCCTCTCTTAGTTCCAAATGAAAGAGGTATCGAGAATTTATGACAGATTTAGCGCAAAAATAACAGGAGATCTATGAAGCGGTGGTAGCCACAGCAAGGTATGAAGGTAGAGCAGAAGGAATGTTAATGGAAATACATAAAATAATTTGTACAACGCATAGTAATGGCTTGGATATCGAAACCATTGCGAGGTACACGGGGATGGCCGAGGCAGAGGTAGATGGTTTGCTCCAAGCACCTAATTTCTTAGGGATTACTGGTGGATAAATCGGGCGGAAGAGTCGCTTATAATTCTCGCTATTTTTTCGGTTGCAGAGCAGTAGTTTTGTTTTTCTACTAAGTTCCCTATGCGCTTAAGTGTTGGCTTTTTATTGATTGCTCCATGATTTGTCATAGTTTATTTTTAGCGTTACAATAAGATTAGTTTAATAGAGAGAGGTTATAGCATGGAGATAAATCGTGATATGTTAATTGATTTGACTGAGGCGCGTGGCATTGCTGGTAATGAGGGGGCTGTGCGTGATGTGTTTCGCAAATGGGCGGATCCTTATGCGGAGGAGTTCGTTCAAGACGGTTTAGGTGGTATCTTTGCTAAGGCTACGGGTGATGCGTCTGGTCCACGAATTTTGATGGCGGCGCATTTGGATGAAGTTGGCTTTATGGTTAGTCAGATTACGGAGAAAGGTTTTCTTAAATTTGTGCCAATTGGAGGCTGGTGGAGTCAAGTTGTTCTTGCTCAACAAGTTGAGATTACAACGCGCGAGGGGAAGGTTTATCATGGAGTGACGGGGTCTAAGCCACCGCATGTATTAACCCAAGCCGCTCGCAAAAAGCCAATTGATATGAAAGATGTCTTTATCGATATTGGTGCTTCTTCGGCCGAAGAAGTCGAGGCGATGGGGATTCGTCCAGGGGATATGATTACGCCTTATATTGAAACACGGCGGATGAATGATACGAAGTTTCTTCTAGGTAAGGCGTGGGATAACCGCATTGGGTTAGCAGTTGCAATTGAGGTGCTTAAGCATGCTCACGAAGTAGGGCACAGTTCTGTGCTGTATGCTGGGGCAAACGCTCAGGAAGAAGTTGGTTTGCGTGGAGCTAAGACAGCAACGCATATGCTTAAGCCGGATATTGCTTTAGCTTTGGATACGGGGACGGCTGGTGATACACCGGGAATGACGAAGCAGGAAGCGGATAGTGAATTAGGCAAAGGGCCACAGGTGATTGTTTACGATGCTTCGATGATTGCGCACCGTGGTTTGCGTCAATTTGTGACGGATATTGCGGAGGACTTGGATATTCCGTTCCAATATACCTTTATTCCTGGTGGTGGAACGGATGCTGGATCGATGCATCAGACGCTGGATGGAATTCCGTCCTTGGCGATTACAGTGCCTGTGCGTTACTTGCATACGCATACGTCGGTAATTCATGAGGATGATTTCAAGAACACGGTACGTCTAGTGAATGCTATTCTGGAAAGGTTGGACCGGGACGCTTTAGTTAAGATTCAGGCGAATGTTTAGGGGGAATAGGGCGATGATTTTTGTAGATAATGAGAATAATTATGATGCTAGTGTGAATATTGCGCTGGAGACTTATCTGGTTGAGAACAAGAAGGTTGACGAGCCGATTCTGCTTTTCTATATTAATGCACCGTCGATTATCATTGGGCGAAATCAGAATACAATTGAGGAGATTAATCAGCCCTACGTTGAAGCCAATGACATCACGGTAGTTCGCAGAATGTCCGGTGGTGGTGCGGTTTATCATGATTTGGGCAACTTCTCCTTCTGCTTTATTAAAGACGATGACGGAAGTTTTCGTGATTTCGCTAGTTTTACTAAACCGGTGATTGAAGCCTTGCATAAGATGGGCGCGACGGAAGCCGAGCTACAAGGACGTAATGATTTATTGATCGATGGCAAAAAATTCTCCGGTAATGCCATGTATGCCAAAGATGGTCGCATGACTGCCCATGGGACGATTCTTTTTGATGCGGATTTAGAAGAAGTCAACAATGCGCTTAAGCCACGTAAAGAGAAGATCGAATCTAAGGGAATCAAGTCGGTGCGTTCCCGTGTGACGAACATTAAGCCATATGTGGATGAGCAGTATCAGAATTTATCGACTGAGGAATTCCGTGATTTACTGTTATTGGAAATATTCGGAGTGGACAAGCGCGAAGATGTGCCGGAATATAAGTTAACCGAGCAAGACTGGAAGGAAGTCTATGAGCTCCGCGCTGAACGGATGGGCAATTGGGATTGGAATTACGGTGCTTCCCCAGACTTTGATGTCGAGCAAAGCCATAAATTCCCCTTTGGCCTGGTTGACTTCCGTTTCAATGTCAGCGGTGGGCGCATTCAGGATGCGACGATTTACGGCGACTTCTTCGGTCTTGGGGATATTGCCGATGTAGAAGAACATTTAAATGGTGTCAAATATGATCGAGCTGCTATTAAGGAAGCCTTAGAAGAGCTGGATTTGAACCGCTATCTCGGTGATGTCACGGCTGAAGCGTTGGTTGCGGCACTATTTGATTAATGACTTTAGAAGACTCTGCTGTGAACTGCCCCCTGTCTACTTGACAGGGGCAGTTCACTTTATTCCAGCGGGGTCTTTTTTTGTTTGGGGAGCCAGAGGAAGCTAGATTGCCTTTCTAAAGGGATTTTGTTGCTATGCTCGCTGATGAGATGTCCGTCGTAAAAGGCTCTTCGCTAGGCCTTTGATTCTTAGGATTTTCTAAGACAGGGGCTGCCATCTGGATAATATAGTCAAGTAAGTTATTAATGTAATATAACGTAACAGTTTCGTAACATAAGAAAGTCGAATGTACTTTGGGGATATATGCCATAAGTAAGCGGTTTATAAGTTTTTTAATTCTGGCTAAGGATAGTTTGTGAAATAAACGAGAAATATTTGTAATATATCTGTAACAGTGGTATAATGAATCTAGAAATAAGTTAAGAAAATCTTTAGAGAAATTTTTAAAAACAGGGGGCTTTAAAAATGAAACGGAAATATGTACTACTCACCAGCTCTATGTCGCTACTTGCTGGATTAGTCTTGGCTGTAGAGCCCCAGACTGTCCATGCGCAATTCGTAGCACCGGCTGAGACGAGTCCAGCTTATATGGATGATAAGGTCGTTGTGCCACAAAATTTCGACACAACTGCTGAGGCAATCGAATATGCTAAGGCGCATTTCGATTGGAAAGAGCATGGGAATTGGTATGTTCGAGGTGATCAGAATGGTGGCTACGTCTACTTTGACCGCTACGTTGAGCCGACAGGTGGCGAGGTGGTCGAAACACCGGCTGACCAAGAGACGTCAACGCCAAGTACATCTGGAGAGACACCGCAGACTCCTGCACCAAGCGAATCAACGCATACGATTGCTTATGGAGATACTCTCTGGAGTATTGCCCGTAAGAATAATTTAACGGTCCAAGAACTGAAAGAATTGAACGGCTTGACGAGCGATAATGTGCCCGTGGGTACCCAATTGAAGTTGAGCAATACAACAAGCACGCAAACACCTGCACCGAATACTTCGACGCAAACGGGGGGAAATTATCGGGTGCAAGCTGGCGATAGTCTCTGGAAGATTGCCCAGGCAAATGGTACCACGGTGGATGAATTACGACGCTTGAACAATATTCGTGGTGATTTCCTTCAAGTAGGTAGTCAGTTGAAGTTGCCAGGACAGACTTCAACAACTCCAAGCAATGATACACCGACGTCAAAAGACACGACTTATACGGTTAAATCTGGCGACTATCTATATAAGATTGCCGGCCAATATGGTGTAAGTGTTGCTCAGTTGAAGGCGTGGAATAATTTAACAAGTAACTTTCTGCAAGTAGGCGATGTGTTAAAGGTGAAGCAACCAGTTAAACCTCTTACGCCTAAACCTGATCCAGTACCTGCTTCTGGCAGAACGCATACGATTGTGGCAGGAGATACCCTTTGGGATATCGCTCGAGCTAATCATATGACAGTTAAAGAGTTGATGGACTTGAACGGCTTGACAAGTACGAATCTTCCAATTGGTACCAAGTTGAAGCTGACCAGCACAACTCCAACGACACCGACGCAAACAGCCGAGCAGTATACGGTTAAACCTGGCGATTATTTATATAAGATTGCTAAGCAATACGGTGTTACCGTTGCTCAATTGAAAGAATGGAACAATTTAACTAGTAACTTTCTGCAAGTAGGCGATGTGTTAAAGGTGAAGCAACCAGTTAAACCTCTTACGCCTAAACCTGATCCAGCACCTGCTTCTGGCAGAACGCATACGATTGTAGCAGGAGATACCCTTTGGGATATCGCTCGAGCTAATCATATGACAGTTAAAGAGTTGATGGACTTGAATGGTTTGACAAGTACGAATCTTCCAATTGGTACCAAGTTGAAGCTGACCAGCACAACTCCAACGACACCGACGCAAACAGCCGAGCAGTATACGGTTAAAGCTGGCGATTATTTATATAAGATTGCTAAGCAATACGGTGTTACCGTTGCTCAATTGAAAGAATGGAACAATTTAACTAGCGATTTCCTTCAAGTCGGCGATAAGCTCAAGGTCCAGAAATCAAGTCGCAAACCATCCCCAACTAAGCCGGCACCAGAGGCAGAGCATAGAACGCATACGATTGTGGCAGGAGATACCCTTTGGGATATCGCTCGAGCTAATCATATGACAGTTAAAGAGTTGATGGACTTGAACGGCTTGACAAGTACGAATCTTCCAATCGGTACCAAGTTGAAGCTGACCAGCACAACTCCAACGACACCAACGCAAACAGCCGAGCAGTATACGGTTAAACCTGGCGATTATTTATATAAGATTGCTAAGCAATACGGTGTTACTGTTGCTCAATTGAAAGAATGGAACAATTTAACTAGCGATTTCCTTCAAGTCGGCGATAAGCTCAAGGTCCAGAAATCAAGTCGCAAACCATCCCCAACTAAGCCGGCACCAGAGGCAGAGCATAGAACGCATACGATTGTAGCAGGAGATACCCTTTGGGATATCGCTCGAGCAAATCATATGACGGTTAAAGAGTTGATGGACTTGAACGGTTTGACAAGTACGAATCTTCCAATCGGTACCATTCTTCGCGTGAATAAGGATACGAAAGTCCCACAACCAAGCCAACCTAGTCAAACCTATACAGTGAAAGCAGGCGATTATTTATATAAGATTGCCAAGCAATACGGGGTAACCGTTAAACAACTGAAAGAGTGGAATAACTTAAGAAGTAATGCCTTACAAGTTGGCGATAAGTTAACAATTAAGACAGCTAATCAAGGGCCGGTGCGTCCAAGTCAACCACAGTCAGGTAGCAACTACACCGTTAAAGCCGGTGACTACCTGTACAAAATTGCCAACCAATACGGTACAACCGCTGCGGCGATTAAACGCTTGAACAATTTACAAAGTGATGCTTTACAAATCGGTGATGTCTTGAAAATTCCAGCACAAAGCGGTGGTGGCAGTAGCCAAACAAACCGTCAACCTGTAACTTACACAGTGAAGTCTGGCGATTATCTTTATAAAATCGCGAATCGTTATGGTGTTACCGTAAATCAAATTAAAGCATGGAACAACTTGTCTTCTGACGCACTGCAAATCGGTGACAAACTAGTCATCCGCAAGTAACGCTAGCCCCTAGCCTCCCCTCGTGGGAGGCTTTTAGCATTGAAGATAATCATAAGTATGAGAACAGCGTTATTTACATCGACCATATTGCCGAGGCAAATAACGCTTTATACGTCTGGATATAATAGTATCCCTCAGTGAATTCACTAGTAACCAACGCCAAAAAAGCAGAAGACGCATATGTATGATGCGCCTTCTGCTAAAGAAGCTTATGTTCCCTAGCCGATGAAATGACCTTCGGTTGAGAAGGCTACTTCGGGAAAGAGTTGCTTCAATACATCGCGACCAACCCGATGTGCTTGGCCCCGGCCGGGGTGGCGGTGGAGGGTGATCATTGGATTGAAGTTTGCTTCGATAACGGCATAGTTATCAAAGCGGGCTTCTTGGCTATAGTCAGTTAGGATAATATCGACACCACAGAAATTAGCACCGAGTGCTTCAGCTGAGTGTTCAGCAATGCGGTGGTAAGACGAATGGGCCGCGTCGGTGCGGTCGATTGAAACGCCCCCGGTGGAAATATTGCTGTTACGGCGGAGGTAGACAATCTCACCTTCAGCAGGAATGCTGTCGAAATCTAAGTTTTGTTCGCTAAGTTGCAGACGTTCGGCGGAGCCTTTCTCAATATAAGTTAAAGGCGCTAGATGACGTTCGCCACGTAGTGGGTTGGTGTTTTCGATATCGATAAGCTCACTAATGCTATGCTTACCGTCACCAACAACTTGGGCCGGCTGGCGTTCAACAACAGCACGAGTGGAGCCATCTTGAACGTAGAAGCGGAGTTCGGTACCTTGGACAAATTCCTCTACAAGTACCGTGTCATCCTCAGCGAAAGCTAGCTTCAAGGCTTCGTCATAAGCGGATTGGCTCGGTCGTTCGGTGAAGATTGTAATACCAAGACCAAAGTTGGTATCTTTAGGTTTAATCACAAAGGCGCTGTATTCAATCTGCGGGAAATAAGCCTTCGCTTCATCCGGATTCTTGAACGATACACCTGCGGGCACGCGTACGCCAACGTCGGCGAGTAATTTCTTGGTGACAACTTTGTCTTCCATAAGGTAGTAGCTAATTAACGTATCATGGGAAGTCATGTTGGCACTTTTAACGAATTCTACGTGATCATCGTGTTCTAAGCGGATTAAATTCCCTGTGGTATCTACGACATCAAACTCAATTCCAGCAATCAACGCTTCTTTTAATACATCTTGTGTAGAGAGTTCCAACTGTTCAAACCCATGTAATAAATATGGTTTGTCTTGGTAGAGTTCCCGGTAATCTTTAGCCAAATCAATCCCGAAGGCTAAGAAATCTGAAGGACTCGGGCAAGCTTCAATGATTCGACCGGCAAGGGTTAAGTCAGGGCGGTCAATCATTGCTTCTTTGCTTTCAATTAAGTTAATCAGTGACGCTTTCTGTGGACGATTGCGGTCTAAGGTCGTCGCTAAGGTTTTCATTTTGCCGAGAAATTGGCGTATTTCATCCATATCAATTGGTAAATCAGTCGGGTCAGCCTCAGCGGTCTGGAAGTTATAGGTATTGCCTTTATCGACTGCTTCGTTCGTTTCAACATCAGGTAAATATAATAAAGTAATAATGAAAAGCTTGATAAAATCGATATCCCCTTGTTCGATACCGTAAGTCGCGAAAGGATTTAAGTCGATGTTACGGAACTCAAGGTAAGAGACGCCTTTCTGCAAGAGCTCGCGGTAAGGGTTGCCCCGGCGGAAGCGGACATCACGGTAAAGCTCTTTCTCGACGGATAATTGGCCAGAGGCCACGGCCTGCTCCAAATCTTCTATAAAGTGCTCGAGAGAATCATAACGGACATAGACATCGGCCTTATTCTGATAGCCGTAGCGACTTTGGCGGAAGGAACGCATCATGCGCTTATGAGGTTTACCATAAAGTTCAGTAGCATAGTTATCGGCAATGTATGGAGAAGCTCCCATAAGATAGGTCAGAATCCAACGGTAGCGTAAGTAATTACGGCCCAACTTACTATAGATAGCATTCATAAAGCTTACCCGATCCATTGACTCAGGTTGCTTCCGTTTCAAAACCTCAGGATTAATCTGGAAATTATAATGGATACCAGAGATTAACTGAACGTCCTTACCATAGTAAGCTGCTAGGTGAGTCCGATAACCCCGCTCCACCTCATTATCTAACTGAGCAACTTTAATGGAATCTCGATCTTCCGGGACATAAGCCGGTGTACTAAGTGGCCAGAAGTATTCATTATCAGATTCCATGACTTGATAAGCCACTTGATGAATCCCAGACAACCAATTGATTAGGGTTTCGCTTGATTCATAAGGAGGTGTAATAAACTCCAGTTGCGACTCAGCAAAATCTGTTTGTATATAAGGATGGAAAGACCGATTCCCTAAAGCCTTTGGATGAGGGGTCGTGGCTAAATCGCCATCTTCAGTAATCCGCATCGTCTCCCGTTCTAAACCAACGGTGCTCAGCCATAAAGCAAAGATATCCTCTATCTTAAATAAACTATCAAATTGTTCCATACATGACGCTCCTTTCGATGTATATCTATTATAGTAAATAATCCAAATGAAAAAAAGTGTTTGACACTGACTATATTCCGTGCTATATTATCACTTGTCGTTTCCACAGCGCACAACTCCTTCAAAGGAAATTCAAACTTTCTTCGAAAAAGGGTTGACGCAGCAGGGCGACTCATGCTATATTATCACTTGTCCTTGCGAGACACCAACCGAACTCACAAAAAGTTCAAAAAGCGCTTGACGAGATGAGTGATTTATGATAAAGTATTGCTTGTCGTTCAAAAAAACGACGCATAGTGAACTTCAAAATCTTCAAAAAAGTAGTTGACACGAAGCTCACAAGATGATAATATAATATCTGCTACATCAACAAGTGTAGCGCTTACATCAAAAAGAGATTTTAAAAATACTTCAAAAAAGTATTGACAAGAAATCTGAACGATGTTAAGATATAGAAGTTGCTCCACGAAGCAACGAAAGCACATTGAAAACTGAACAAAGACAAACACCAAATTGTGTAGGGTTCATTCAATGAATGAACAAACAACCCGAATTTAATAAATTCGAGACGCACGAGGAGATAACCTCGCTAAAAAACATAAGCTAGTATTTAAATGAGCACAAACTCATTTCATTAAAGTCGAAGTAAAGCTTCGCATCTTTCATGAGAGTTTGATCCTGGCTCAGGACGAACGCTGGCGGCGTGCCTAATACATGCAAGTCGAACGAACCGACGGAGAACTTGTTCTCCTGACGTGAGTGGCGGACGGGTGAGTAACACGTGGGGAACCTACCCTTTAGTGGGGGATAACAACCGGAAACGGTTGCTAATACCGCATAGTCAATCGAGTCACCTGATTTGATTGGGAAAGATGGTTCTGCTATCGCTAGAGGATGGCCCCGCGGTGCATTAGTTAGTTGGTGGGGTAATGGCCTACCAAGACGATGATGCATAGCCGACCTGAGAGGGTAATCGGCCACACTGGGACTGAGACACGGCCCAGACTCCTACGGGAGGCAGCAGTAGGGAATCTTCCGCAATGGACGCAAGTCTGACGGAGCAACGCCGCGTGTGTGAAGAAGGTTTTCGGATCGTAAAGCACTGTTGTTAGAGAAGAACACCCATGAGAGTAACTGTTCATGGATTGACGGTATCTAACCAGAAAGCCACGGCTAACTACGTGCCAGCAGCCGCGGTAATACGTAGGTGGCAAGCGTTGTCCGGATTTATTGGGCGTAAAGGGAGCGCAGGCGGTGACTTAAGTCTGATGTGAAAGCCCACGGCTCAACCGTGGAAGGTCATTGGAAACTGGGTCACTTGAATGCAGAAGAGGAAAGTGGAATTCCATGTGTAGCGGTGAAATGCGTAGATATATGGAGGAACACCAGTGGCGAAGGCGACTTTCTGGTCTGACATTGACGCTGAGGCTCGAAAGCGTGGGGAGCGAACAGGATTAGATACCCTGGTAGTCCACGCCGTAAACGATGAGTGCTAAGTGTTGGGGGGCTTCCACCCTTCAGTGCTGGCGTTAACGCAATAAGCACTCCGCCTGGGGAGTACGGCCGCAAGGCTGAAACTCAAAGGAATTGACGGGGACCCGCACAAGCGGTGGAGCATGTGGTTTAATTCGAAGCAACGCGAAGAACCTTACCAGGACTTGACATCTCCTGCATAGCCTAGAGATAGGTGAAACCTCTTCGGAGGCAGGAAGACAGGTGGTGCATGGTTGTCGTCAGCTCGTGTCGTGAGATGTTGGGTTAAGTCCCGCAACGAGCGCAACCCCTATGACTAGTTGCCAGCATTAAGTTGGGGACTCTAGTGAGACTGCCGGTGACAAACCGGAGGAAGGTGGGGATGACGTCAAATCATCATGCCCCTTATGTCCTGGGCTACACACGTGCTACAATGGATGGTACAGCGAGCAGCGACCCCGCGAGGGCAAGCGAATCTCCAAAAGCCATTCTCAGTTCGGATTGTTCTCTGCAACTCGAGAGCATGAAGCCGGAATCGCTAGTAATCGTGGATCAGCACGCCACGGTGAATACGTTCCCGGGTCTTGTACACACCGCCCGTCACACCACGAGAGTTTGTAACACCCGAAGCCGGTGGCCTAACCCTATGGAGGGAGCCGTCGAAGGTGGGACAGATGATTGGGGTGAAGTCGTAACAAGGTAGCCGTATCGGAAGGTGCGGCTGGATCACCTCCTTTCTAAGGAGTAATGGAACCGACACAATGGGAGTCTTTGTTCAGTTTTGAGTGTGCTTTATATAAGTACCACTCAAGGGTTTGAGTAAGCAATAAGAATCGGGCCTGTAGCTCAGCTGGTTAGAGCGCACCCCTGATAAGGGTGAGGTCGGTGGTTCGAGTCCACTCAGGCCCATGAGAAAAAGTTTCGAAAACAAGTTGACAAAGAAACTTTTCCATAATAGAATATATACTCAGCACGGGGGATTAGCTCAGCTGGGAGAGCGCCTGCTTTGCACGCAGGAGGTCAGCGGTTCGATCCCGCTATTCTCCATCGCTAGTTGAAATTTAACTAGCAACCTTGATCATTGAAAACTGAATAACCATCATAATATATTCGATGCGAGTATATTATGAAACAAACATAAATTCTTAAAATTGATATAATCAAACCGAGAATTGACCGAGTTTAAGAAAAAGGTGAGCGAGTGCGTAAAAAAGCGTACGGTTAAGCCGGATGACCGGAGGCTCTAAAGAGCCGCAAGTCAGACGCCTTAAACGATAGCTTTAGCACGAACGAACTGGATTGCGAATTAACCGCAATCAACATTAAACCAAATAGCGCAATAAAATACTGTGGTTAAGTAAGTAAGGGCGCACGGTGAATGCCTTGGCACTAGGAGCCGATGAAGGACGGGACGAACACCGAAATGCTTCGGGGAGCTGTAAGTAAGCTTTGATCCGGAGATATCCGAATGGGGGAACCCGGCAGCTAATGGCTGTCACGCGAGAGCGAGGTAGACGCAGAGAACTGAAACATCTAAGTACCTGCAGGAAGAGAAAGAAAGATCGATTCCCTGAGTAGCGGCGAGCGAAACGGGAAGAGCCCAAACCGATGTGCATGCACATCGGGGTTGTAGGACTCTAACGTGGACGTATTGAAGTTAGTTGAACAGGTTGGGAAACCTGGCTAGAGAGGGTGAGAGCCCCGTAAACGAAAACTTGAATATACCTAAGAGTATCCTGAGTACGGCGGAACACGTGAAATTCCGTCGGAATCCGCCAGGACCATCTGGCAAGGCTAAATACTCCCTAGTGACCGATAGTGAACCAGTACCGTGAGGGAAAGGTGAAAAGCACCCCGGGAGGGGAGTGAAAGAGTACCTGAAACCGTGTGCCTACAAGTAGTCAGAGCCCGTTAAAGGGTGATGGCGTACCTTTTGTAGAATGGACCGGCGAGTGACGATAACGAGCAAGGTTAAAGTGAAGAGCTGAAGCCGAAGCGAAAGCGAGTCTGAATAGGGCGAAAGTTCGTTATTGTCGACCCGAAACCAGGTGACCTACCCATGTGCAGGGTGAAGGTGCGGTAAGACGCACTGGAGGCCCGAACCGAAATACGTTGAAAAGTGTTCGGATGACGTGTGGGTAGCGGTGAAATTCCAATCGAACCTGGAGATAGCTGGTTCTCTCCGAAATATATTTAGGTATAGCCTCAGAGTAAGCGTCGTGGAGGTAGAGCCACTGTTTGGACTAGGGGGCCTTAAGGTTTACCGAATCCAGATAAACTCCGAATGCCACAGACGTATCTCTGGGAGTCAGACTGCGAGTGATAAGATCCGTAGTCGAAAGGGAAACAACCCAGCCCACCAGCTAAGGTCCCCAAGTTACTGTTAAGTGGAAAAGGATGTGGAGTTGCACAGACAACTAGGATGTTGGCTTAGAAGCAGCCACCATTGAAAGAGTGCGTAATAGCTCACTAGTCGAGTGACTCTGCGCCGAAAATGTACCGGGGCTAAACAGTACACCGAAGCTGTGGATCCGAGAGGATGGTAGGAGAGCGTTCTATATGGGGAGAAGCGGTACCGTGAGGAGCCGTGGACTGTATAGAAGTGAGAATGCCGGTATGAGTAGCGCAAGACGGGTGAGAATCCCGTCCACCGATTGACTAAGGTTTCCTGGGGAAGGCTCGTCCGCCCAGGGTTAGTCGGGACCTAAGCTGAAGCCGACAGGTCTAGGCGATGGACAACAGGTAGAGATTCCTGTACTTAATATAAACGTTTGAGTGATGGAGGGACACAGGAGGTGACCTCACGCAGGCTGATGGATGCCTGTCGAAGCAACAAGTGGAGATGTGAGTGAAATGCTTATGTCTTTAACCGCGAGTTGTGACCGGGAGTGAAAATAAGTAGCGAAGGTGAGTAATCATACTGTCGAGAAAAGCTTCTAGCGAGTTTATATTAACCCGTACCGCAAACCGACACAGGTAGTCAAGTGGAGAACACTAAGGTGATCGAGAGAACTCTCGTTAAGGAACTCGGCAAAATGACCCCGTAACTTTGGGAGAAGGGGTGCTGGCTCACGCCAGCCGCAGTGAATAGGCCCAGGCGACTGTTTACCAAAAACATAGGTCTCTGCCAAACCGAAAGGTGACGTATAGGGGCTGACGCCTGCCCGGTGCTGGAAGGTTAAGAGGAGTGCTTAGCGCAAGCGAAGGTACGAATTGAAGCCCCAGTAAACGGCGGCCGTAACTATAACGGTCCTAAGGTAGCGAAATTCCTTGTCGGGTAAGTTCCGACCCGCACGAAAGGCGTAACGATCTGGGCACTGTCTCAACGAGAGACTCGGTGAAATTATAGTACCTGTGAAGATGCAGGTTACCCGCGACAGGACGGTAAGACCCCATGGAGCTTTACTGTAGCTTGATATTGAGTGTTTGTTTGCCATGTACAGGATAGGTAGGAGCCTAGGAAACCGGATCGTCAGATTCGGTGGAGGCGCTGGTGGGATACTACCCTTGGCAGATGAACCCTCTAACCCGCGTAGGCAGACTACGGGAGACAGTGTCAGGTGGGCAGTTTGACTGGGGCGGTCGCCTCCTAAATCGTAACGGAGGCGCCCAAAGGTTCCCTCAGAATGGTTGGAAATCATTCGCAGAGCGCAAAGGCATAAGGGAGCTTGACTGCGAGACCTACAAGTCGAGCAGGGACGAAAGTCGGGCTTAGTGATCCGGTGGTACCGCATGGAAGGGCCATCGCTCAACGGATAAAAGCTACCCTGGGGATAACAGGCTTATCTCCCCCAAGAGTTCACATCGACGGGGAGGTTTGGCACCTCGATGTCGGCTCATCGCATCCTGGGGCTGAAGTCGGTCCCAAGGGTTGGGCTGTTCGCCCATTAAAGCGGTACGCGAGCTGGGTTCAGAACGTCGTGAGACAGTTCGGTCCCTATCCGTCGCGGGCGTAGGAAATTTGAGAAGAGCTGTCCTTAGTACGAGAGGACCGGGATGGACACACCGCTGGTGTACCAGTTGTTCCGCCAGGAGCATAGCTGGGTAGCTACGTGTGGGATGGATAAGCGCTGAAAGCATCTAAGTGCGAAGCCAGCTTCAAGATGAGATTTCCCATTGTATGACAAGTAAGACCCCTGAGAGACGATCAGGTAGATAGGCGCGAAGTGTAAGTGCAGTGATGTATTGAGCGGACGCGTACTAATCGGTCGAGGACTTAACCACGATTAGCCAGTGAGTGAAGGTGAACCCTGAGCGAGCTGGACTACAGTTCTTAGTAGGTTATATCCAACAATTTATGTAGGTTATTCAGTTTTGAGTGATCAAGAGATGACTCAAAGACAATGTATGTGTGGTGATATTGGCAAGAAGGACACACCTGTTCCCATGCCGAACACAGTCGTTAAGCTTCTTAGCGCCGATGGTAGTGGGGTCTTTGACCCTGTGAGAGTAGGTCGTCGCCATGCACACGTTGTTATTCCGCAATAGCTCAGCTGGTAGAGCGCATGACTGTTAATCATGATGTCGTAGGTTCGAGCCCTACTTGCGGAGTTGGCTTCTTGGAGAGTTGTCCGAGCTGGCCGAAGGAGCACGATTGGAAATCGTGTAGGCGGCTTAAACCCGTCTCAAGGGTTCGAATCCCTTACTCTCCGTTTTACTAACACCCAAGGTCTTATGACCAAGAGATTGTTCTTCGATGTAAGGATAACCTCAACTAACTTATTAAATAGGTCCGTTGGTCAAGTGGTTAAGACACCGCCCTTTCACGGCGGTAACACGGGTTCGAATCCCGTACGGATCATTGACAATTAAATAATTATGGAGGATTAGCTCAGCTGGGAGAGCACCTGCCTTACAAGCAGGGGGTCGGCGGTTCGATCCCGTCATCCTCCATAACCGAAAAATGGTCCGGTGGTGTAGGGGTTAACATGCCTGCCTGTCACGCAGGAGATCGCGGGTTCAAATCCCGTCCGGACCGTATGGCTTGGTAGCTCAGTTGGTAGAGCACTTGATTGAAGCTCAAGGTGTCGGCGGTTCGATTCCGTCCCAAGCCATCGGAGGGGTAGCGAAGTGGCTAAACGCGGCGGACTGTAAATCCGCTCCTTCGGGTTCGGCAGTTCGAATCTGCCCCCCTCCATTGCTTTAATAATTAGGGCAAATGAATCGTTTGTATACTAATGAATTAGGGACTTAGTTTAACGGTAGAACAACGGTCTCCAAAACCGTTAGTGTGGGTTCGATTCCTACAGTCCCTGTTAATGAGTATTATGGCGGTTGTGGCGAAGTGGTTAACGCATCGGCTTGTGGCGCCGACACTCGTGGGTTCGATTCCCATCAGCCGCCTATTTTATTAAAGCAAATAACACTTGACGGTGAATCTTGATTGTGTTATTATTATCCTATTGTGATTGGGGTATAGCCAAGCGGTAAGGCAACGGACTTTGACTCCGTTATGCGTTGGTTCGAATCCAGCTACCCCAGTTTTTCATTTTGTTAGGGTCATCCTGACAATGCTTGCTGGCTGCCCAGCAAATAATGGCGGTGTAGCCAAGTGGTAAGGCGCGGGTCTGCAAAACCCTCATTCGTCGGTTCAAATCCGATCACCGCCTTATTTTTTTGTTTATACGCTAACATCTTGCCGGTGTGGCGGAATTGGCAGACGCGCGGGACTCAAAATCCCGTGTCCATTAGGACGTGTCGGTTCGACCCCGACCACCGGTATTGTTATATCAACGTTCTTGGCTAGTCCAGGAGCGTTATTTTTTGGCTCTTTGTCAAATAGGGTTGATGAGTAAATTTAAGGTCAAGCGACTAAATTTGTTGCTTGATCTTTTTCTTTGTTCTTAGGTTCATAAAGTCGGCACATGAGTAATATTCTGTCTCTAAAATGACTGAAGTTTCTGTAACCATAACCATTGCGTTTGAGTAGTTTAATCTTATTATTAATCCCTTCGATAGGACCATTACTAAGGCCTGCATGTGTGAGTGTGTTGTGGATATATTCCCCATACTTTCTGAACGTCCTTAATACACGCCTTAAGCCTTTTGAAAGTGTCATGGACCGGCTTTGTGCCAAAATCTCTTGATATCGTTGCCAGTTCCTATCCCTTAAGGCATCGCCCAATTGATGCACCATTTGATAGGTATCCTTCAAGACGTCGTCGTGCTGAATGAGATAGTCCACAATGCTACGAGTATTGGTTAACCAATCAAACAGTGGGAAGCGATGGTATTCAGTAGACATTAAGTCGCTTTTTGGTTTGAGTATTAATTTCCAATAACGCTTAAGTTTATTATAGAGTCTTGAATCTTTATAACGAACCTCGTTCATGTAACGAATTCGTGTCCGATCTAATTCGCGATTTAAGGCTTGAATTAAATGGAACGGATCAAGAATAATCTTTGCATTTGGAAACCATCGCTTTGCCAGGTGCATGTATGGTTCGTACATATCTATCGTAATGGTTTGAACTTGGTAACGTGCTTGGCGACTAAACCTTGAGAAATAAGCACTGAGTGAGTGTGTTTTTCTGTCTTCGACCACATCTACGATTTTATGTGACAGTGTATCACAACAGATGAAGCTCATCGCTGCTTTAACCGACTTAACGCTTTTAAATTCATCAAAGGATAGATGCTTAGGCAACTGTTCAGTGGACCGTATTCGAATAGCTCGAGCGGTTTCATGAATCACCCGTCGGACTGTATTTGGTGATACAAAAGTATCTTTGGCGATATCTGTTTCACAAGTGACTCTTGTGGCGCGGTCCATAATCTGTTGTTTGACTTGATTCGTAATATAGCAGTCAGGATTAACGATGGATGTCTTCGCTGTAAATGACCGCCCACAGGCTTTGCATAAAAAGCGTTGCTTAGCTAGGATTAAGTAAGCAGGTAAGCCTGATTTGGCTGTTAATGTCAGACGAGAGGAGCGTTTTCCATTACTGACAATGACATAATCATTATTGGCAATGCCACAATGAGGACAAGCCTCCGGTTTATATGCCAATGTTCCTCGATAAAAGAGCGATGTTCGCCCTTTGAATTCTATCTCTTCACAATAATCCATATCGATTTCAATGTTTTTGTCTTTTAATTGGAAGGTTTTTTCGATAAAATGATTCATACGTAGATGTTCTCCTTTATTATTGGGTCAACTTTAATATTAAAGAACATCTGCGTTTTTTGCACTTAAAAACGGTCGAGAAATTTCCATCAACCGTATTTATTTTAGAACCTATTTTTTTGTCCTGAATTATTTTGTCATAGATTTTGTCATAGACTACTCATAAAGCTGGCAAATATATCAGCAGATTCATCCCTTTTACGCTTTGTTACGTGGTTGTATATATTCATCGTTGTAGTGATACTTGAATGGCCTAAACGATCTTTTACTTCACTCATTTCTATACCTGCATCAAATAATAAGGAGCAATGAGTGTGCCTAAAGCCGTGAATGGTTATATCATTAAGTTCACCCTCTTTAATAATACGATTTAAAACATCATTAGGGTACTTATCTGATATAGGTAAAATAGAACTACTTCTTGTGAATACGGGTGATGAATCATCTACTTTAAGCCCAAATGCAAACAGCTTTTCACGTTGTTCAACTTTCCATCGTTTTAATAAGTTAATCGTCTCTTGATCAACTGATATAATACGGCGACTAGAATTGTTTTTCGGCTCTTGATAAACATGGCCATCTTTAGTGGGAACGTAAACTTTATCTACTTTCAGCTTTTTATGTTTTAAATCAATACTATCCCACGTTAGACCAATTAATTCTGCTTTTCTTAAACCAGTAAACGCAAATACTCTAAACATCACATAATCTTGTAATGATTCATTCTCTTGTGTATGTTTTAAGAATAAATTTAATTCATCCTTTTCATAAAACGGACTGTCATACTCTACTTTATGAGTGTTTTTTGGCCGCGATACTTTCTCCATAGGGTTTGCTTTGCAGTGCCCTAACGCTATACCTAATTTAAAAATCCGTGACGTTATACTAACTAGATTTGCTGATTTTGTGTAGTTTGAATACCATTTATTTACAATCTCTTGGCATTGCATTACGTCTATTTTATCTATATAATAATTCTCAAACTCTGGAAGTATATGCTTATTGGCTATTTGCAGCTGTTGAATATATGTGTTTGGCTTAACATTTAATTCGTACTGCGTAAACCATAAGTCGTATACTTCTTTAAATCTTTTCTTATCAATGTCAGCTATCTCTTGATCGTATTCATACTTCTTTCGTGAAGCATATACTTCTGCTTCTTTTTTAGTATTAAATCCACCTTTTCTTAATCTGACAATTTCGCCTGTTTTATCATCAATGCCTAAATATAAATCTACTTTAAATCTTTCTTTTCCTTTTTTTGTAATGTATTTTTCAATCATTATTTTTCACCTTTCTTTGCCCGCCAGCATGAAAGGTTATTTTTGATTAAACATTAATCGTCCCAGTCATCGGAGTAGTCATCATAATACGAATCATATGGTTCCTCGTAATAATCAGATGGTCCTTCTCTGTATTGATAAATAGGGTTCTCGTAAAGATTGCCGTATTCATCCTCATAATATGCTTGATATGATTTATCATCAATTTCTTGTGCTTTACGCATTGCTTCTTCACGTTCTGCAAAGTAAGCTGGATCATGTTCTGGTGCAAAGAAATAGCTTCCGTCTGGATTACGATATACAGGAATTTCTATCCCGTCAGTTGGACTAATTACATAATACTCTCCATTTCTTTCTTTCACTTTGTTGTTATTTACTTTTGTGCGTGACGAAGGACGACTACTAGCAGTTGTAGTCGTCGAATTATTTCCGTTATTGCTTGAAGCGGTCTCTTCACTCGCTTCTTCATCTCCATCTCTTAGTTCGAGGTCATCTAGTTCAAATTCCCATTCGCCCCACTCATCACCGCCCATAAAATTGAAGGCTTTAAGCGTTATAGGTGTTTTTTCATCATCTAGCTTATATGCCTCTGCCCATTTGGTCGTTCCTCCGGTTTTTACTTCTGGAGAATCTTCTGGCGGGTAATTTACATTAGGTTTCCAATCCAAGTAATTAACTACGTTAGGGTCGTTATCTTGAGTCACATCCGTATAAGCATCCCAAGTTGTAGCAGGGCTCTGTGTTTCCGCCATTAAATTAGTAAACTCATACTCAAATACTACAGCTT
The DNA here is from genome assembly GCF_003546865.1 of Suicoccus acidiformans. Classification (GTDB taxonomy): domain Bacteria; phylum Bacillota; class Bacilli; order Lactobacillales; family Aerococcaceae; genus Suicoccus; species Suicoccus acidiformans. The sequence goes on from NZ_CP023434.1 coordinate 240,271, forward strand.
TGCCTTCATAGTATTCAGGATTCTCCTCAAGATACACATCTATAACTTTAACTTCGAAATTCTGATCACCAAATTCAATTGGATCCTTCTCTAATTTCTCATGCATAGATATATCACTGGATGCATGATTACTTTCAGCATTTACGGGAACATTCGTTATAAACGTAAGTGTAGCTATGGTAATCAATAGTTTTTTCATTGGATTCTCTCCTTATAGTAAGACCTTTCCTAGTACAGATATCTGACTAGGGCTAAACTTCATATCATCGTACTTCTTATTTTCTGATTTCAAAGTAATTGTATCTTCGTCAATATATACTCGCTTGCAAGTAACTCCTTCATTCTCGATACGTACAATAGCAACCTCCCCTTGTTCCACTGTTGGCTGATGCCTAATATAAACTTTATCCCCGTTATGGATAAGAGGTTCCATCGAATCTCCTACAACTTCAACTAGTTCATCTGCTCCTTTCGGAACGATGGAATCTGGGCGAACCTCATACGCGTCAGCATCATCCACAAAACGTGCAGTTCCTGCTGCGGTGGAACGGCCGTATATGATGGATTGCTCTTGAATGCTTTCTGTATTGTTTTGCTCTTCTAATTGATATTCAGCATATGAATAAACGTTTTCTTGCCTGAAATCTGAAAGTTTCATAGAAACGTCAATGATATTTCTTATAGTATCAGTATAAAAAATGTTATCGATGTGAGTTTCATCAGTTGTCAGATTAACGTCTTTTGAAATTAAATCATCGATAGATATTTCAAAATAGTCAGCAAGAATAGCAGCAGAGGATAGAAGTGGCCTATCTTTACCATTCTCCCATTTAGAAATTTTCCCTTTATTAAAGTTTATTTCCCCTGGATATTTACTGTTTAGCTCATTGGCCATTTCTTCTAAAGTTAAGCCTTTCATATTTCTCAAGGCTTTGATATTACCCCCAATATTTATCAACCTACATTACCTCCTTCCTTAAAAAGTATATTACTATACAAGTTGCGAAAACGCAACTAAAATAAAAATCACGCAAAAGTTGTTGGCTTCGAAACACAATAGTTGTACTATAATTATAACGAAAGTTTCTAAAACAACAACATACTTTCTGAACGTCCTTAATACACGCCTTAAGCCTTTTGAAAGTGTCATGGACCGGCTTTGTGCCAAAATCTCTTGATATCGTTGCCAGTTCCTATCCCTTAAGGCATCGCCCAATTGATGCACCATTTGATAGGTATCCTTCAAGACGTCGTCGTGCTGAATGAGATAGTCCACAATGCTACGAGTATTGGTTAACCAATCAAACAGTGGGAAGCGATGGTATTCAGTAGACATTAAGTCGCTTTTTGGTTTGAGTATTAATTTCCAATAACGCTTAAGTTTATTATAGAGTCTTGAATCTTTATAACGAACCTCGTTCATGTAACGAATTCGTGTCCGATCTAATTCGCGATTTAAGGCTTGAATTAAATGGAACGGATCAAGAATAATCTTTGCATTTGGAAACCATCGCTTTGCCAGGTGCATGTATGGTTCGTACATATCTATCGTAATGGTTTGAACTTGGTAACGTGCTTGGCGACTAAACCTTGAGAAATAAGCACTGAGTGAGTGTGTTTTTCTGTCTTCGACCACATCTACGATTTTATGTGACAGTGTATCACAACAGATGAAGCTCATCGCTGCTTTAACCGACTTAACGCTTTTAAATTCATCAAAGGATAGATGCTTAGGCAACTGTTCAGTGGACCGTATTCGAATAGCTCGAGCGGTTTCATGAATCACCCGTCGGACTGTATTTGGTGATACAAAAGTATCTTTGGCGATATCTGTTTCACAAGTGACTCTTGTGGCGCGGTCCATAATCTGTTGTTTGACTTGATTCGTAATATAGCAGTCAGGATTAACGATGGATGTCTTCGCTGTAAATGACCGCCCACAGGCTTTGCATAAAAAGCGTTGCTTAGCTAGGATTAAGTAAGCAGGTAAGCCTGATTTGGCTGTTAATGTCAGACGAGAGGAGCGTTTTCCATTACTGACAATGACATAATCATTATTGGCAATGCCACAATGAGGACAAGCCTCTGGTTTATATGCCAATGTTCCTCGATAAAAGAGCGATGTTCGCCCTTTGAATTCTATCTCTTCACAATAATCCATATCGATTTCAATGTTTTTGTCTTTTAATTGGAAGGTTTTTTCGATAAAATGATTCATACGTAGATGTTCTCCTTTATTATTGGGTCAACTTTAATATTAAAGAACATCTGCGTTTTTTGCACTTAAAAACGGTCGAGAAATTTCCATCAACCGTATTTATTTTAGAATCGTTATTTTTTGGCTTCTTTTCTAGTTGACTGTAGGATAATGTCATACTTAAACCAGGTGAGGTGGTTGTTGTTAATCCAGGCCAACCACAAATCAGTGAAGAAACGATTACGAATGTCGGACAACCAAATGAGTCGACAACTGGCGAAGTGATTACCCAAACGGCACTACCGAAGTTTATTGAATACGCTTGTCAAACACCGACCAATTCGGATTAGCCAGGTAACCAAACAGGTGGTCAGTCACCAGATGGCGGCACACCAATTAATCCAAATAATCCAACGGATCCTGGAACACCTGGAGGTCAGACCCCTGGCAGACCAGATGGTCAAACACCTGACCAACCAGTAAATCCTAATCAGCCAGACAACCCTTCTAATGCAACGGCGCCAACGCCGGGAAGCAATGAAGAGCCAAAGCAGTCACCAGATAGCGCAACACCTGTGGATTCAACAAATCCAGACCGTGTTGAAGGAGCTCAATCACCTACGCAAGGAAGTAGCACGCCAAATCAAGTCAGCGACCAATCACCAAATGAAGCTGATCCAACACAAGCTTCAGTGAAAGAATCGCAAACTACCATTGACTCAGAACGTATCCAAACCGTTCAATTAGGGATTGGTACCCTACCTGAAACTGGTGAAGCTGATTCCGCAATTTTTGCAGCAGGCTTAACTGAACTGTTAGCAAGGGAACTTCTTTTAGGTAAGCGTAAGCGCGAAGAAGAAACAGACTAATCCTTTGGAAGAAAGCTAGAGCACGCCTATTGTGTCTCTAGCTTTTTATTTATGTACTTAAAAGCCGCCCACAAGTATCCAAGAAGGATGCTTATGGGCAGCTTATTTCAGTACAAGTAATACTGGCTAATTATATTAAGGGGGTAATAGATTTCTAAAGTTGTCGAGCAAAAAGTCACTAGCATTTCGGAAGCTCTGTCGTCATTTGAATTAAGGGGACATCTCTTAAACCACACCATTAGACACATTTCACCTTGCCCAGAAGTAAGTTGACTTACTCGGGTTAAGGCTGCGTAATTTCCAGTAGGATGGGTGTGTGGTCTTGACGGGTACCGGAGTCGATCATTTCTGAGCGTTGGACCCAGTCTGTGACACGGTTGCTGGTGAGCCAGTAGTCGATTCTCCAGCCTGAGTTGTTGATTTTGCTGGTTTTGGCCCGTTGGTTCCACCAAGAGTAGACGCCTTCGACGTCACCGTGGACGTGGCGGAAGGTGTCGGTGAAGCCGCGTTCGAGCAAGGCAGTGAAGCCTGCGCGCTCTTCGTCAGTAAAGCCGGCGGAATTGCGGTTGGTCTTTGGATTGGCTAGGTCGATTTCTTTGTGGGCTACGTTAAAGTCTCCGGTAGCTAACACTGGCTTATTACTATCCAACCCAGCTAAATAGTCTGCATAGAGATGATCCCATTCTTGGCGTAGGGATAGGCGCTTAAGCTGAGAGCCGGCGTTGGGAGTGTAGACTTGGGTGAGGTAGAAGTCGTCAAATTCGAGAGTAATGATGCGACCTTCGTGGTCCATTGTATCAGGGGCACCAATCTGTGGCATAGTTACTTCCGGTGTTAAATCTTCCTTATAGAGGAACATGGTTCCGGCGTAACTTTTGCGGGCAGGTTCTTGGGAGCTGTTCCAGACGATTGTGTAGCCTGGGAAGCGCTCAGTTAGGCTGTCAAGATGTTTCTGGCTCGGGCCTTTAGCGGGAAGCTTGGTTTCTTGAATGGCTAAGACGTCCGGATTTTCTTGTTGGAGGGTGTCTAAGACCGCACGGGATAGTTGCGCTCGGTTGGAGTCGCTAGTTAAGGCGGCATTGAGTGAATCGATGTTCCAAGATATAAGTTTCATATGTATCTCCTTTTTATATTGTGCTTGCATCATCTTACCTCATGACTGTAGACTTAGCAAATGGAAAGTTTGATCTGAGTGCTTTATTAGAAATAACATGAAATTTTGGCCTAATGATAGGGCATTCATACATTAATAAGGGTTTGACTTATATGAACTTTTCGATAAAATAAAAGAAGCATTATAAATAATAGAGAGGAGCAGCTTATTTGCTAAAAGCGATTAACAGAATACCTGCGGGTACATTTTTAGTCCCAATGGTCTTGAGTATGATTCTTGTGTCAATCTTCCCGAATATGTATAACATTGGAGGAACAACGGCGCAAACATTCGCTCAAGGAACCTCGATAGTTATTGGTTTATTGGTGTTTGCTGCAGGGACAACCTTAGATTTGCGCACCATTGGCCCGTTATTGAAACGTCACTTGCCGATGATTATCTTTAAATTGGTCTTATCAACGGTGTTTGTTGTGGTTTTTTATTTCTTGTTCGGTGTCGAAGGAACGATGGGAATTAGCCTCTTATCCTTTGCGTGTGTGACGTATTCCTTGAATCCAGCAGTAGCTTTGGCGATTCATACTAGCTACGGTGATCAACAATTCGGGGCAGCCTACGGGGTCTTTGGTATTCTTGGTATGTCCTTTACACCGCTTATTTGTATTAGTTTATTAACGTCAGATGGTGGAGCAGGTGCGATTGATTGGAATCCGATTATTTCTATCTTTATTCCACTAATTGCTGGGATGTTGTTAGGGAATATTGACACTAGCTTTAGAGAATTCTTTGCGCCAATGGTTGGTAAACTCTTGCCTTTCCTCGGTTGGAACTTAGGGGCTGGCATGAGTATTCAAGATGCCATTGCTTCAGGTGTGCCAGGTTTCATTATGACAGCAATCTTCTTAGTGTTGATGTTGCCATTGATTCCATTTGATAAATTCGTGACGAAGAATAATGGTGGGGTAGATGGCGCGGCTATTTGGAATGTAGCTGGAATGTCTGTGGCTAACCCAGCGATTGTTGGAGCAGCCCTCCCGCATTTATTTAATTCTGCTGAAGTGGCTCGGGCCACTGCAATTGTCATGATGGCATGTATTATTACGTCCATCTTGTCACCAATCGTTGCCCAACGCTTATTCAAGAAAGAATATGGCGCGGAGAATATGCAAGAATTGCTTGGAGATCAAGCGCTCGATACAACGGCTTAATAAGGGGTGCCGACGGCTTGAAAGAGTTGTCGGTTTTTTGTGTTTGGCAGATTAGAGCAAAGGAAAGCAAATCCGGCTTAATCAATGTGACATCTATGTTATAGCGTAAATTCCCCCCCTATTCTATACAACACAAGAAACATAAATAATTTACTCCCACAATGCGAAAGATTCTGTAAATTATTTGTTTGTGAATCTAAGCTGAAATTTGCATTTCAAAAAATTTTATAACACTGAGCTACCTTGCGTCTTTATACAAGGTAGGTTGAAAAGAAACTCTCTTAAAAATGCAGACCTATCAACGTTCAGTCATCATTATATTCATTGAGGTGTATAATTGGAGGGAGTTTAGATTATAGACGGGGTCACTCAGTTAGTAAGCGGATATCTGGTCTGCTCTAAGGTTTATTTGCTAAATAGTGCACAATTGTTATGAGATAATACATATGTGACATAAAACAAATAAAAAAGAGACCCCTCTGTTATAATAGATTTGTGAACAATTATAAACATAGAAAGGATCTCTTATATGTCTATTATAACAGAAGGTATGAAACATCGCGAACGAATTATTAAGTATGCCATTAAAGTGAATAATAATGCCGCAGCCGCAAGGAGATATCATAAATCCAGGCAATATGTTCAGAGATGGCGACAAAGGTATGATGGATCAATTGAATCTTTGCGAAAGAAGTCTACTCGTCCTAAATCACATCCTAACCAACATACACAGGATGAATTAGATCTGATTAAACATATGCATAGGCATCATAGACACCGTGGGTTAGCTCACGTCTACCGCAAATGCAAAGATGAGGGCTACACCAGGTCTTATGATTCCATGTGCCGACAAATCAGAAAGATGGGTCTAGGCAAGCCTTCAAAAGCCAAGAAAAAACGCAAGAAGCAGAAAGAAAAGTCTAAATACACTCATCCTGGTCAACTGGTTCAAATTGATGTTAAATACGTTCCTGTGAACTCTATCGGCTTTGTGAGTCACCATAAAAGATATTACCAAATCACGGCCATAGACGCTTATTCACGCAAGAGGGTGCTGAGTCTGATGAATGAAAATAGCACCTATACAACCTCTGAATTCGTTCTCACTTTGGAAGAGGAAATGGGCTTTAAGATTGACAAGATACAAACTGACAACGGGAAAGAATTTACCAACGACCCTCAGGAAACCGATAAGAAATCAAGGTTCCAAAAGATCTTAAATTTCTTGGATATCGACTATCAAACGACTGCTCCTTATTGTCCTTGGCAGAACGGGTTGGTAGAGAGGAGTCACCGAGAAGACGAAACAAGATTCTATTCAAGAAGACGTTTTTCCAGTGAAGAGGAGCTAGAAAAAGCTTTAAGAAGGTACAATACAAGCTACAATAATACCTACCGGAAGATTTTAAATTTCAAGAATCCAAATGAAGTTGTCGCTGAATTTTTTGAAAAAGCAGGTTAGCCATTATATATTTCTTCCAAGTTTCGTCAAGGCACGCTTCGCTCTAAAGGCCTTGACAAAACTTTCCAGAAATATTCTGATTGTTTAACTGCTTTTCCACAAACTATTTTTCAGAGCTTGTGTCACAAATGTTTGACTTCTCTACAGGTTTATTTGCTAAATAGTGCACAATAGGCTTGACAGGCGCTTACATCCGTCGTATGATAGATGTACAAATTCAATAGATCTTCAGGGCGGGGTGTAATTCCCCACCGGTGGTAAAGCCCACGAGCCGCAAGGCATGATTCGGTGTAATTCCGAAGCCGACAGTACAGTCTGGATGAAAGAAGATTAGCATATTTAGCTAGCAATCGCTCTGGAATAGTATAACTATTTCAGAGTTTTTTTGTTTTTTAGCGAATCAACCCCTGATTATCTATGAGAATAGTGATCGGGGGTTTTCTTTTGGAACGAAATCAAGATGAACAATATATGGCCTATGCTTTGAAATTGGCTGAGCGAGGTCTGGGCTGGACAAATCCGAATCCGATGGTAGGTGCGGTAATTGTCGCAGCAGGCGAAGTGATTGGAGTGGGCTATCATCCTCGGTTAGGGGAAGGCCACGCCGAACGTCAAGCTTTGGCTGATACTGTAGCCAAGGGGCATCGGGAGCAACTTGCAGGCGCGACAATGTATGTCACGTTAGAGCCATGTTGCCACCAGGGACGTACGCCACCTTGTACCCAGGCAATTATTGAAGCAGGTATAGCGCGGGTTGTGGTTGGCGCTTTGGATTCCAATGTCCTTGTGGCCGGCAAAGGGATCCAGCAACTTAAAGAAGCGGGCTTGACGGTTGATACAGGCGTGTTTGCTAAGGAGAGTCGGCAGCTGAATCGAACCTTCTTCCATTTCAATGAGACTGGTTTACCTTTTGTTGTGATGAAGTACGCGATGACCCTCGATGGTAAGATAGCGGCTCATACGGGCCATTCACAGTGGGTTACGGGTCCAGTTGCACGCCAGCATGTACATCGTAGCCGTCATGCCTTTCAGGCGATTATGGTCGGTGTGGGAACGGTTATAGCGGATGATCCGCTACTCAATGTGCGCTTAGAAGAGCTGAGTGAGCCGTGTCATCCCATTCGGGTCGTTTGTGATAGTCATTTAAGGACGCCGCTGGAAAGTCGTTTGGTTCAAAGTGCCAAGGAGCTTCCGCTAATTATTGCGACAACAGTCACCAACCAAGCCCAGCAGGCTACCTATGAAGCCTATGGCTGTCAAATACTTACTTTACCGGCGGATGATGCAGGGCAGGTAGACTTGAGAAGCCTCATGAAAGAACTGGCCAAACAAGGCATTATCTCGGTTTATTTAGAAGGAGGCGCCCAGCTTAACTGGAGTGCCCTTAAAGCAGGCTTGGTGCAAGAAGTGCATACGTATATTGCACCGAAATTAGTGGGTGGTCAGGACGCTCCTTCTGCCATTTCGGGCTTAGGCTTCGGGCGCATGGATGAAGCTTTGGGCCTTCGAATTAGGCAGATAGAGCGCCTGGGTGAAGATATATGGATAGAAAGTGAAGTGACAGGATGTTTACAGGAATCGTAGAGGCTAAAGGGCAGGTGCGTTCGATTGAGCCTGTGGAGCGGGGAGTGCGTTTAGTGATTCAAGCTCCGGAAGTGATGGGTGATGTGGCCCTAGGTGATAGCATTGCCGTGAATGGTATTTGCTTGACGGTCGTAGCTTTTGATGAGAGATATTTCGCAGTGGATGTGATGCAGGAGACGTTGGACCGGACGGCTTTCCAAGTGTTGGACGTTGGCAGTTCAGTGAATGTAGAGCGGGCTATGCAGGCCAGTGACCGCTTCGGTGGACATATCGTCAGTGGCCATATTGATGGAACGGGTATCCTAGAGCGGATTGAAGCGGACGGGATTGCGAATTGGTATCATTTCAGCACGTCGCCAGAGATTCTGCGTTATATCGTTATGAAAGGTTCCATTTCGATTGATGGGACGAGTTTAACTATTGCTGGACTGGATGATGGAGCGGGTGAATTCAGTGTCTCAATTATTCCACATACGGCGTCGCAGACCCTTTTTGGGGAATATGAGGTGGGGCGTGTGGTGAATTTGGAGAATGATTTAATTGGAAAGTACGTTGAGCGATTGCTTGAGAGGGAGGAAATATAATGGCATATACAACGATTGAAGAGGCTTTAGAGGCCTTAAAAGCAGGCAGAATCATAATGGTCTTGGATGATAAGGATCGGGAGAATGAAGGGGATTTAATTTGTGCCGCGGAATTTGCTACCACCGATAATGTTAACTTCATGGCCACTGAGGCCAAAGGCTTAATTTGCCAACCGATGAGTCGAGCGATTGCGGAGCGCTTGAATTTCCATCCGATGGTGGCGAATAATACGGACAATCATGAAACGGCCTTTACCGTATCGATTGATCATGTGGATACGACGTCGGGGATTTCAGCCGAGGAGCGCGGTTATACCATGCGCCAGGTGCTCGAACCAGATAGCATGCCAGAAGATTTCCGCCGTCCGGGTCATGTCTTCCCACTTATTGCCAAAGATAATGGGGTCCTAGCGCGCAATGGTCACACTGAAGCGACGGTTGATTTGATGCGCTTGGCCGGCTTGCAAGAGAGTGGCTTATGTGTGGAGGTTATGCGCGAGGATGGCACGATGATGCGTGAGACGGAGCTTTTGGCGCAGGCGCAGTTGTGGGATATGCCAGTGATTACGATTAAGGATCTGCAAGCTTACCGCTGGCAACATGAGCAAATTATGGAGTGTGTCTCCAGTGTCCAAATGCCGACGAAATATGGTCAGTTTGTTGCCCATTCCTATGTTAATCGTATTAACGGTGAACATCACGTTGCCTTAGTGAAAGGGGATATTAGTGGTGAAGCGCCAGTCTTAGCCCGGGTACATTCTGAATGCTTGACTGGTGATGTATTCGGCTCCTTACGCTGTGATTGCGGGGAACAGTTCGCCCAGGCCATGCAGCAAATTGCCGAAGAAGGCCGTGGCGTGCTCTTATATATGCGCCAAGAAGGTCGCGGTATAGGCTTAGTTAATAAGTTGAAGGCCTATGCACTGCAAGATGAAGGCTTAGACACTTTAGAAGCAAACTTAGTGCTCGGCTTCCCGGGTGATATGCGTGAATACGATAGCGCTGCACAAATGCTGAAGGACTTAGGGGTTGAACGCCTGAAGCTGATGACCAATAATCCTGATAAAATTGAACAGTTAGAACAACACCAGATAGATGTTACCGAGCGCGTTCCACTGGAGATGGAAGCCAATGACCATGATCACAATTACTTAGTCACCAAGCAAATTCGCATGGGGCATTTATTACACGTTAAACAACATTAGGAGGAAGAACATGAATATTATTGAAGGAAACTTAGTTGCACTAGAAGGCGTTAGAATTGGCATTGCGATTGCTCGGTTCAATGATTTCTTGACTCGAAGCTTATTAAAAGGGGCTGAGGATGGCCTAACCCGCTCAGGTGTGCCTAGCGACCACATCGACGTTGTCTGGGTACCTGGGGCTTATGAGCTGCCCATCCTCACCCAAAAAATGGTTGAATCCGGTCAGTATGATGCGGTGATTACACTTGGTGCGGTAATTCGTGGGGCAACCAGCCATTATGATGTTGTCGTCAATCAAGCAACAAGCGGTATTAGCCGGGTGGCCTTGGATGCTGGCATTCCTGTAATTCTGGGCATTCTAACTGTTGAGAATATTGAACAGGCCATTGAGCGGGCAGGAACCAAGGCTGGGAATAATGGCTTTACTTACGCAACGAATGCCATTGAAATGATTAATGTACTGCGTGAAGTGACCAAATAATAACCTGTTTCACTTGAGTTTTTGTTAACTAGCTAAAAAAATATCTTACTTATCCTATGTCGTAGAGATTTACAGTCCTGATAATCATTGTTATATTCCAACAAACGCTTGTAGTCTCCAGAAGAAATTTCTGGGGGCTATTTGTGTTTAGGTTGAGCGAATATTGTTATGTGTATATTCACGTATTGAAGCAGTGCTGCTTGAATGTGGAGCCTACTGAATCGGATGAAGGTGAAGCATATTGATTGACTTGTGAACAATATCACGATATAGTAAGTATAGATATTACATGAATATTAATTCATGTATAGCGCAAGATAGGAGTTATTGTGGAATTTTTGTAATAGTTACTATTTTAGAATTGTTATAAATAACTTGACTTGCGACTGAATTCGCGCTAAGATAGATGTATAAGGATTCAAATGAGGTTCTATTCATTTATAAGAGGAGATGAGAAAGCATGATGAACTTCTTGTTCAAAAATCGCGAAGGGCGGTTCTTACTCATCGGCGCAATTTTCCTAATTCTTGGGTTTGTTATTTCAGACCCGATGGGAAGCCGGGTAAGTTTTTATATATCGATCTTTTTCCTAGGATTTTATGCAACGAAGCATGCAGTACTTGAGACGATTAAAGACCGTTCACCCAATGTGGACTTATTGATGGTATTGGCAGCCTTGGGGGCGTGTGTCATTAATTATGAATCGGAAGGTGCGCTCTTGCTCTTAATTTTTGCTGGGGCTGAGGTACTGGAAGATTTCGCAATGAATCGCTCGACTAATGCGATTGAAGAGTTGATGGGCCAAGTGCCCCAAACGGCGCAACGTTTATTGCCAAGTGGGGATGTTGAAGAAGTGCCAACGGATGCTTTGCAAGTGGGGGATATTGTAGTCGTCTCCAAAGGTGCCCAAGTTCCGATTGATGGGAAGTCCGACCGGTTGACGACGATTAATGAAGCGGCGTTAACGGGTGAATCGGTGCCTGTTGAGAAGACATCGGGTGAGGAAGTTTTTGCCGGGACGATAAACGAAGGAAATGTCTTCCATTTGACGGTTACGAAGCCTAGTAGCGAGACAATCTTCTCCAATATTATTCGAATGGTGGAAGAAGCGCAAGGACGTCCATCGAAGATTTCGCGCTTTATTGACCGCTTGGAAAGTAGGTATGTGGTCGGTGTTTTAATTGCGGTGCCGCTTTTCATTGTTGCTTTGATGCTAATTATGAATATGAGTTTCCAAGATGCTTTCTACCGCGGGATGGTGCTACTGACTGTGGCGAGTCCGTGTGCTTTGGTTGCTTCAGCTACTCCCGCTACTTTGTCAGCCATTAGTAATGGTGCTAAGAATGGGATTCTCTTCAAGGGTGGTGCCGCTATGGAAGCCTTGAGTACGATGGACACGCTTTTTTCTGACAAGACAGGAACACTAACTTTCGGTGAATTTCAAGTTATTGATCACGAAATAAATGAAGCAGACCTCAAAGAAGTGGTTTACATGGAACAGTCTTCAACCCATCCGATTGCTGAAGCGATTACCATGTCTTTTGCTGATTTACCACTGGATACGGTCGATACATCTGAGTCTATTGAAGAGGTCGCCGGTGTCGGTATCCAAAAGGGTGACATTCTTGTTGGGAAGCCGTCATCGTTCGATAGTTATGAAGATCCGAATAATTATCGGGCGCAAACGAAGCAAAGTCACACGGTTATCTTTGCTGGACGGAATAATCAGATTATTGGTTACTTTGTCTTAGCGGACCAGGTTCGTCTGGAAGCTAAGGAAGCTGTGGCCGCTTTCCAAGAAGAGGGTGTTGACGTGCAACTCATTACTGGAGATAATGAACAAGTAGCGCGTGCCGTTGCTAAGGAAGTTAATATTGTGCATTACCAAGCGTCTTGCTTGCCGGAAGATAAGATTCGCCTGGTGCAGGAAGAGCAAGAACACGACAAAGTAGTCGGTATGATTGGGGATGGCATTAATGATGCGCCAGCCTTAGCGAATGCTGATATTGGGATTGCGATGGGCTCTGGTTCGTCCGTTGCTATGGAGTCCGCCGACGTTGTCGTCGTCCAGAATGACCTGGCTAAACTCTATTACAGCTTTGAACTCAGTGAGAAATTAAATAAAATTATCAAGCAGAATGTGGCCTTCTCCATTGCGGTGATAGTTATTCTCGTCATCTTGAATCTCTTTGGTTGGCTTGACTTGCCAATGGGGGTTGTCTTCCATGAAGGTTCAACCATTCTAGTTATTCTCAACGGACTACGTCTCTTAGGAGCCAAAGATGAGACGAAACCGAGTGAACCGAATCGAGTTGAAAACCAGGAGCAAGTTGCTTAAGGTCTGAATATTAAACATAACAGAGAAGCCCTCGTGCAGTGAACAGTACTGCGCGGGGGCTTTGTGTAGGTGCGGCCGGCATGGGCGATAACTCGGTGGATGGGTCGCTACCGTCGGCAAATCAATTGGTGGCCTTGTCTGGGCAGGGGGAATATCTTATCTTTCAACGTAAATTCCCTCTCTTTTATACAAGACATGAAATAAATAATTTACTCTATGAGGTGGATACTTTTGGGGAGAGTTTAGATTTAAATCAAGAGGTTGCACCTGAGTCCCTGGCAACTGAAAAGTGCATACGATGGGAGTTATATGAGTGTTGTCGGCCCTTGGCGCGGTTGTAAATGAGAGGGTTGTTTGGAGTCAATTCCACTTAGCTCAGCAACAAATAAATCCAGCCATTCTATGCAAATAAGCACAGCTAATGGCTGGATTTTAGGCGTAAGGTATGCCGGGGTCGCTCAAATCGGGGTAGGCGTACAGTTCAGGATAGTCTTGGCAATGGGGTTTGCGCGCGGTACAGATTTGGCGGCCAAACTGAATCATGGCTTGGTGGCAATGAAGCCAGTTTTCGGCTGGGATAAGTGCACAAACCCGGTCTTCAACTTGACGTACGCTGGCATTGGCTTCTACTAAGTGGTGGTGTTTGGCAATGCGGTGAATGTGGGTGTCGACGGCAAAAGCTGGGATATTAAAGGCATTGCTGAGGACGACGCTGGCAGTTTTGCGACCGACGCCGGGGAGGGCTTCTAAAGCCTTACGCTCAGCCGGAACTTGTCCGCCGTGCTCTTCCACAAGCTGAGCGGCGCATGCTTGGATATATTTCGCCTTATTGCGGTAGAGACCGATTTGTTGGATATAGGGAATTAAATCGGCTACTTCAGCTGCAGCCATTGCCTCAGCGGTAGGGTAGGCAGCAAAAAGGTCAGGTGTAACCCGGTTAACGCCTTCGTCTGTAGTCTGCGCACTTAAGATGACTGCAATGAGTAATTCAAAAGGATTGCTATGCAACAGGGCAGTGTGTCGGTCCGGGTACATAGCCATAATCGTCTCTAGAACATAACGGGCATTGGTATCATTCAACATGCTAGTTGGCCCCTTTGTCTGTAAGGCTGTAGTAGGTAATTGGTCGCCCAATGCCGCCATATTCTTGATCAGTTTCAAGATAACCACGCTCAGCCAGGAAATGAATATATTTGCGGACTGTAACGTGTGAGAAGTCCACTTCTTCGGTTAAGCCTTCAATGGTAAAGGTCCCATTGAAAGTAGTAATCGCAGCCATGATTTTCTTCAAGGACGGGGCGGTGATACCTTTTTCTAAAGAATCAGCATCTAAGGCCTTTGGATTGCCTCCGTTTGCTTCTTTCTGGAAGCCGTAGAGGCGGTCGACGTCTGCTTGGTCAAGTTGGGTGCTTTGGAGAACGTCCTGGCGTGCTTTGAAGGCATATAAGCTTTCTTGAAGGCGTTCGGCTGTGAAAGGTTTGAGAATATAGTCAATCGCCCCGTATTGGTAGCCGATTTGGATACTGCGTTGATCGTTCTGGGCGGTCAGCATAATGATTTCAGCTGGGTAATCACGTTGCCGTAAGGCTTTCATAAAGTCGAGGGCAGATTCGCCTTTTAAATTTAAATCAATGAGAATCAAATCAAAAGTCATCTCATCTAACAAAGTAATTGCCTCGGCGTTCGAATCAGTCATCCCAGCGACTTCAAAGCCTGGCACTTGTTCGATATAGGTCTTATTTATCATTTGAATCATCGGGTCATCTTCAATTAAGAGAATCTGGTAGCTCATGGTCTCCTCCTATCAATAAGCTTGGGTATAACAGACGAGTAATGCCTGATTGGCTTGGCTTTGAATCTCAGTGTAAGCAATCTCGTCCAAAAGCTTCACCAAGTCTGGTTGCACATTCGTTAAATACAAGCAAGTTCTAAGTTGATGTTCTTCATAGGCTAACTGGACGTGCAGGTCTTCAAAGTCCGCTAAATGTGTCTTACAGACCTCCAATAACTCTTCGGTTTGCTCCAACCATTGCTGGGAGCGGAAATAATTAGCCGTCGCAGGGATTTCATTCGTAATTTCTAAGTGAAAAGCGGTCTGCATCTCTTCAAAAGCTAAACGCTGCTTGATTAAAAAGCCCGCAATCGTTGGATTATGCACCAGTAAGCTCAGGCTCTGTTCGAAACGGGCTTGCGGTTCGATGAGTTGAGCCAAATAATCGCTCAGGGCATCATACTGCTTTAAATCAGCTAGGCCGTAGATAACATGTAATTTATTCAGAAAGTCGTGTGACTGGGTGGCTAATGTTTGCACATATACATCTGTGGTAGACAGTTGATTAATCAACATATACAATTCCGTTGCATTGCGAATTATATAGATTTGCCCCGAATATCCATGCCGGGTCATAATTGGGGCTAGGGAGACAATGTAGCTCTTATTGCTGACCTGGTATAACTTCTGGCTACGACCTTCCCCGCCATCCAGAAAAGGCAAAATATCGGCCAACTCATCCCCTTCCTGACCAGCAAACTCCCGTTGCGCTGCATCGTTTATTAATATAATCTCTTGATTGGGATTTGTCACGATGACACCATCTAAGGTACGCGTTAACATCGCATTGCGCTCTTCGAGCACTTGGGCAATTTCTTGAGGCTCCATGTCGTGCATTTGTTTCTTGAGAGAGTAGGCGAGTAAGAAGGCGAGTAGAAAGCCAAGCCCTAGAGAGATAAGTAAGACCCAGGTTAAAGGCTCCAAGGTTGCCTGCGAGAGTGTGTCCAAAGTCTGCAAGGTGATGCCCAGGTTGACTGCACCAATTACCTCGCCCGTTTCACTGTGGTAAATCGGGACAAAGGCACGTAATTGCTCGCCGAGTGTGCCCCGCCCGATTAATGTATAGGATTCTCCTTCAAAAGCCCGTAATTCTTGGCCGCCATCGCCGAAATACTGGCCCCCACGGCGTTCAGGATTCGGATGGGTCAGGCGGATGCTCTCAGGTGTAAGGACGACAACGTAATCCAGCTCAAAGGTCTCTTCGATTTCACTCGCATAAGCTTGCATCGTGTCGCTCGGTACACCGTACGCAGTCTCTTCGACAATCGTTGGATTGCGAGCGACCTGGGTGGCAATTTGTAGAATTCGGGTCATTTGTTCTCGCTGGCTTGTCTCGCGGATTTCAGCAATCAATAAACCATAGAAGACCGTGATGGTAATCAGAATCGTTGCTAAGATTAACAGGAGTAAACGCAAGAGCAGTTTTTGATTTTTGAAAGTGTGGCGAATTGCTTGCATATATGAACCTTTCTTTTATACAATTGGCTTAGTAACCTTATTCTACACACTTTTAGGAAGAAGGTAAAGTATACAATCGCTGAGAATTGTCCAAAAGTAAGTTATAATAAGCACAATTGGAAATTTAGGAGGAACCTTATGAATACCATGCATGAAAAGCAATTGAATCATCGAACAATCCGTTTCTTTAAAGACCAACCAGTCCCGGCAACTTTGAATGAGCAGTTGATGGAAGTGATGAACCGGACGGCCACCAGTATGGGCATGCAGTTTGCATCTGTTGTTCGCATTAGCGATCCGGACAAGAAGCAGGCCTTAGCAGACATCTGCAAGCAAGCTTACGTTGCTGATGCACCGGAATTGTTAGTCTTTATTGTCGATGTACGACGTAATGCCAAGATTGCCGAGGCTAAGGGCTATGAAGGCGAGAATGCACGTTCCATGGACTTCTTCTTGCAAGGCTTTACCGATGCGGCCTTGATGGCACAGAACTTAACGAATGCAGTTGAAGCGGCTGATTTGGGAGCGGTCTACTTGGGTAGTATTCTTAATGATCAACGGGCTGTCATCGAACTCTTAGGTTTACCTGAGTTGACCATGCCTGTAGTAGGTTTGGCTTATGGGCTACCCGGACGATCATCCAGAATTGAAACCGCGAATGGCTGTAAATTTGAAGTTGTATGAGAATGCCTATGATGCACCAGAAGATTATTTAACAACTTTAGCCGATTACGATGAAACGATGACCCACTACTATGATACCCGCAAAAAGAATCAGCGTTCAGATAGCTTCACGAACCAAGTATTGAACAACATCTCTAATAATCGCGAATTGCGGTCACAGTATTTCCGTGTTGTGCAAGAACAAGGCTTCGACTTACGTTTGGAAGACTAGGCCTATTCTGGTAGAATAATGAATAAAAAAGGAGTCTGTGATGACTGTTCAGTATTTACATTTAGCAGAGAAAATCTTAAAGGAAGGCAATGACCGTGGTGACCGAACCGGGACTGGGACACGCAGTATCTTTGGGCATCAGATGCGCTTTGATATGGCGGATGGTTTCCCTTTGTTGACTACCAAACGGGTAGCCTTCCGTTTAGTGGTGAGCGAATTGTTGTGGTTTATTAAAGGCGACACAAATATTCGCTATTTATTGGAACACAATAATCATATTTGGGATGAGTGGGCTTTTGCTAACTATGTCCAAAGTGATGCCTATACCGGGCCGGATATGACTAATTTCGGCTTGCGGTCACAGGAAGATGAATCGTTTAATGAAGTCTACCAATCTCAGATGCGTCAATTTACCGACCGGATTCTAGCAGATGAACAATTTGCGGCGGAATTTGGCGATTTGGGCAATGTTTACGGTGCCCAGTGGCGTGCTTGGCAAAGTCGCCAAGGGGAAGTGATTGATCAATTGAAAGCCGTAATTGAACAAATCAAGCATAATCCCCAGTCAAGACGTTTAATTGTGACAGCTTGGAATCCGGAAGATGTGCCTACAGCCGCCTTGCCACCTTGTCATGTTCTATTCCAATTCTATGTTGAAGAGGATAAGCTCAGCTTGCAATTATACCAACGCAGTGGGGACTTGTTCCTCGGCGTTCCCTTTAATATTGCCTCTTACGCCTTGCTCTTGCACCTTGTTGCGCGTGAGACGGGCCTTAAAGCTGGAGAATTTATTCATAGCTTTGGGGATGTGCATATTTATCAGAATCATTTCGACCAGATTGAGACTCAGTTGAGTCGTGAGGTGAAGCCCTTGCCGCGACTGTGGTTGAATCCAGAGAAGACCAGTATTTTCGACTTTGAAGTGGATGATATTCGGGTGGAAGGATATGAGCCGCATGCTTTAATTAAAGCACCTGTGGCAGTATAGGAGGCGAAGTGATGTTATCTCTCATTTGGGCTCAGGACGAACAAGGGCTGATTGGCCGAGCGGATGATTTACCTTGGCGTCTGGCTAGTGATATGAAGTATTTCAAAGAAACGACCCTCCAAGGTGACGTACTCATGGGCCGGAAGACTTATGAAAGTTTCCCTAATGGCCCCTTAAAGGACCGGGAAAATATGGTGCTAACCACGAACCCAGATTTTCAAGCGGAAGCCGAAGTGCTGGTCTTTCATTCCAAGGAAGAAGCTTTAGCGCATGTTGCGAATT
The DNA here is from genome assembly GCF_003546865.1 of Suicoccus acidiformans. Taxonomy (GTDB): domain Bacteria; phylum Bacillota; class Bacilli; order Lactobacillales; family Aerococcaceae; genus Suicoccus; species Suicoccus acidiformans. The sequence continues at coordinate 258,764 of NZ_CP023434.1, forward strand.
GGCCACGACCGCTTTACGTTATTGGCGGGGCGCAAATTTATGACTTGTTCTTAAGTGAAGCAGATGAATTACGGGTTACTCGAATTCAAGCGCGCTTCGAAGGCGACACTTATTTCCCAGAGGTAGATTGGGCGCAGTGGCAATTAGTGGAGTCCTGGCCAGGTGCGGTGGATGAGAGGAGCCCCTATGCTCACCAATTTGAAATTTACCGGCGGAAATAAGCAAGGGAGCTAGAGAAAAGCGTCCTTCGACGAAGGCAAGGTCTGGTTTTGCTTTTGGTATGCTAGGTCTTAGTCGTAAGACGTTGCCTTTAGTCTTCTGAATAAAGGTCAGCGGGTGGAATGACTCGCTTTACTGCAAGATAATTTATCTACCTAAAACCGCCCCTCCTGCATCTATTGGCAGAAGGGGCGGTTTCCTATAATTTAAACTATTCTATTGCTTGCGTTAATAGATTTTCTATGGTTAGGGCATGCTCTTGGTTCGTCATGCGTGGGATAGATTGATAGTCGGGAATTCGCTGCTCGCTTGGTTGGATACTGATTTTTAAGCGGTAGCGCGTTGACTTGAGTGGTTGGTTGGATGAATGATTGAAGAAATCAAAGTTTATCGATTCGCCGATGCCTTCTAAGGCAGCCACATAGCTTGCTTGATGCTTATGGAACTGCAAGCTGGCCTTCGTTAATTTACCGGTCATATCTTCAGTGCGCAACTTCTGGTTGCTGCTTGCCTTGCTCGGTATCTCAGCGGTTGTTTCTTCAGAGCTGACCGATTCATCTGTATCTTCATCACTGTCGTCGCCCATGGAAGACTCGCTCGATTGGCTATCTACTTGAACGCCAGCTTCCTCAACTAAGGCGGATAAATCACTTTTCACCCTGCGTTCAATCGTGAAATCGTCGCGATTGGTTTCGACCGTAAATCGCTGGTCAATATGAACGTCCCAAGGGCGATATAGGGAGTCAATCGGCTTAATAGACATGTCCAAATCGACATGCATTAAGAAACCCTTCAGTTGCTCAAATAAGTTCGTAGGAATCTCGACTCGTTCGACGTCTATCGTATAGGCCTGATCGGTTTCCTTGATAAACTCTGGATCGATACTACGAATCACGTCGGAATTCGGTAGAAATTGTAGGGCTTCGTTAACAGACGTGTCGAATTTCAAGCGCTCCAATTCACTGCGTTCAATCGGTGTATAATAATGATTGTAGCTACTTAATTCTTTCTGGATGTCTTCATCAATCGGGCCTAGACCTTCCGTATTTAGGAGTTCTACTTGATTAATATAAGCGAGTTCGAAACCGGAATAGGTCAAGACGCGTAAAGGATAAACGCTCAAAGATTGGCGCAAGGCATCGTTCTGGGTGGTCTCTTCGGCTTGGGCTGCTTCGCTTGTATGTTGGGCGCTTTCTTCATTAACCTCATAGAATTTCATATCAAAGAAAGCATCACCGCGTTCATTGTCGACTTGAATGGTACCTGCCGCGACCGGAATATTCTGATCGAGGTCCGTCAATTCGATGTGCATATCATAAGCCGTTAAATTTTGGATGTCTTGCAGACTCTGGTCGATATCTTCATAAGCTAAGTGAGATTCAAGGATGGATTCCTGGTAACTTTCGTCTTCCATCGACCTGACAAAAAGCTTCTCCGACGGTGTCCACAAACTACCGCAGGCCAGAAGTGAGACAAGACCTGTTTGCCAACGTTTCATATTCAATCAGTCCTTTTCTAGGCAAATATTATCATGATTTGACCTTCTAATCAATCCAACTAAAGTCGTAAATTCTCATTTGATTTTTAAAAAATATTTTTTAAGCTTGTTTGTTGTAATCTAAAAAGGGACCACCTTCGGGGTAAATTGCTATTCAAAAAGGGACCACTTGCCATGCCTTTCCATCTATAATAAACGTATTATAGATGGAGGTGCCAAGGAGTGATTCGTATCAATAAAGAATTCGAAGTGATTCACCGTTTTAGAAATGGGGAATCCATTAGGAAAATTAGCAGAGACATGGACATTGATAGAAAAACGATTCGAAGAATAAGGGATCGATACCAAGCAGGTATAGATGCTTTGGATGACGCTCAAAATGAGAAAGAAATCGAAGCAGCAACCGAACAATTAGTCTTAGAAAGAAAATATGATACTTCCAATCGGAAAAAAAGAACCTTTACACCAGAGGTGGAAGCTAGAATGAGCGAATTACTGGAAAAAGAAAGAGAAAAGGATCGAAGGCTAGGACCTCATAAACAAGCACTAACGGCTAAGGCTGTTTATGAAATCCTAGCAGAGGAAGGGTATGCGATTAAATACCGGACAGTCGCTCATTACTGGTCAAAAATGAAAGCGAAAGCTAAAGAGGCTTTTATCAAGCAAAATTATGCATTGGGTGCACGGGTGGAGTTCGATTTTGGAGAGGTCAAATTAGAAATTGAGGGCGTGGTTAAAACCTATTATCTCGCTGTGTGGGCTAGCCCTGCTTCAGATTATTACTGGGCTTACCTCTATACCAACCAGAAAAAAGCTGTCTTTCAGGATGCGCATGTGCGATTTTTTGAAAACCTGGGTGGGGTGTATGCGGAGCTTGTCTATGACAATATGAGAAATGTGGTCACTCGTTTTATTGGGCGTAATGAAAAGGAGCTAAACCCCCAACTCATCCAATTAGCCACTTATTATGGGTTTAATATTAATGTCACCAATTGCTTCAGTGGGAATGAGAAGGGAACAGTAGAGAGTCGTGTAAAGCATGTCAGACAAAACTGTTTCACCAAAAAATATCAATTTCAATCTTTAGATGAAGCTCGCCAGCATTTGGAAGAGTCCTTACGGACTTTGAATCAAGAGAGTCGTTTGGAAGAAGAAAAAGGCCACCTTCTTAAATACCGTCCTCCCTTTGAACTGGCAGAACTTTGTCAGCTCAGCGTCACAAAGTATGCCACGATTCATTATCAGAAGAATCAGTATTCTGTCCCTGACTACTTGGTAGGGAAGCGAGTTCAGATCAAGGCTTATGCCGATTATCTCGTGGTTTATGCCAATGAACAAGAAGTGGCCAGGCATAATAAAATAGAGGGTTCCCATGGGTTTCAGCTTGATATCAGTCACTATATCAAAACCCTCAAGAAGAAACCTGGTGCTCTGGAACACTCGCTGGTTCTTCAACAAACCCCCGGCTTGGAAACACTCTATCATAAATATTATAGCGGACACCCTAAAGAATTCATAGAACAACTTGAGAAATACCATAGCCTCAGTGGAGAGGCTTTGTGCCAGCAATTGGCCTATGATCAGTTGGTGCAACGTGTCACAACGGAAAATGAGGGTGTTCCTAAAAATCAGGAGGCGATTCTTCATCAGACAGAAGCAACGCTCCATCAATTAAATGCTCTCTATGGTTTGGAGGAAAGCTTATGTTAACAATCGCAGAAGCCGCTAATGAACTAAAACTTCCCTATCTGAAGGAAAATTACCAACACCTGCTCCTGGAATATACGAGTCGCGGACTGGATTTGGAAGAAGCCCTCACAGAGATATTGACAGAGGAGGTGGAACAACGTCGAAATCGAAGCTATCAAAGAAGGATTCGACAGGCCAAGTTTAGCCAAAAGAAGTACCTGATGGACTTTGACGAGAAAGTGTTTAAGGAAGGTGTTCGCCAACAACTACGCGAATTAAAGACCCTGAATTTTATTCAAGAGAAACAGAACGTCATTCTTATTGGCAACCCTGGAACAGGGAAGACGCATTTTAGCATTGGTCTTGGCATGGAGGCCTGTCTGCAGAATTATCATGTACAGTTCGTAAATGCCCCAAATCTTGTTATTGAATTAAGAGAGGCCGTCACGCAAAGTCAATTTTATCGCTTCAAACAGCGATTAAATAAGGTCGATCTCTTGATTGTCGATGAATTAGGTTATTTATCCTTTGATGAAGCCGGGGCTGAGCTTCTGTTTAATCTTCTTTCTAATCGGATGGGAAAGGGCTCTACAATGATTACGACGAACCTTACCTTTGATCGCTGGCAGGAATGCTTTAAAGACCCGACCTTAACGGGAGCCCTGGTGGATCGTTTAGCCTTTAAGGCGCATGTTGTGGACATGCGAGGGGAGAGTTATCGGATGAAGCAGACCAGTGCCTGGAAGGAGGCGCAAGCCAGCCAAAAGGAGGTATGAAGCGCTGAGACACTTTCTTCTTAACTAACTTTTCATAAATTAGCCTAAGCCGTTACATTGACCCAAAAGGTGGTCCCTTTTTCAACGGCAAGGTGGTCCCTTTTTCACTTGACATATACATAAGCTTGACAAGTTCCAATAAAGTCTATAATATAACATTAAATTAAGATTAAATTCTATGAAGAAGAAAGTAAATGAACTTAAGGAAGCAAGCGAGTCAGGGATGGTGTGAGCCTGATATTTCCGTTCATTGAAACGCGCTTTGGAGAAGAAACGATAAGATAAACGTTTCCGTTCGTCACGTTACGACTTTGAGTGGACCCAATTTGGGTCAATTGGAGTGGTACCGCGAGCTTAGTCCCCGTCTCTATTTAGAGGTGGGGACTTTTTTTGGGGTTTATCTAAAGAAAGGAAATTTACATATGTCAAAGAAGAAGATTGTCTTAGCTTATTCAGGTGGTTTGGATACGTCGATTACGATTCCATGGTTAAAAGAAAATTATGATGCGGATATTATTGCGGTTTGTGTGGATTTAGGTATTGATGAGGATTGGGAAGCGATTGAAGCGAAGGCCTTGGCTTCGGGAGCAACGAAATTCTACAATCCGCATGTGGCAGAAGAGTTCGCTTCAGAATACATTTATCCAGCTGTTACAGGGAACTTACGTTATCAAGATACTTATTTATTAGGGACTGCTTTAGGCCGTCCGCTCATTAGTAAATATCTAGTAGAAGTAGCTCATAAGGAAGAAGCCGACGCCATTTGTCATGGTTGTACCGGCAAGGGGAATGACCAAGTTCGTTTCGAGATGGGGATTGCGGCCTTTGATGCAGAGATGCCAGTGATTGCACCGTGGCGGATTTGGGACATTAAATCTCGTGAAGATGCGATTGATTATGCCCAAGCTAAAGGGGTACCGGTGACATCTACGAAGGAAAAGATTTACTCAGAAGATGAGAACTTAATGCATATTTCACACGAGGGTGGCGATATTGAAAGCCCAATGAATGAAGTGGATTATTCGAACATTCTACACAATGTGAATACACCCGAAGAGGCGCCGGATGAAGCAGAATACGTAGAAATTCATTTCGAGAAAGGCCGGGCAACTCATGTCAACGGTGAAGCATTGACGCCAGCAGAAGTAATCCGTGCGTTAAATAAAGTTGGTGGCAAGCATGGAATTGGTATTCTGGATTGGATTGAGGACCGGACAATTGGGATGAAATCACGTGGCATCTATGAAACACCAGGTGTACATCTCTTGATGGAAGCCCATGAGCGTTTGGAAAGTTTGACCTTGACGAAAGAAACCATTCGCATTAAAGGTATTCTCAGTGCAGAGTGGTCACAACTCGTTTACAATGGTCAATGGTTCTCTATGGCCAATGAAGCAATTCGAGCCTTCATGGAAGACACGCAAAAGACGGTTACAGGCGATGTGAAGCTGAAGCTTTACAAAGGTAATATCTTCCCAGCGAGTGTGGATAGTCCTTATGAATTGTTCGACCAAGATGTCTCCGGCTTTGGCGAAGATGACTTGTTCAATCATCATGATGCGGAAGGCTATATCAACGTGATTACCTTGCCAACTAAGATTCAAAAGAGAAAAGGATTGATTTAAGATGGCAGATTTATGGGGTGGGCGTTTCGAAGGAGACACGTCCGAATTAATGCAACAATTCAATGAATCCTTCTCCTTGGATCAACGTTTATGGTATGAAGATATTACTACCAGCATTGCCCATGTGACGATGCTAGGAGAACAGGGGATTATTACGTCCGAAGAAAGCGAAGCCTTGCAAGCGGAGTTGGCGCAATTACGCACAGAAATTGAAGCTGACCCAAGTATCTTGAGCGGTAATTATGAAGATATTCACAGCTTTGTTGAAGCGAAGATGATTAAACGTCTTGGTGACACCGGCAAGAAAATGCACACAGCCCGGAGCCGTAATGATCAAGTGACTGTGGACATGAAACTCTATGTCAAGCGGACACTAGGGGAGTTGGCTGAGCTGATTGAAGCGATGATTGCGACCTTCCAAGCAAAAGCCGAGACCGTGGATGCCTTGATGCCTGCTTATACCCATCTGCAACGGGCTCAAATTGTTCCCTTTAGCTACTATCTGGATGCTTATGTAGCGATGTTTGAACGTGATTTGAAGAAGGTATACCAAGCAATCAATCTGCTGGATGAGAATCCATTGGGAGCAGGGGCCTTAGCTGGAACGACTTACGACATTAACCGCCAACGCACAACAGACTTGCTGGGCTTCCGCCAAGTACAAAGAAATACACTAGACAGTGTATCTAATCGTGATTTTATCTTGGATGCCTTACAGGTCTTTAGTTCTTTAATGGTCCATATGAGTCGCATGAGTGAAGATTTGATTATCTACTCAAGCCAAGAATTCGCCTTTGTCGAGTCTTCCGATAGTTATGCAACAGGCAGCAGCATGATGCCACAGAAGAAGAACCCTGATGCATTGGAGCTAATTCGGGGCAAGGCTGGGAAAGTCATAGGCCTCATGAACAGTATGTATACGATTATGAAGGGGATCCCTCTTACCTATAATAAAGATATGCAAGAAGATAAGGCCATCTACTTTGAAGCCTATGACACAACCAATGCCTGCGTGCGTATCTTGACGGGAGTTGTGGACGAATTAATCGTTAAAGAAGACCGTCTGAATGAAACGGTCCATGATGGTTACTTAAACGCAACGGAACTGGCGGATTATCTCGTTCGTAAAGGTCTACCTTTCCGAGAAGCACATGGTATCGTCGGTGAAGCCGTTGTCTACGCCATTAAAGCTACCAAGCAACTTCATGAATTATCGCTTGACGAGTTGCAAGGCTTTAGTAATAAGGTAGATGCAGACGTCTTTGATTATTTACAACCCGAGAAGATTATGCAACAAGGCATTAAACGGGATATGTTCCGTTAAATAAACCCAAAAACGCCTGAGAGGAATTCCTCTTCAGGCGTTTTTGAGCTATTTCAGTGGTTTTCCTTGGATAATATCTTGGCCTTAATGCAAGATTCCTAAAGAAGTTTTAAGGGAGCTGTCTTAACTTTGCCGGTCGCCATTTTGCTTGTATATTTGGACGTGGGTGTCTTTGTTTTCAGCAATTTCTCGAGCGCGTTTAACTGCTTCGTTCTTTGTTGTGTAGACGTTGCTGGCTTGGTCGGCGTTCACAGTTTTGACTTTCCATTGATCGTCTTCGTAATAAACCATCACATCTTCATCAAGCAAAGAAGGATCTGTACTTCCAGTATCGTGGTCGTCTGACTTCTGTGGGTTTGGGCCGTATAACACTTCGCGCTGTTCCGCTTCGCTAGCATTCTCATACCATTCCTTCCCCTGTTCAATCGCAATCGGAATTGCTTCACCCTCTTCATAACCACTGTCTACAAGCGCATTTGCAATATCAATCATCTTCTTTTGGAGTACCCGGTCAAAGTTCTTAAATGCATTCGGATAATCCTCCATATTCCATGCCATGTTATCGCCTCCTTAAGTTAAGCATAGAATATTGCCCTCAATAAGTCGAAGAAAAGGGTTGGTGAGAATTTTCCTGCCAACAAGTGATGGGATGAGGGCAAGTCTGCTAACCAAGATGATTTTTATCGTATTCTAAGCTAAAGCAGATTGGTCAGCTGGTGTAAACATTCTTCTGGGGAGCATGGTTTGCTAATTCAAGAACCGCAAACTTCTATTAGAAAGTCGGCTTGTTAACACAAAACTAACTTACGCCAATTGCAAATCATCCGATTAAGGGAAGAGGATGTTTTTGTATAACGTATTTGCAGCAGAAATAAACATCACCTCGCTTAATAGCGAGATGATGTTGGAAAGGGAGTATGATTAAAGTCCGGCGTTCTCCATAGCTTGTTTTAAAGCTTCCATAAAGGCTCGTGAAGATACGCTGGCTCCTGAGACGACATCATGGTCAGCGGATTGTGTCTCGAGCGCTTTCTCTGAAAGTTGCTTCAAGGCTTCATCGCCGATACCTGTTGTCTCAGCATGTTCTATTACTTCAATGGCTGTCATTTGGCCGTCTTCTACAGTAATTTGTAGTTTCAAACGTCCACCGAAGCCATTGTCGGATTGACCTTCAAAGACATTGTTAGCTGTGTCTGACTCTTCTTCTGCGCTTTCTTCTTCACCTTTAGCATCGGCATCATTTAGCCATGATTCGATTTCAGCTTCTTTCTCAGAGTGAGTCATTGTATCTAGGCTGAGTCCGCGTTGAGAGAAGTATTCGGCTTTGTTTGTCTTCGTGCGATCATTCGTTTCAGCGCCTGCAAAGTCGGGGTTTAAAGCAGTGTCTGCAGTAGCTAGACCTGCTTCATCGACAGAAGCTGCGGCACGTCCTGCGACGTAACCACTGGTCATAACACGGCCAAGACCGTGAACGCGCATACCACCACTAGCCTCACCTGCGGCGAACAAGTTCGGAATCGGCTCACCGTAGATGTCTACCACTTGCATGTTTTCGTTGACGCGAATACCTGCTTGGGTGTCGTGCATACTAGGGGTTGCCCATAAGGCGTAGAATGGTCCTTCCTCGATGGTATTGACAAGGGTATCCTCACGGCCCCAGTCTTCGTCTTTGCCATTCTTGACAAATTCGTTGTAGCGAGTAATTGTATCGACGAGGGTTTCTGGATCCATCTTGATATCTTCGTGGTATTTATTGACAAGTTTCTCAGCCAGTTCTTCAAGGGTATCCGCTTTGAAAGCATAACCTTCTTCATAGTCTAGAACACCTTCTGCGTCCATGTCCCAGCCGTTACGTTCAGCAGCAGCTTGGTCCATAATCGCCCAAAGTGGTCCACCGTATGCTTCAGCATTGCCGTCACCATCTGGATCGATAAAGGTACCCGTTAATGCTTGGTCGAAGAACTCTTCACGATTAACGTCTTGTTGGCCTAAAGCATATTGGTCTTCGTTACCAATACGTTCACCGACCATGTTAACGATCACGAGACTATCAAAGTCTGGCACAATACCATTAGCGCGAACTAGTGGCCAGATGACACTGTCTTCCGTCCAACCGCGTCCATAACCATATTGTACTCCAAAGCGACGTGGGGCTGTAATGTTAGCACCAACAACGGATGTATAGTTACCTAAAGCACCTAAAGCGCCTCCGACTTCCATCGCTGCATATTCACCTGACGCGTCTTGGTCAGAGAAAGGCATACCTGCTAAGCCGTCTAAATGTTCCCCTAAGCGAGGGTCCATCATTGTACGGAATTCAACGTTACCTGTCGATCCACCAGTACATATGATGACTGCTTTATTCGCCTTAACGTTGACAGTTTCTTTAGTTTCTTCAATATTACCTTCAGACATTTGACTTGGTAAAGGCTCCTCTTCACCAGGCAAAATAGTTGGACTGTAGCTTGCTTGAATTCCCGTTACTTGGCCTTCAAACATACCGTCCCGGTAAATCTTATCCATGTGGTAGTTTAATAGGAATTGAGCACCTTTCTCACGGAGAGATTGCTCAAGTGGGCGACTAATACCAATTCCGGCAGCTTCAGTCCCGGTATAGGTATTTTCCCAATCAGACGCATCAACATATGTCATCCGACCTACGCTATCTCCGTCGTTACCGCCATCACGATAGTATGAACGAACCATAGGCTCAACATCTAAAGTCTTCACACCATTATCCATAATGAAAGAATAAGCTTCATTCATTGCGTTAGCAATTGAGCGTACGTAAGCTGCATCGTTATAGCGTGAGTTAATTGAGCTACCACGTGTGTGGTCATAATAATAAAGGTCAGCAGAGTCTTCAATGTTCCATTTCTCTTGGTCCATCGTGCCTCCACCAGAGTGGAACTGCCCTTCACTTACTGCCACGTGTCCCCCTACGTCGAAGTTTGCTTCAACAAGGATAACACTTGAGCCGTCTTCCATTGCCTTCAAAGCAGCAGGTAAACCAGATGCTCCAGCACCAACAACAACGACGTCTGCTTCATAATCCCAAGCAATATCTTCTGTAGCGGGTTGTACTGGGCTTCCAGTTGTTACTTGACTATTAGCGAAGACAGAAACAACCGAGCCACCTAAAATTAAAACCATTAGAATCAATAAAGGCTTTATAAGTTTCTTCAACCAATTCTGTTTCAACATTTACAAATCCTCCTTTGTATAAATCTAATGTGAATAAGCCGCAAATTAATTTTGTCTCCCCTCCTTCATTGTTCGTTAATTCACAATTGGATTATAAGAAAATACTGGGTTAAAGTCAAATAAGTTATGAACTTTTTAAATGATGATATAAAATTAATTATAAGCGAATTCTTAGACCATTTCCGTTTACTTATAAGAGAGCAAGAAGGTTATTATAGACGAAACCCTTCCATTTTTTAAAGGGAGTGGTGTGATATGCTCATGGCCAAAGTATCTTTAACAAGTGCTCCTTTAACTTAATTCAAACCGAGGAGCAGGCGCTGACATGATGATAAGCATTCGACAGATAAATTTCGCGACTTGTATAATTAAGTGAGACCATAAAAAGCCCATCGGCTTCTCTGCTATACTGATTTTAAGCATAAAATACAGAGGAGAGATTTCGATGAGCTATACCTATTCTACTATAGTTCGGAAAAATATTTACATATGACCTATGAGATGCGTAGAACGATGGAAAAGATACTAATTGAGAATGCCAAAGCGCCAAAGGCGAAAAAACCAACAAAGAGATTTATGAATCTTTAGGTATCTCAAAAGCCACCTTCTACCGTGAGCGTAAACGAGGACTAGTCGATGTTGTAAGATCTGACCTGGAGCCTTACAAAATGTATTCAGCCGACGTTGCACAGGATGACTATGGTTTTGAAGCCACGAGAAAAGGCCCTAATCCAAAAATTGGAAATAATCAAGTAGCAGCTAACTTCATTGATAACTTAATTGCTTGCGTGTCCTACTCACCATATGCGGCAAGCGTTGCCCTGAGAAACGAGGAGAGTCTGGGGCTCACTCTCTCCTTTAAAACTATCTACAACTACATTGAGAGAGGGTTCTTCGCCTCTTTAACTAAGAAAGATCTACCTCGTAAAGGTAAAAGAAGTAGAAGACAGTATAAGGGTGTACGAAGAACGAAAAGAGACTCCTTTGCTAAATCCATTCATGATAGGCCAAAGGCCGCTAATAATTGAAGTGAATTAGGACATTGGGAAATGGACTGCGTTGAATCCGAGAAAAACATCGGTCCACTCTACTAACGATGGTAGATCGCCGTTCCAGACGAACGATTCTCATAAAACTTTCCATTCAAACACAAAATGCTGTTATCGAGGCTTTAGATAATCTTGAGGACAGCTTAGGCCCTGAGAAGTTTAAGAAGACATTTAAAACAATTACCGTAGATAATGACAGTGAATTTTTAAACTGGAAAGAAATGGAGACATCCTCTTTTGATAAAGATGAAAACGCTACCGAATCTACTTCTGTGATGCCTATAGCGCCTATCAGAGAGGCACTAATGAACAAATCAACGGCCAGATACGTCGTCACATTCCAAAAGGATCCATCATCCGAGATTACTCCAAAGCTCAAATTAAAAGCATTGAGGAATGGATTAACACTTATCCTAGAGGAATTCACGCCGGTCATTCTGCCTTGAACATTTGGTTAGTTGAAGCCGCATAGCCGGCGCCCTTGACAACGATCCTCCTTCGGCATGGTTAAAGAGGGCAAGGTTTATGGGAATAATCCCATAAACCCCGGACTCACCTCGCTATTCGCGAGTACCATGCCTCAGCTCAGTGTCAATGGAGGCTTCGCCGCCGGCAAGCACATGATTTACATTGCGTTTATAGCTCAGATGACCTAGGTAGAAAATGAGTCTCACTTTAACTTGCAATTAGCGGTTTAAGATAAATTTGCAGATAAACCTTGACAAAAGAGGTGAGATTTAATATGATATATCTTGTAATTTCTTTGCGCGATCGTGGCGGAACGGCAGACGCGCCAGCTTGAGGGGCTGGTGTCCATTAGGGCGTGGTGGTTCAAATCCACTCGGTCGCATAGCTTAAAAGGGCTTCATGACAAGGTTCATGGAGTTCTTTTTGTTTTGCTGAAATTTCCTTCAGGGCCTCAAAAGGCGATTTAAACCGATATAAACCGATGTAATTTCGGCAACTTTTCGGCAGTTATTTCCAGAAACCATCAACGACATTTAACACAATTTCAGCGACTATCTCTAGCCCTTTCGTATAGTGAGCAGTCATATCTATATCGCTATGACCTAGATACCTTTGGAGCTGTAAATTATCAATTCCAAGAGCTGAGGCATAGCTAGCGAAAGTGTGCCGGAACATATGTGGCGTGATTGTAATCTCCATCATATCTCCGATTTTCTGCATCCAGTCGTTTAACGTCTTTATGTGATAGGGCTGTTTTGTGACTGGAGATATAAAGATAAAATCATCAATGCCTAAGATTTTATTTTCACTTGCCATCAATGACTTGGTTTCTGTGATTTGATTATTAAGTAGTTGTGCGACGGTTTCGTTTACGACGACAATCCTGTTTGAAGCACTTGATTTCACGCTCTTACCTTCGGGATAATCTCGTGTCCGAGAAATCTTTATATCTAGCCGTGCGTGGCCACTAGGCAGGAAACGTATATTTCTTTGCGTTAAGCCATAGGCCTCACCTCTTCTTAGACCAAAAGTAATCATATATAAACACCGATATACATCAGGGCGCATGTGTTGCTCAGTTAAATGCATAAATTCTCTGTAATCATCATCGATAATCTGCATAAATAACTTAAAAAATCCCTTCATAGTTTCTTGGGAATAGTCATGCTGATCGTACAAATCATAAATGTATGTTTGAACAACATTGCGAGTAATTTCCTTGATATCATTATTACCAACTTTATCAAGCGATTTATTTATTCTTCCTTGATTTGTGTTTAGAGCGTTAATTGCAATAGCAAATGCATAATTATTTTTAGAAATCCTGTTATGACGCTAGCTTTCTGATTATTCAGTCATATCAAGGGTTGAGACTTTGCGGTCTAACTTAGGCTATTTGGGAAAGTCGATTCATTTCTTGTTCAAAGAGCTGGTCAGGTGAATAATAGTTAAGTTTTTTACGTAGCCTCTGGTTCAGCGCATTGGTCATAGCCTTAAGGTCCTGGTATTTAAGGCCTTTTTTATTACTTCGACCCTGAAACGAATCAAGCAATCGGTAAATGTTGGGAACGTCTTCCGCTCATTGCTTGGAGATATAACGAGGACGAATCTAGTTTGTTGAGGCAGGTTAAATCTCTTATCGACAACTTATCAACACAAGTTTCTGTTAATTCGGATTTACTAGCAGATTTGCCAAAACAAATATATGTTCTCAAAAACTATGATGGCCAAAGTTTAAGTCAATTTGTCAATCAATTGAATAAGTATTTGAGTATTAAAGTGTCCGGCGATGGGGGTGTAGAAACATTGTCTGCAAATCCTGATACCAATGGTGCTGAAGCCGAAATCGCTCGAACAAGAAAGTCATTGTACGAAGCGGCCTCAGGTATTGATACCCAAGACGAGAATTTGGGCAATGCGTCGGGGCTAGCTTTGAAATGGCGATACACTGATTTAGATTTAGATATGAATGATATGGAAGTTGAATTTCAACGGTCTATTGAGCAGTTCATGTGGTTTGTCGAACAGTATGCCAAAAACAACGGGTATCCAAGCTACTTTAAATCTTTTAGCTATATATTTAATCGTGATATTGTCGTTAACGAAACAGAAGTCATCCAAAACGCGATGAACTCTATCGGCATACTTGACAATCAAACCATCCGGGAAAATCATCCATGGTACAAGCCCGCTGTAGAAAAACGTCTGAAAGAAAACGAAAAACAAAAACGACAGACAATTCAAAATGATTATCTTGATCTAAATAAATTGGGGGAGAATGATGAATAATCAAGCTTATTGGCGTAAGCGACTCATCGAGCAAGAACAGCGCTCCCAGGAAATCGACGATTGATACTTAGACCAAATTGCTAAAGAATTACGCCAGTATGAGCAAGAGATTGTCCGTGATATCGAGGCCTTTTACGGTCGATACGCAGACCGCATGGGAATAAGCCAAGCGGAGGCAATTAAATATTTGAGCGATAATGAACGCCAGGAGTTTCAGGGAATCACTTTAGAAAAGTTTAGAAAGATGGCGCTTAACCCGAATACCGATCAAGATCTACTAGAGGCGTTATCACTGAGGCATAGAATCAGTCGCAAGCAAGCTTTGTTAGATGAGATACGACTAAAGACAGTGGATTTATATCGTAAAGATGGAGAGATAGAAGATTTAGCGACCGTAATGTCGCGGAAGTTTATTTGAAGGCGCGTGCAAGTACCCAAAATGCTTTAGGCAAGGTGGGGCTGAAGACTCGTCGTCCAATTCCTGATATTAAGACATTGAAGAATCGCTTACGATCAAATTGGTCAGGTAAGAATCTCTCCCAGAAGCTATGGGGCCATGAGACCTGGCTTTATGACGAGATGGCAGATATCCTGGAGAAAGGCTTCACGAGCCAAGAATCACTGGATAGCATTAAACGGAAGATTGCACAACTGATTTCCTCACCCACTGAAGAAGGCTGGCAATCCGCTCTTTTTAATGCTGAACGCTTAGTTCGTACCGAGAGTGCAGCCTATAATACGATGGCGACCCTTGATGAAATGAAGGCACACTGGGTTGAAGAGGGAATTTTGGAAGCGACGCTAGATAACCGAACATCTGATCATTGCAGGCAAATTGACGGGAAAGTTGTCCAACTTAAGGATGCGAAAATAGGAATTGATTTACCGCCCTTTCATCCTTGGTGTCGGACGATTGTGGTGCCAAAGAGTATTGATGATTACTTTGGGGACTTAGACGCTGACGAGGAGGACTTAGTCACACTGGAAGAAGCCTTTGATGCGATTGAACGTCGATTAGACGAGATAATGGATGATATCTCCCCGTTGGGTCAAAAAGACAAAGGAAAGAAAATAGCTATTACTGACCAGGCTATTGACAAGGTGAACTTGGTAAACATACCTGGACATACACCTGAAGAAAATAGAACCATCCAATTAAATCATAAACAACTGCTATTCGATGCACGAGAGAATAATAACCATGATGAAGTAATGTATATCCTAGATAAAGGAGAATTGTTGCGAGTATATGGGGATCATAACACCGTTGATCCCAATAAGTCTCATAACGTTAGGCTGAGGTTATTATTAAGTCCCAAGAGGAGTTTAACCGTTCTTCACAACCATCCAGGAGGCTCTAGTTTTTCGTTAAATGACTTGAATATGTTTATGGAAACGCCATCTGTAAAAACGATGACCATTGTAACGAATCAAGGGAAAGTAATGTATTTAACAAAAATGGATAAATTCAATAAGGAAAAAGCCGTAGACCTAGCGAGTGAAGTAAAAATTAAAAACATAGAAAACATAGATAAAAAATTGAATCTATTATTGAAACAATCTATAATGCAGGTGTAAGGTATAAAATAAGATAAGGGTGATTATTCTTATGGACGAAAAAACAGTATCAATTGAAGAGAAGAGAGTTCCCATTTTAGATGGAAAGCCAGAGGTGACAATTGAGGAAATGATCGAACAGTGGCGAATGCAAGCAGAAGAAGAAAAGAAGAGCAAGGGAAAGTAGCACTCACTCACATAGGAGAGAGTGCTATTTTTATGCCTTAAATTAGGAGGTGATGTAATGGTTTGGGCTTATCATCTTTATGTGGATGACCAACGGCATTTTTGTTTAGTTGGCGAGCTTGATCCGATGATACGTCTTTATGTATCACCCGAAAAAGTTTGCAGAGTCGAGCCTCTTTTTAAAAAGCAGAAAGGCGGTGACAGGCCTTGAAGGCTGTATCTCGGTGCTACTAACGTGAAAGTGGGGGATTTAATGGACAGGCGTTTATTAGATGAATTTAAAAAAGTACGTAAAGCACTCGAAAACATAGCTAAAGCTCTTGAGAAAGCCAATCGGATGGATGAAGAATTTTATAAAAAAGAGCATGGAATCGGCTTAAAAGAATGTACTGAGCCGGAAATACCAGACGAAGTGTTGAAAGAATATATTATCTAAGTCGACTTAAGGTAAGTTTATATGGCAGTGGTATGATCCAGATAACAACAAATTAATGAGGTCCAAAAGACAAGAAGAGCTTGCTGGAACTACAGATGTAATTGTTGAATTTAAAGAAATTGACCCTATCCAGCATTCTAAGTTTATGTATAGACTTAAAAATTGATGAAAGGTACGATGAGTTGTGTTGGAATCTGACTTAGGCATATAGTGCTCCCCTTACTATTTTTTGGTCAATAACAGTATAGGGCACTATGTGCTTTTTTCTTCAAATTCTTTATGCATTTCACTTTACAACTAATCATCCCGAAAATTTAGTAAAACATACAGAGGGGATTATAGATAAACTCTCTAAAAAAGGGTATACTTTAAGTAGGGTAAGGAATACTTGGCTAGACGATAGTAATCCGTATAAAGGTATTAATACAAATCTTATAACACCAATAGGGTATGAATTTGAGTTACAATTTCATACACCAGAAAGTTTTGCGGTTAAAAATGGCGCAATGCATGAGTTATATGAAAAGCAGCGCGAGTTGAATCCAATTAAGGATGCTGATAAAATTCAGCAAATTGATAAAGAGATGTTTGAGTTATCTAGGTCATTAAAGAGACCAAAAGACGTTGAAATTATTGGGGAGGATTAAGATGTTTAGATATTATCTTCTGTTGAGCGATGACGAATTTAACCGAGTTCTTGTTAAGAAAAATATAGAAACAAGAGAAGAAAAATATTTTAACCCAACTAATAACAACTGGGAGGCTATAGGAATTATGATCCGATATTTTTGGCCTGATTCAGATACTTATGATATGTATGAAGAACTTACTGAAGAAGAAGCAATGGAAATAGTTTCAATGTAATAAGCACTTACTCAGCTATGAGAGAGTGCTATTTTTATGCCTTAAATTAGGAGGTGAGGAAATGGTTTGGGCTTATCATCTTTATGTGGATGACCAACGGCATTTTTGTTTAGTTGGCGAGCTTGATCCGATGATACGTCTTTATGTATCACCCGAAAAAGTTTGCAGAGTTGAGTCCCTCTTTAAAAAGTAGAAAGGTGGTGACAGGCCTTGAAGGCTGTATCTCGGTGCTACTAACGTGAAAGTGGGGGATTTAATGGACGGGCGTTTATTAGATGAATTAAAAGAGTACGTAAAGCACTCGAAAACATAGCTAAAGCTCCTGAGAATGCCAAAGCGGCAAAGGCGAAGAAAAAACCAACAAAGAGATTTATGAATCTTTAGGTATCTCAAAAGCCACCTTCTGCTGTGAGCGTAAGCGAGGACTAGTCGATGTTGTAAGATCTGACCTGGAGCCTTACAAAATGTATTCAGCCGACGTTGCACAGGATGACTATGATTTTGAAGCCGTGAGAAAAGGCCCTAATCCAAAAATCGGAAAAATCATAAAGCAGCTAACTTCATTGAGGACTTAATCGCTAACGAATCCTACTCACCCTATGCGGCAAGCGTTGCCCTCAGGAACGAGGAGAGTCTGGGGTCACTCTCTCCTTTAAAACTATCTACAACTACATTGAGAGAGGGTTCTTCGCCTCTTTAACTAGAAAGATCTGTCTCGTAAAGGTAAAAGCAGTAGGAGACAGTATAAGGGTGTACGAAGAACGAAAAGAGACCCCTTGGCTAAATCTATTCGTGATAGGCCTGAGGCTGCTAATAACCGAAGTGAGTTAGGTCATTGGGAAATGGACTGCATGGAATCCGGTAAAAAACATCGGTCCACTTTACTAACGATGGTAGATCGCCGTTCCAGACGAACGATTCTCCTAAAGCTTTCTTCTCAAACTCAAAGTGCGGTTATCAAGGCTTTAGATAATCTTGAGAACAACTTAGGCCCTGAGAAGTTTAAGAAGACATTTAAAACAATTACCGTAGATAACGGCAGTGAATTTTTAAACTGGAAAGAAATGGAGACATCCTCTTTTGATAAAGATGAAAAGCGCTGCCGAATCTACTTCTGTGATGCCTATAGCGCCTATCAGAGAGGCACTAATGAACAAATCAACGGCCAGATACGTCGTCACATTCCAAAAGGATCATTACACCAAAGCTCAAATTAAAAGCATTGAGGAATGGATTAACACTTATCCTAGAGGAATTCACGTCGGCCATTCTGCCTTGGACATTTGGTTAGCTGAAGCCGCATAGCCGGCGCCCTTGACAACGAGCCTCCTTCGGCATGGTTAAAGAGGGCAAGGTTTATGGGAATAATCCCATAAACCCCGGGCCCACCTCGCTATTCGCAAGTATCATGCCTCAGCTCAGTGTCAAGGGAGGCTTCGCTGCCGGCAAGCACATGATTTACATTGCGTTTATAGCTTAGATGACCTAGGTAGAAAATGAGTCTCACTTTAACTTGCAATTAGCGATAGTGTAGAAATTTCTAACTTAAATTGACAATCTCAATTTTTTCTTCTTGTGTTTTCTTCTGGCCTTTCATTGTATACACCTCGGGTTTAGGAACAACGTCCTTAGTTTCTTCCCCTTTAGTATACTTGGTTAGACAGTTTCTTACAGTGCTGTGGGAAGGTATATTGTATTTTAGAGCAAGTTGTCTGATAGGTTCTTGATAATCAAGATACTCTTCAACAACAGCTAACTTGAAGTCATGACTGTAATGATTATTGGAGGTCTTAGTTGGGATGCCAGAATAGCCATGGCTTCTATATTTAGTGACGTAATTAGAAAACGTTCGCTTGGATAAAAGTAGTCCATATTCTTCCCTCAACGTTCTATAGGATATACCGTCCTCTATATACAAACGAATATATTTCTCTAGTTCACTATCTGAATGTTTCCTGCTTGAACGCATAAAACTCCCCCTTAAGTAGATTTACTTTTTTAAGTGTCTACTTTAGGGGGAGCATATCAAGGCGGTGGTGTGGGGTTTTCTTTTTATAAATCGTTTAAGTCTAATTCGATGGCGTAATCATAGCCACTCTCAAACGAGAAAAACTCTTTGATTTCAAGCAACAATGGCTTGTTTAGATCTTCTATGCCAATAGTAGTTTGTGCATCCGTCACTTTTCCGCCTGGTTTGACGTTCTTTTGTCCTGTTTCAAGATTCAGTCCTTCAACGTAACCAACGGTTGATGTTTCCACTCCATCTTGATACCCAGTTAAACTATAAGACATGAAAGGTATCATTTCTTTGTCTGAAACATTTTCCCAATCGTATGTAATAATCAATACTGGATTACCTTCATAGTCATTACCAAGTTCAAAGTCAGTAAATGTTATTTTGTAATCTCCAATTTCCATCACTTCATCTAATTCGATTTTCTTACCATCTTCAATTTCTACCGCAAATATTTCATTAGTGTAAGTTACAATTGGCGTAAGGACTAGTCCTGCTGTTAACATCGTTCCAGCTAAAATCTTTTTCATGTTACACTCCTTTATTTTGCTTTCGTGTTCCTATAATAAAGACAATTCCGAAAATAATTCCTAGCCATCCCCATACGATGAGGTCTGAATATGTTCCTGCGTTCGGCAGTGCTAAGATTCCTCCAACAATATAAAATACTCCAGCTACATGACCAGCCATACCGCCAGTGCGTCCAACGATTCCCAAAATTCCTGAAACTAGATAGCATATAGCGAGTAACATACCAGCGCTACCGCTTATTTCACCATTATCCATTAAAGTGTTCCCAAGACCAGCAATACTAGACTGAAACATAATGAATACGGCCAATATAATGCTAATAATGCCTATAACTAATTTAGTTGTCCTCATAATAACACCCTCCCTAAAATTGTTACTTGATTATGGCTAAATTTCATATCATCATATAAATCATTTTCAGATTTCAAAACAACCGTATCACCGTCTAAATAAACCCTTTTACACGTCACACCCTCATTTTCAATCCTCACGATAGCAACCTCACCTTGTTTCACGGTTGGTTGATGCCTTATGTATACCTTCGCACCGTTTTCAATAAGCGGAATCATCGAATCACCAACCACCGTAACCAACTCATCCGCTCCTTTGGGTACGATTGAATCTGGTTTAACTTCGTATGCATCTCCATCATCCACATATCTAGCAGAACCTGCTGCTGTTGACCGGCCATATATAATTGAAGGGCTATTTATTTCATTGGTTGATTTTTGTTCTTCCAATTGATACTCCGTATAATTGTAAACTTTAACTTGACGAGGTTGTTCCAATTGTTCGTATATTCCGAACAATTCATCATACATGAAGTTCATATCTTCTTGGCCATCACTAATAATATCTGATTTTTTGACACCAAATATACTTGACATTTTTTCTATATTATCCATTAAGGGTTTGTTTCTTCCTAACTCCCAAGCGGATACAGCAGTTGGCGCTACACCTAATTTTTCCGCCAGCTCTTTTTGGGTTAGTTTAGACTTCTTTCGATGATATTTGATGTTTTCCGATAGCAAGACTACACCTCCCAACTTACGGTCATTATATACAAAACTACACTTGAAGTAAAGTTTTTTGAAAACAAGACAAGAATAGTTGACGCTACACTTGGAGTGTATCATTATGTAGTTACACAGAAGGAAAGGAGTTGAAGATATGCGGATGACACTTGAATCGGCTCGTATCAATAAAGGTATGAAGCAATCTGAGATGGCCGAAGCCTTAAGCGTTAGCAGAGCTACATATAACGCTTTGAATTGTTAAAGCGACCTATGAGAGTAGACTAAGCTTTTAAGTTTAGCAAAATAACTGGTGTCCCAATAGACAACCTTATTTCTTCAAAGAAGAACACACTTCAAGTGTAGTCAATGAATAAGTTAACTGATTTTAAATAAGCCAGCCGTGCTTTTTAAGCATACAGAAAAAAGACAAAGCTAATTTCACTCACCACATATAAGGTATCGGCACGGGCAATTAGCCTTAGTGGGTGTTAGCCTTATGGCTAATACACTCAAGTGTTTATGGTAGAATATTGCTAAGTAAGGAGGCTGATATGATGCGAATTGAAGACATTGGGCTTTGGGTTGAAGATTTAGATAAGATGCGTGCATTCTATGAAACTTATTTTGGTGCAAGGGCGAATGATTTATATCATAATCCTCAGAAAGTCTTTAAGTCTTACTTTTTAACCTTTGTTGATGATGCGTATTTGGAACTGATGACCTGGGGTGATATTGCTGAGCGGCATGAAAATGCTTTTGGTTGTGCACACTTAGCTTATGTAGTTGGGGATGAGGCCGATGTGGATGTTCTAATGGGGCGACTGCGTGAAGCAGGCTATGCGGTAGTGGGTGAACCGCGACGTATAGGGGACGGTTGCTATGAGTCAGTTGTGTTAGATACTGAAGGCAATCAGATTGAAATTACAGCGGCATAAGAATTAGGCACAGGTCTCAAGGAGGCGTGTGTCTTTTAGGCTAGTGGGTCTTACGTGATTGAAGAATCGTGCTATACTAGGTAGAGATATGATTAGATAATGATTGGAGGGAATATTTGTGGCTTATTTAGGGAATTTGTTTATTCTGATGATGGAAAGGGTCGGCATGATTGTCTTTCTGGCGGTCGTACTTGTGCAAATACCTTACTTTCGGAAATTATTTGTTAATCAGGCTGAGCGCAATAATCCTGTTAATATCAGTATGTTAGTGCTATTATTTGGAATATTTGCGGTTGTATCTAACTTAACGGGAATTGTCATTGATGTAACTGGTAATCAATCGAGTCAAATTCTAACAACGATTTCTCCGACAGCTTCTATTGCCAACACGCGTTCGATGATTATTGGGGTATCAGGTATGGTCGGGGGGCCAATTGTCGGCACGCTTGTAGGCTTGATTGCTGGCGTTCACCGGGTCTATCAAGGGGGTGGGGGCGGTTTATTTTATATCATCTCTTCTCCTTTGATAGGGTGGTTAGCAGCCTATTTAAGTCAGCGGAGTTACCGATTGGGTAAATTGGTATTGCCACGTGAAGGAGCATTGATTGCTTTGATTTTGGAAGGAGTCCAGTTGGCTTTTATTGGTCTGTTCTCTTCTCAAGGTTGGCGTTTGGTGCAACTGATTGGTTTGCCGATGTTGACATTGAATGCAGTGGGAACTTTTATCTTTCTTTGGGTTATTGACTCAACTTTAAATCGAGAGGAGCAAGCCCGGGCTATTCAAACACATGATGTGCTTGGGTTAACTAGGCAGACCTTACCTTTCTTAAGAGAAGGCTTAACCATGGAGCAAGCCAGTCAGGTGGCAGAATTAATTCAAGCATATACGAAAGCAAGCGCTGTAAGTTTGACGAACCGTACGCAAATTCTGGCCTTTGTCGGTGAAGGTAGTGATCATCATAAACCGACCCACGATTTAATTACGAACTTATCAAAGGAAGCGTTGGAAAAGGGTGAGATGCAAGTAGCCCGTTCGCGGGCTGAGATTGGTTGCTCACATCCGAATTGTCCATTAGAAGCCGCAATTGTAATGCCACTTTTTGTTCAGGAGGAAGTGGTGGGTACTTTGAAGTTTTATTTCACCCAAGCGACGGATTTATCTTATGTAACCGAGGAGTTAGCAGAAGGTTTAGCTAGCATCTTCTCCATGCAAATGGCTTTAGGTCAAGCGGAAACCCAGACGAAATTATTGCAGGAGTCTGAAATAAAAGCTTTACAAGCCCAGATTAATCCGCATTTCTTCTATAATATGATTAACGTGATTGTAGCAATCATGCGCTTTGACCCTAATCGGGCACGCAGTCTCCTTCTGGATTTGAGTGCGTATTTCCGACAGAATGTTCAATCGAGTCGTGAAACGTTAATTCCTCTGGAGGATGAGTTGAATCATTTGCAGACTTATCTTAATTTAACCGAAGCGCGTTTTCCTGATCGTTATCAAGTCAATCTAGACATCGATCCACAGTTGGTCACAGCTTTGGTACCGGCTTTATCGATTCAAGTACTTGTTGAGAATGCGATTAATCATGCATTTGGCCAGCAAGAAACGCCTCATCATGTTAAAGTTAAGGTTGAGCGGATTGAGTCCACGTCTGGCGATATGTTATCGGTAGAAGTTCAAGATAATGGTGAAGGGATTGTTGAACCGTTATTGAATCGTTTAGGCAAGGAGAGCGTCACATCGGAACATGGTACGGGCACCGCTTTGCATAATTTAGCGAAACGAATTCAGTTACTTTACGGGGATCAAGCTTCCTTTAAGGCTCAGAATTTGCTGGCAGGCGGGGCTTGCTTTACCTTGAATTTTCCTCTTCGCCGCAAGCAAGAAACCGTAGAAGGAGTGTAAAGAATGAATGTACTGGTCGTAGATGACGAATTATATGCACGGCAAGAACTAGCCTACCTTGTTCAAGAGCATCCTCAAGTTAGTGAAGTGAGAATGGCTGAGTCTGTAACAGATGCCTTAATGGTGCTCTTGGATTTTGAGGTGGATGTCTTGTTCTTAGATATTCAATTAAAGGGAGAGACAGGCTTTGATTTAGCTGAGAAGCTCCAAGCTAAAGATTATTTGCCTTATCTGATTTTTGCCACAGCTTATGATGATTATGCTCTGAAGGCCTTTCAAGTTGATGCCAGTGATTATGTGCTGAAGCCTTTTGACCAGGCGGACATTCACCGGGCACTTGATAAGGCGTATCGTTCGCAAGCGACTCCTTCAACTGAAGGTCCGAGTCTAACCGACACGGGTTTATTAGCGGTTCCCGGTGATGAGCGGGTGTATATGATAAGTCCAGATGATATTGTCCTATTAACCGTCGATGGTCATCAGCTACGTATGGAGACGGTCCAGCGAACATATGAATTCTCTGACTCTTTGGCGGCCTGGGAGCAGAAATTACCTGAAGGGACTTTTATGAAGACGCATCGCAGTTTCTTGATTAATTTGCAGAAGGTACGTGAAGTTCAACCTTATTTCAATCAAACTTACCAAGTAACCATGGCCAATGGTAGTAAAGTCCCTGTATCACGAACTTACACGAAGTTATTTAAACAGCGTCTCAATATTGAATAGTAAGTCAGCCGATGATTTAAGTAAGTCATCGGCTAATCTCGTCATTTCATGAATAAAAGCGCTTTCTTTGTTGTTTTCATGCTATTCTATGACTGTAAAGAACAGCAAGTAAACAGTAAAGTAAAGGAGATATTTATGATGCAAAAAGTAAGCAAAATTCTAGTGCAAATGGCCATTTTTTCAGGCGTATTATTCGTGAGTGCCGTGATTAGTAGCTTTCTACCCTTGCCAATACCAGCCTCCGTTATCGGTATCATACTTTTATTCCTAGCTTTACACACCGGAATAATCAAATTGGCTTGGGTTGAGGATTTAGGAGAAACATTCATAGCCAATATTTCATTTCTCTTTGTACCTTCCAGTATTTCCTTGATTACATCCTTAGATATTATTAAAGGGCAAGAGCTTAAGATTCTTGGGTTGATATTCTTTTGGACTTTGGTGGCCATGGTCGCAGTGATGCTAATTGGTGACGGGATTCAATGGGGTAAAGCAATTCTTGCCAAACATGCTTCAGCAAGTGCTACCCTAGGCCATGTATCAAATCGCGAGTAAGGAAGGTGCATGAGAATGAGATTTATCTTTGGTTTAATCTTATCAGTAGCCGCCTTTGCGGTTGGGAAATATCTCTACAAACGGAGTGGGCAATTCTTCCTCTTTAATCCTCTGTTAGTAGCCACAGTCGTCGGAATCGGGCTATTATTGGTGGCAGATATACCTTACAGCGCTTATCAGCCAGGTGGAGACTTTATTTCTAGCTTTCTGCAGCCAGCTACTGTCGCCTTTGCGATTCCACTTTATAAACAAAGACACATTATTGCTAAATATTGGCAGAAAATCCTTGTCATCCTAGTCTTAGGGCAAGCTCTATCCATGTTTGCCCTCGGGTCTTTGGCTAATCTGCTCAGCATTGATTCAGCCATTACCGCATCGCTTATTACACAGCCTGCGACAACATCCATTGCTGTGCCAGTTACAGAAACTTTAGGAGGGATTGCCGGAATTACTGCCGCAGCGGTCGTATTGAATGCAGTAATTGTAGCAGCTATCGGCAAGACCTTCTTGAAACTATTGAATGTCGATGATCCAGTGATCAGTGGCCTAGCCCTTGGTATGGTCGGGCACACGATTGGGGCATCGATTGCCCTTGAAAGAGGGGAAGAAGAAGGCGCTATAGCCTCTGTGGCGATGGTTGCGTCAAGTGTGCTGACCGTTTTCGTAGCACCTTTCATCGCTCAAGTGCTTGGCCTTATATAAAATTAAATACTAGACGTAAGGGAACTTATGATAAGTTTCCCTTTTTGTTTTGAGGAAGTATTGATTGGAGATATTCACTTTTTTTGGCTTGGAATTGTCAAGGTTTGAAGTGGCCTTTGAATTCTGAATCTCGCTAAGCAAAAATTGATAATTAAAAAGATGAAATTATGGCGAGGCTTACTGCTAATAAAGCTAACATCTTCTTGCTTCTTTTCTGAACCTTGCCGAGTCAGCTATTTTACCTAGTAAAGCCGTGCAAAAAACAACCTATCTGTCCTGTTTTTAGAAAATAATGAAGGTATTTTTGATAATATTTGCAAGCAAATGAAGTTTCCGTGTTATTTTTAGGCAGTCTAAATTCTAATTTTACATTAAATTTACATAATCTTTATATAGATTTTACAGTATGGTGTTACCATTATAGCGAATGTTTCATATATGTCATTCTTATAAATGGAGGTATACAATGGTCAGTAAGAAAAACACATGGGTGAAAGCCCAGAAAGCCGGCACACCTGTGAAACATTACGGAATACGTAAGTTCAAGATGGGTGTGGCTTCTGTTGCCTTATTCTCAGGCCTCTTATTAGGTCAGATTGATGCGGTTCATGCTCAAGAAGCGGGTGTTGTAGACTCACCAGTAGTGGAAACGCCAGCACCAGCACCGGTAGAAAGCGAACCAAGCGTAGAAGTTGCACCGGCTGAGTCTGGCATAGAAGCACCAACAGAAACAGTCGTGGTGGATACGTTAACACCAGAAGAAGCGCCAGCCGAGACGCCGACGTCAACCGAAGCAGTCAACGAAACAACAGCTGGTGAAGTATTTACAAATGAACCAGCACCATCAAATACAGTTGAAACACCTGAAGTAGGATACAATGCTGAGATTGACCGCATTCTCGATCCAGTGCAAGCCAAGGAAGTGACGAATCCGTCTGTGAAGATGACGGTTATGTCTGATACCCATGTCTTGCCACGGGATCTTATTGCTGATACGCCAGAATACAATCTGTATTTAGATAGTGACCGCAAGTTATTGACGGAAAGTCAAGCGGTGAATGAACGTGCCTTCGACTTAGCGGAGGAGAATGGCAGTCGTGTTATCCTAATTCCTGGGGATTTAACGAAAGATGCAGAATTTCAAAGTCACCAATTTATCGCAGAACAATTACAAAAGTTCGTAGACGCCGGAAGTGCAACCAATGCGGACCCACTTACGGAACGTCGCGTATTTGTAGTGCCTGGAAATCACGATATCAATAACGCCTATGCCGTGAACTTCAATACAGAAACAGGCGTGGCAGAGCAATTGCCAATCTATACACCGAATGACTTTATAACTACTTACGGTGATTTGGTATATAACCGCAATGATGTGACGCTATTTAAAGATACAACGTATTTCCAAGACTATTTAGCTCAAGTCAATGCAGCACATCCTGATCGCCCAGTGGAGAACCAATACTATGCCCATGGTTACACATCTTACGCGACACGTTTCGACTTAGCTGAACTTGGCAAGAACGGAGTTACAGTCATTGGCCTGGATACAGCTAACTACTCGGTAGACGATACAGCGGGTGGTTATGACTATCAAGAAACGAATGGCTCTTTATCCTTGCCACAAGCTAAATGGATGATGGACATTTCTGAGCAAGCTCATAATCGCAATGATATTATTTTAGTGGCTAGTCATCATGCCTTCATTCCACATTTCTTAGAGCAAGAAACCTTACTTGCTCCTTATATCTTAGAAAATTGGGACACTCCATTTGTAGATCCAACAGATTTGCGCGTTGATGGCAAAAAACCTCGTGAGATTTTAGCCGATACGGGTGCTACTTACCTCTTTACAGGCCATATGCACGCTAATGATATCGCTAAATATGAACACAATGGCAATACCTTCTACGACATTGAAACAGGTTCGACGGTAACTTACCCATCTTCCATTCGTCATATCAAACTCGTGAATAATATCGATTCAAAAGACTCGGCCTATTCTTTAGAGAGCGTATCTCAACAAATCGGTGAAATTGTCTTTACGGACTTAAACGGTAATCAAATCGTCGTGCCTGATGTAACCGCCTATGGTTATGGTAACTTGATTACGCCTGAATTAGTTGCCGGTTTAGTGGACTACTACTTAGGTTTACCACAATATGAGAACATTTCAACGGCACAATTGTTGCAAGAATTTGTGTTCCCGACAGTTGCCCAAGAGGATATTCCGCAAACGCTCGTGACGCAAATAAGTGCATTACTTGGAACCGAAGCAGCCCCGGCGGTGAATAACCAGAAAGTGGCAAACATTCCAGTAGTAGGAAGTATAGCAGTAACGGCCTTTTGGAATGAGGCGATTGCTCAACAAACAGGTCGCCAATATGCAGGCCCTGGTGCGCAAATCAATATTTCTGTGAATAACGGTTCACCTTACGAGTATTTTGTCGCAGAAGATAATTTAGTACCACTTCTTGGTAATTTAATGACTGATTTAGATGCAGCTGTCTTTAGTGACCGTGCACTACTGCGCGAACGTCTGACAAATCTTGCCGGTGACATCCTTAATATGGAAGTAGCCCAAGACAATGGTCAAGTAAAGACCGTAACAGACTTAGCGAATTATGCTTACACTTCTTACTTAGAAGGAAATGAAACGCAGCCGCAATGGGTTGCAGATTCTATTGATTTACTTGCGAATCGTGGTGGTGAATTTGCCCAAAATCTAATCACAGCCGTGAAGGGAACCTTAGATCCTATTGTGCAGGATATTGCGACACAATTAGTCTATGATCCAACAGTTCCTCAATTTTTCGAGCCAGTTAGAACTTATGGTTTCTTTAATGGTGGTTTAATTGCTTCAACAATTGAATCTACAGTGAATAGCACCCTCGGTGCTAATGTTGGTGAAACGTTAACCAGTGTAGGGGTGACTTCTGTGTCTGACTTATTAAGTCAAGCAGTGGCTGATCCAACGGCCCAAGGCATCATTAATAACTTGACAGGTCTACTTGCCAATGTTGTGGATGGCATGACGAATGAGCATGTCGTTGGTTACGAAGACTATGCTTTCCCAGAGGACCACAATGTACTATTGGTGACGGACTTAAATAAGGCTCAAGAAGGAATAATGGCTGGTTTACAAGTGGCTAATCCAACCCTTGTAAACTTTGCTATCAACCAAGTAGATCAACCGATAAGTAATGTCACTCTCTATATTAACCAAGTTGCAAGTCCTGTCACACCTGTACAAAATGGAGCTGTTTATAGCTTCACACTTGATCATGACCTGGTCAATCAAGACGAAGTGCGTGTCTACTTCACAGTTGCTAATCCAGTTTCTGTAGTAGAAGGATTAGATAATCAAATCAGCTTGCGGACAGAACCAGTTGTCGTAAGCTATGCAGAAACGACAATCTCTTTCGACGAAGTGATTATAGAAGACCCAACCTTATCGGCAGGTATAAGTATTATAGAGGTAGCAGGGGTTGATGGATATAGACGTTCAATTGTAGAAAAGGTTGGCGAAAATGGAACAATCCGTACAATAGAAACGGTTCTAGAAGAGGTGGCCCCAGTTACCCAAGAAGTACACGTAGGTACATTGGTTATCGATCCACAACCGGAACCAGAACCGACTCCAGAGCCGGATCCACAGCCAGAGCCGGAACCACAACCAAAGCCGACTCCAGAACCAGAACCAGATCCACAACCGGAACCAATGCCAGAGCCACAACCGGAACCAGAACCGACACCAGAGCCGGATCCACAGCCAGAGCCAACACCAGAGCCTGAACCGACACCGGAACCAGATCCAGAGTCAGAGCCTGAGCCGCAACCGGAACCAATGCCAGAGCCGGAACCGCAACCAGAACCGACACCAGAGCCAGAACCACAACCGGAACCTACTCCAGAACCTGAGCCAGAACCACAGCCAGAGCCGGATCTGCAACCAGAACCGACACCAGAACCGGAGCCGCAACCGGAACCGACACCAGAGCCGGATCCACAACCGGAACCGACACCAGAGCCAGATCCACAACCGGAACCTACTCCAGAACCAGATCCAGAACCACAGCCAGAGCCGGAACCGACACCTATTCCAGCACCAACTTCTGGAACAACTGGTAGTACTGGAGCGCAAACAGATGGCAGCGTGTCAGGTAATCAAGGAACAACTGGCTCTCAAGTACCAGGTACTAACTTGACGCCTACAAGGCCAAGTTTCTCTGAACCTGCTACAGCTACTAAACCGGTAGTGCCAGCGGTTACTAGACCAAGTCGTACAGATAATAGCCAACCGATTCTTGTACAAGGGCGTGTTATAGTAACACCGCTGGAAGTGACGGCACCAATCGTACTTGCTGATGGTCAAATCATTGAGATTTTCGAGTTGTTTAAATTAGATTTTGTTAATGCTGACGATGTCACCGTACTACCGAGTAGAGCAGTTGAAATTCGTGTGCCATTCGATACGGACAAGAAAGTTGCTCGAGTGTACTTGGTAGACGACAACATGGATGTCATTGAAGAAATCACAGATTTCGAAATGATTGATGGACACGTTGTGTTCTATCATGACACCATGGCAAATGTCGCAATTGTTTACGAAGAAGATTTAGTTGCTACAAGCAGTATTGCTCCGTTACTTGCAATCGCAAGCATAAGTGTGGGCGCAGGTATCGGACGTCGCAAAGAAGACTAATGATTTAAGTAGGCTCTCGCCGACTAACTTATAAGTCACGCTATAAACGCTTAGAATGTTGAATCGACAGCATTCTAAGCGTTTTGTATTTATCTTGGCAGGATCTAAGCTCGCTTTAATTTAAACTTCTCTGAAATTATACACCTCAATGAATATCATTATTACTGAACGTTGATACGACTGTATTTTTCAGCATAGTTGTATAATTATGTATTGCAGGTCAGTGCTATAAAATAGCGGAAATTTACGCTTTAATTAGCAGATTGAAATTGCCTGAGTAACTTTCTATTATGTGTAATGACAACTGTGTTAGACTATGGGAGAACCTTAAGAAAGGAGGAGTGCCGATGCAAGCAAATATTCGCAGAACAGCTATCTATCTCATAGCCCTTGCTGTAATCTTTGCGGTAGTTGTCCCGCTGACGAGTCACTGGACACCGGGACAGAAGGGGTTACTTCATGGGGGAATTTCGTTTTTATTTTTCTTCTTAATTTTCTTTGTGTGGAGTAGCTTTCGCCAAGTGTCCTGGCAGAAATTAGCCTGGACGATTGGAATTTTGTTAGCGATGGGGCTGATTCTACCTTGGGCGATTGCTTTAGTAAGTCCCTTGCCAACAATCCTTAAGGGACTGTTGCATCTGATTGTTGTAGCAGCTTTCCTAGTAGGAATCATCTATGTTTGGCGCGATCCATTGAAATGGCGTTAATTTAAGTTAAGTCAACCTCGTTCAAGCCACTTAATTGAGCTTGAACGAGGTTTTAACTATTTGTAGAGATCTAATAAGGGGGAATTCTGTGGGATGGCATCTCCTTGAATAAGGTTGGACAGTAAATCAGCTAAATCGTCGGGGGGTAAGTCGTAATCTTGTTGAATCCACTCAATCATCACATTATAAGTAAGGCCAATGATGCCACGGATGCGGTAGCGGTCTGTATTGAGAGTTTGTGCAGTATCGAAGATGTCATTCAAGTAGCGCAGCACATAATTACGTTGTTCTCCGGAGAGAATTGTTTGCAGGAAATGTTGATGCTGATAGAGAAAGTGGAAGAGCTTGGACCAGAATAAATCTAATTTGCCTTGAACGATATAAGTGCCCCCTTGGTTGAGAATTTCTTGGAAGAAGTGGTGGATAATCTCATAGAAAAGCTCTTCTAAAGAGGCGTAATGTCGGTAATAGGTCATGCGCGATACCCCAGCGCGCTCGGTAAGTTGGGTAATTGTAATTTCATCAAAAGGGGTGCTTTCTAAAAGTTGTAATAACGCCGTCTGTAAGGCTTCTTGACTCAGTTGCTTGCCTTGTTGATTCGTGGTAAGGGTCATTGGGAAGTTGCTCCTTTCTGATGTTTCAAAAGCCTCGCATGTGTCACATCTAGTGGCTTTTTGGTTGCAGATACAAAGCTTTAGATGTTACTATTGTAACATCAAATAGTATAGAAGGATTAAAAAGATGCGTGAATTTCATTTAAAAAAACAAGCAACTCAGCGAGTTAAAGCAGGAGAACGCTTATTATTGGCTGAAGATATTCAAGAAACAGGGGCAGAGGACTTACCAGAAGGTGAAAGTATCCTCCTTTGGGGTTTCGATAAGCAGTATGCAGGCAAGGCTCTGATTGCACGCCAACAAAAAGGCCTCGGCTGGTTGTACACCGTTGAAGCAGATGGTGATTGGAGTCGGATGTTTGTAGATGAGAGAGTGAAACTTGCCTACAACAAACGAGCGGCGCTTTTCGGATCTAAGGAGACGACGGCTTTTCGTTTAATCAATGGTGAAGGGGATCAAATTCCGGGTGTGACGGTTGATTGGTATGCAGGTTTTCTGCAAATTAATTGGTATTCCCAAGGTATTTATGCCTTTCGTGAATGGATTTTCGAAGCCTTACAGACTTTACCGATACATATTCTGGGGATTTATGAGACCCAGCGTTTCGGCCAGCTGAAGGTAGCTGAGGCAGTACGCCATACATGGGGCGAGGAAGCAGAGAAGCCCCACCTCATCCAGGAGAATGGGGTGACATATGCCACGTATTTAGGTGAGGATTGGATGACCGGTATTTTCCTTGATCAGCGGGAAGTGCGAAACTTCGTCAAGCAACAAGCCAAGGCTTTGACGGTATTGAATTTATTCAGCTATACAGGCGCCTTCTCCGTTGCAGCAGAAATGGGTGGAGCAGCAAAGACGATAAGTGTAGATGTAGCCAACCGCTCACTAGATTTGACCGAAGAGCAGTTTGCGGTCAATCATCTTGAACGAAACCAAGAGGTGCGAGAAATTCGGGTCATGGATGTATTTGATTACATTCGTTATGCGAAGCGTCATGGCTTGAAATTTGATATGGTGATTTGTGATCCGCCAAGTTTTGCACGGACTAAGCAATATACGTTTAGCGCCCGTCAAGATTACGCCCAACTTGCTGAAGATTTATTTGCCTTAACTGAAGTAGGTGGAATGACCATTCTATCAACAAATCATAGTGGCTATCCTCAGGATGCGTTTCGAGAGGATTTACGTATGGCAGCTGAGCGCAGTGTTGCGCAAGTTCATCTTTTGCAACAATTTGGCTTGCCGGAAGATTTCCAGACAACTGCCGATGCAACGAGTCAATATTTAAAAGTGATGGCCTATTATCGCAGTCATTAAGGAGGTGAGGAGATGAGTTATATCGAGCTCCGAAATATTGTCAAAACATATCGAAACGGGGACACCCTAACTCATGCTAACGACGGAGTGACTTTTGCCGTGGAAGAAGGAGAGTTTGCGGTGATGTTGGGCCCGTCAGGTGCAGGCAAATCAACTACGATGAATATTCTTGGTGGAATGGATCAGCCAACCTCAGGGGATATTATTGTAGACGGGGAGAACATTGCAGCATATTCAAATGAGGAGCTGACACGTTTCCGCCGTTATCAAATTGGCTTTGTCTTCCAAAATTATAATCTTGTTCCCAATCTAACAGCTAAGGAAAATGTGGATCTAGCTATTCAAATTTCAGATAGTTCAGCCGATGCGCTGGAAGTTCTAGAACGATGTGGCCTTGCCCACCGAGCAGATAATTTCCCAGCCCAGTTATCCGGCGGAGAGCAGCAAAGGGTTTCCATTGCGCGAGCTATTGCCAGCCAGCCGAAGTTACTTTTAGCCGATGAGCCGACAGGCGCTTTGGATAATGAGACAGGTCAACAGATTCTGAAACTTTTGCAGGATACGTGCCGCCAATACGGTACCACCGTGATTGTTATTACCCATAATGCGACGATTTCAGAAATGGCTGACCGGGTAATTCGTATTAATAATGGGAAAGTAGCATCGGTGGAGATGAATGAAGCCCCGAAAGCTGTAGAGGAGATTCATTGGTAGAGAGGAAGTGATGAAATGAATGCTACGGTATGGAAGGATAATTTAAGAGCCATCCGCAAGTCATTGCCTCGCTTCATGTCGATCTTGGTTATTATTCTACTCGGGGTTGCCTTCTTCATAGGGATTCGCATGTCTGGACCGTCAATGTTGGAGACAGCGGCGACTTATTTTGACAAATATAATATGCCTGATGGGGTGGTCCGCAGTACCTATGGGCTAGACGGTGAGGATACGGAGGCTTTGGCGAAGGTGTCAGGTATGACTTGGAAGCCGATGCAGACGGTTCAAACGTCGATTATGCCTGGGAGTGAAACGGCCAAATTATTTGCCTATGATGGCGATCTACAGACGGCTTTCTATCGCGTTGTCGATGGCCGACTTCCTGAGGGTAGCGGTGAAATCGCTCTGGACAGTAAGTATTTAGATATGCTCAATCCGGATTCAGCTTCCCCGATTTATATTGGTTCAATCGTTGAGGTGAGCGAGGAAGATGTGGCGAAGGCTGATGAGGAGCCGAGCGTGCCCAAGTTGACACGCGGGAAATACCGGGTGGTTGGCTTCGTCGAGAGTCCTTTGTATTATGAGCGTACAAGCCGTGGAACGGATGAAGTGACGGTTTTCGGGGTCGTATCTGCCGATGATATGCTGGGTGAATTATACACGGAAGCTTATTACTGGGCAGATGCAACTGGGGGTTTACAAGCTTTTAGTGAGACCTACGAGAAGCGCATGGCCGAAGTAGGCGGTCAGATAGAAGAGGCGATTAAAGGTCGTCCTGCCTTGCGCCTGGCAAGTCTGAGAGCCGATTTGGATGAGAGGATTGCAACAGCTACCTCGGAAATTTCTTCGGCCTACCTTGAACTAGATGATGGTCAAGAGACTCTCGATGAGACTCAAGCTGAACTTGAAGAGGCGGAAGCTTCCTATGAGGAAGGTTTGCGGGACTTGGAGCGCGGCCGAGAGGAGCTAGCATCCGCCCAGGAAGCATATGAGTCGGGGCTGACTGAATTTGAATCTGGCCAAGAAGCCTTGCAGGCTGGGGAAGCAGAACTGGCTAAAGCAGAAGCGGACTATCAAGCTGGACTGGAAAGTTATGAAGCAGGCCAGGCGAATTACCAAGCAGAAATGCAACAAGCTGAAGCAGATTATCAGGCAGGCCTAGCCGCCTTGGAAGCTGGCAAGCAAGAGTTAGCCACAAGTCGTCAACAATTAGAGGCGAGTGAGGCGGCCTATCAAGCAGCGCTCAGCCAGTTGCCTGATGGAACAACTTTGGATAGTCTAAAAGCATTGGCCGCCGATTTAAGCCGACAAAAAGAGACATTAACCAAGCAAAAGGATGCCTTATTAGCCCAGCTAAATCCTGAGGCGAATCAAGGTGAAGGTACGAACGAGGCCTTAGCCGAGCAAATTGCCGCTTTGGTCGCCGAGCAAAATTCTTTAGAAGTAAGGCTTACTGACATCAATCAACAATTAGCAGAAGTGACAGACGCCATAGCTACCCGTGACACTTTATTAGCTGAACACTCAGCTTTAGTTGCTAATTACAGTCAATACGAAGCCCAGATGGCTGATTTATTAAGTCAACAAAGCCAAGCAACGGAGACAAACTTGCAAGTAGAATTGGCTGAGCGTATTCGTCAGTTGGAAGGGCAGATGGGCGAAGTGAGCCAAGCTTTGGCCTCAGTCAATGGCCAGTTAGCCAACTACGAAACGATTGATTCGACTTATGACGCCTTGGTAGCTGAGCAAGCGACTATTGAAACTGACTTAGCCAGCAATCAAGAACAACAAGCGGCTTTGACAAATAACACCACTTCAGCAGGCGAGGTTGGGGCCGAGGTCCCAATTCAAGCACAGTTAGAGGCCTTAGAAGAAGGGCTGGCAACCATTGAAGCGCAATTGGCACCTATTCAGGAATTGTTGACCGGCCAAGAAGAGTTAGCAGCAGGTTGGGCAGCTTATGAAGCTGGACTCGCTCAAAGCCAACAAGCTGAACAGGAACTTAAGGCTGGTCGCCAAGCCCTTGAAAGTGGTCGTCTGGAAGGGCAGGCTGCCCTCGATCAAGCCTATGCCGAATTAGAAGCCGGTCGGGTGCAATTAGCCGATGGTCGCCAAGAAGTTCAAGCGAATCGAGCGCGGCTTCAAGAAGCCCAAGCTGAACTTGCATCAGCTCAAAGTGAACTAGCGTCGGGTCAACGAGAGTTAGCGGACGCTGAGCAGGAACTTGAGGATGGGCGGCTTGAGTTGGATGATGGCTGGGCCGAGTGGCGGGACGGGCAGGAAACTTACCGCAGTGAGCGCGAGGAGGCTTTAGCCGATTTACAAGAAGCCGAAGATGCGTTGGAAGGAGCCAGAAAGCAGCGCGCTGATTTAGTGGAGCCAACTTATATTGTGAATCAGCGATCGGATTTGAGTACATATTCGGGAATTCGTGATAATAGTCAGCAGTTAGATGCCATCAGCAATGTCTTCCCGGTCATTTTCTTTGCAATTGCGATTCTAGTGACCTTTACTACCGTTCAACGTATGGTCAATGAAGAGCGTAATTACATGGGGACGATGGAACAATTAGGTTATGACAACCATGTGATTATCTCCAAGTTTGTCACTTATGCTGGACTTGCAGCGGTAATTGGAACGATTCTGGGTCTCATTGCAGGGCATCTTGTGTTCCCACCAGTTATTCTAGGTGCGTATAATTCCTTATATTATTTCGGCGAGATGGCAATAGCAAGTTCGCCGATGTGGAACGGAATAGTTGCGCTAATTGCCTTGGCAACAGCATTTGTGCCGGCTATTATGACGCCTTTAAATAAGCTGCAAACGGCACCCGCCAATTTACTCCGCCCTGAACCGCCACGCTCGGGTAAGAAGATATTTCTTGAGCGTTTCCCAGCAATTTGGAACCGGCTGAGTTTCGACCGGAAGATGACCTTCCGCAATTTACTGCGCTATAAGGGCCGGAACAGTATGACCCTGTTAGGCGTGTTAGGTTGTAGTATGTTGATTGTAACTGGTTTTGGTATTAGTGATACAATCGCCGGTATTGTGGATACGCAGTTCAATGATTTGCAGTCTTTTGAAAGTATGGTGCTCGTGAATAGTCATCAAGCAGAAGCTCTTGAGGATTTACTGGCTGACTTGGATGATGCGCCTGAAGTGGCTCATTATACAGCGATGGCACTCATGCCTTTTGACACAGATGGCAGCGGTGGTAATCAAGCGGTCAGTGTGCTAGTGCCCTTGTCTGATGCAAGCTCTTTCCAAAAAAATGTCAGAATACGAGAACGCAGTCAGCCGAATCAGTTGTTGGATTTGAAGCAGACGGGGCCGGTGATGACGGAACGTTTGGCTGAACATTATGGCTTATCCGGCGAAGGTCCGGCCAAGGTTACTTTAACGGATGATGATTATCGCAGTTACTCCTTCGAGACGTCAACCGTTGTGGAAAACTATATTAATCATTACATCTACATGACAGCTGAGGATTACATGAATATTTTCGGCGAGGAGCCGGAAATGAACATGCTGTATATAAATTATACCGATGAAGACAGCCGTAAAGCGCTGGAAGATGGCTTGTTACACGATTCAGATGCAGTCTTATCTGTTGTCGGCCAAGAGGTCATTGCTCAAACCGTCGATTCAGCCATGAGAAGTTTAGAGTTAATTACGGTGGTCCTCATCGTTTCAGCCGCTGGCTTAGCTTTTGTAGTCTTGTACAATTTGACGAATATCAATATTTCTGAGCGATTGCGAGAGCTTTCAACTATTAAAGTTTTAGGTTTTTATGATCGTGAAGTGACGATGTATATCTTCGCTGAAATTTTAATTTTAACCTTATTGGGTGGCCTAGGTGGCTTATTAGCTGGTAATTTCCTAACGAAGTTCCTCATGAAGACTATGCAGACGCCTGATATGCTGTTCTATCCGCAAGTTGATGCTTCTAGTTACATAATCTCCCTTGCGCTAACCTTTGTCTTCTCAGCTATCGTCATGTTGGTAATGCATTTCAAGCTGAAGCATATTGACATGGTTGAAGCATTGAAAGCGGTGGAATAAAGTTTTGGCCTTGTTCCTCTTTCAAAAGTTATGATTTGCCATGATTTTGCCCAAAAGCTGCGGATTGATCCGTGGCTTTTTGTATTGGGATGGAGCACAAAAAAGGTCTATGCCCTGTATATATGACACAATTCCGTGGAGAAGTCGTCCGACGGAATAAAATCTGCGCAAAATTCCGTGGGAACTCCTTCCGACGGAATAATCGGCCGAAAACATTCCGTGGGAGACGGTTCCCATGGAATCCAGTCCGGCGTATCCCCTCTCCCATGACGTAGTTTTACTAATCTTTTTGCCAAATAGCATATTTATATAAAGACAGTCACGGTGAGGTGCCGTGAAGCTTAATTCGATTATGAATCCCTGTACCAAATGAAGCAATGTTAGGTATGGTGTTGATTAGTGTTTTAAATTGAAGGTGATTTTTTTGACAGATGGGGGTTGACGGTGTAGAGTTTCTAGTAAGAAAAGAGGTGGATAGCTTGACAAAGCGGCGAAAGACCCCGGAAGAAAAGCTGGCAATTGTTGAGGCATATTTACAGACAGATTTGACATATCAAGAGGTGGCTGATAAGTATGACGTTACTTATGCTAATGTATATGCCTGGGTGAAGAAATATCAACAGCAGGGGCGAGATGGCTTTATTAAACCAAGTAACTTGCAGGAAGCAGAAACTGAGTCTGATTTAGCCGAGACTCAGCGACTGAAAGAGTACAAAAAGACTTTATTGTTGGAGAAAAAATTCCTTGAGGTTCAAAGAATAGCGCTCATGAGGAAAGGTGTTGTTCGCCAACGGGTGGGGAGACTTGATGACGAACTCATATGTTTTATGACGATTTATGAGCTGGCAGAGGAGGGCTACAATCTCTCTTTGTTGACGCGGGTTTTAGAAGTGAGTAGCTTGCGATATTATATTTGGCTTCTCGGGCAGAATTAAAAACGAAGTTTCTTGGCAGTATTTCGGCTAAGAAACTTCGTTTTTTAATTAAGGCCTGCTTCATAGAGGCTTGCATAATGTCCACCGCGGCGTCGAGGAGTTCTTGGTGGGTGCCTGCTTTGATAATGCTCCCTTGATACATGACGATAATGCGGTCCGCATCATGGATTGTGGAAAGGCGATGGGCGATAATAAAGCTAGTTGAGTGAGCGGTTACCACTTCGCTAATCCGCTGGATGGAGACTTGTGAGCGCGGTACAATAGCTAGAATCGTGGCAAATTGTTGAATATTCGTCAAGGCCATGGCAGTGTATTCAATAATGGCTACTAAGACACCAACGGATAAATTACCTGCCTCGGCGCGGTGTCCCCCCATTATAGAGAATGACCAAAGTTAAGGCATTGGCCACAAGCAAGATGAGGGGGCTGAGAAGCATCATGGTGCTTTCGGCTTTCACATTAGCATCAAAAGACGCATCGGTTGCTTGGGCGAAGGCCCGCTCTTCGTAGTCCGTCTTTTTAAAGGCTTTGACTACCCGAATCCCTGTTGAATTCTCGCGGAATTTCTGGTTGATTGTATCAATGGTTTGGCGAATGCGGCCTTATTTAGGCACGGCCCGCCGAATGAGTGCCAGGGAGACTGTCAGTACAACCGGGATAATAATCAATGTAATTGAAGCCAAGCGGGCATCAAGACTGAAAGCTAGCCAGCTGGCACCAATGACGGTAATAGCTGTAGTGTATGTTTTACGCAGGGAAAGATCGATAAAATTAGACACTTGCTTGACGTCATTGACTGTACGGGTAATAAGGGTGGCATTGGTAAAGTTCAGACGTGTTTCTTTGGACCAGGCAATGATGCGGGCAAATAAATCTCCGCGCAAGTCTCTGGAGACACGCCATTCAACTGAGTTAGAAAGTAGACATTAATCAGGAGCGCGGCGATATTAATAAGGGTTGCGCCAATCATGTACAAGCCATTTTGGACAATGAGTTCCATATTGCCTTGAGCAACACCCGCGTCAATGACATTAACCATCAGCCGCGGGATAGCTAGCTGACTGGCTGCCCATAGCGTTTCAAAGCTGAGTTGACCAATTAGCAGGGGCCAATACTTGCGAAGATAGGCGATAAGTATTCTCATGTAGATATCCCTTCTTTAATTTAGGATTGTTACAATCTACTTCAGAACAAAATATCGGCTTTGACAAATGATAGTTGTTCATAAGCCCAAATGATTTCGAAAGCAGAACGTTTTAAATCACTGTAAATAATCGTGTTGATACTATTAACTTTGTTCCATCTAAAGGAATTTATCTACATTAGAAACAACTATCGAATATTGGCGAATATCTTAAGAAAGAATTTAAGTACGATTTTCCCTGCAAAAGATATAATCAGCGACAGCTTTGACAACTTCGCTTCTACCGTATCTGTTAAAACTAACGCACGGGAACTGGCGAAGAGCGAAAAAATGACTTCTATAAACTGTTAAAAGAGGGCAGACTCATAAGTGTTCTGAATTTGCATTGTTCCAATATAAAAAGGATACGTCCGAGCGTATCCTTTAACAATTACAATAAAGGGGTGAATAGGGTAGCCAGAGGGCGTAGGATGGTTACGAGGAATTTCTTGAAGAAAGGGGGAGCGGACGGGTCTTCGCCGGCTGGGCTGATGGCCTCGATTTGATCGTCATAGCGGGTTCGCAAGTCGTCCAATAGTTTGGCAGTGAATTCGGGACTATCAATCACTAGCATGGATTCGGTGTTCAAGTAAGTGCTGCGACTGTCGATATTGAAGGTCCCCACCGCACTAATACGTTCATCGATGACGATAGCTTTGGTGTGAAGTTGGGCTTCTCTAGGTTGAAACTCATATAAGTGGATGCCTTGTTCTAAGATTGCTTGGCGATTATTCTGATAGCCACTGTTGGCTAGAATGTTATTGCTGGAAGCCAGGCTATTGCTTAAGAGGTTGATGTCTACATCCGCAAATTCCTGGTGGTTAAATTTGAGATCCGCGCGCATTTGTGAGGACGGGATAACATAAGGACTTTGGACCAAAATATTGTCTTCTGCTTGTTGCATGAGATAGAGCATATTGCTCCAAACAGTTGGCTCGTTGAAGCCACGTTTGAGCGGATTGGAGATAAGGTATCCGCGGTGGATAGGTACCGCCCGCTCACGCCAGACTTTTAAGCTTGGATCACCCGGGTTGCTTTGCTTGGCTTCTTGCGCTAATTCCAGTTGGAATTGGGACGTTTGCGCTAGAGTCGAGTCCGTATACTCAGGCCCTTGGACAAAGTTATGTGGCGAGGTCCAAAGTTGGTTGAAGTAGTCGCTAATTTGCTGAATTAAGACGTGCTTTCCGTCAGCGCCAGGAAAGAGAATGACATCCCGGTCGATGGAGGTGGATTTAGTTTGATGGGTGAAGTATTTATCACCGATGTTGCGTCCACCCATCATGGCTATCTCGTTATCGACAAGTATGATTTTGTCATGGAGACGGTGATGCCAAGATATTGGAATGAGCAAATTTAAGGGCTCATAGTAAGCAAAATCAATGTTTGGATGCTGGGCAATAGCTTTGTACAGACTTGGCTTAAGCCATAGACCGTGGGCGATACTATCAAGCATGAAGCGGACTTTTACCCCGCGATTAGCGGCATCGATAATGAGGCCTAGAAATTCGTCTACCGTTTCGCCCCCATGAAGGGCATAGTAAGAGATATCCAAGGTTTCTTTCGCTTGAGAAATTAAATCGACACGTGCTTGCCAGGCCTCTTCAACATCGTCAATGAGGGCAATGCTTTCGCTTGTTTCTTGAAATTCGGCCGCTTGAGGTTTGGCAGCTTTAGGTGAGGTTACATAAAAGATAAGTAAGCCGCTCACTAGAACATAAATGAGGTAAAGTAATATAAGGCTTTTGATAATTTTCCAAAGAATTGCTGACATAGGTTTCCCACCTTAAAAGAAATGATAAACGAAGCTTTCAGTTTGTCATATATTTTTGGGTACCAGACGATATGGTAAGGGCGGACAGAACTATACTCTGGTATTGCTTGTTTCAGAATATTTTGTAGGCAAAAGGTTTCGGATAATTTGCCTTTGTGCGTCTTTAATGGTGTAATATATAGTACGGGAAAGCTAAGTGGTAAAGATTATAACAAACTTCTGTGAAATAACAATGAAGTTTAACCCGACTCGTCAGAAAGTTAGAAAATAATATTCATTAGATAAATTATGTGCTACAATTAAAAGGAAATATTAGTTTAGGAGGGATTGCATGCAATGTCCAAATTGTGGAA
The DNA here is from genome assembly GCF_003546865.1 of Suicoccus acidiformans. Classification (GTDB taxonomy): domain Bacteria; phylum Bacillota; class Bacilli; order Lactobacillales; family Aerococcaceae; genus Suicoccus; species Suicoccus acidiformans. The sequence goes on from NZ_CP023434.1 coordinate 300,695, forward strand.
GAAATGTTAGAAGTACCACGCAATGTGCCCATTGTGGTTACAAGTTTGGCCAATCAGATTTAAAAGAAGCAAAGCAAGCAGCGCCCGCATCTGCTCCAGTACATAAGAAACGTCGAGGTGGAGGTTTCTGGAATGTTCTGTGGGGGATTTTGAAATTAGTCGTGCTTGTCGTATTGATTTTCTTGCTGTTTCTTTATGGACCGCAATTAATCAGCAAAGTGACCGATTTCTTCGGCTCGAGCGATACCCAGCTGTCTCAGAATGCACCGGAAGAGCCTCAAGGTGAGAGTCCGGTAGTAGTTGAGGAAGAGTCATCAACGCAAGAGATTAGCCAAGAAGCATCGGTATTGGAATTATCAGACGCATCAACAAGCGATGCGGAAAGTGATATGTCAGCTTCTGATGGAAGTGCTGACGATTCAGCTAGCAATGCGGAAGATGAAGGTCGTTTGACCTTGGCGGACGTACAGGCTAATTTAGATGAATACCCACGGATTACTGTTCGAATGACCTTTAATGAGGATTTAGCCGATGTTGACCGAGAAACCTTTGACTTTGCCTTGACAACGGATGGGGAGACGACCCCGATTGAAGATGAGTATTCCTTAGTTAAAGACGGCAAAGAACTTATTATCAGCTATAGCGATCCAACAGTCGGTGTATTACAAGCAGAAGAATCCAAGCAAACCTTAGCGATTGAAGCACCTGATTTGCATGTCTCTGAAACGGTAGAATATACCTTGCCGCTTCTTTCAGTGGATCAAGCGCAGTTCAATCAGCTCAATGATTTAATCAATGAGAATCTAGCTCAGAATGCAACCGTTACTGCCGTGATAAGTTCATCTGAGGATGACGTGCCATTTACTTATGATAATCATAGTGTCGACGCAGGCAATGCCATTAGTTGGTTTGTGCTAGCTAGAACCTATGAGCAGCTTGAAGCTGGTAACTTAGAATTAGAGCAAGGTATTGAAATTCAAGACGGACTGAAAGTTGCTAACGAAGAGACACCAACCTCTATGACAGAAGCTGGCGAATCCATGACAGTTGATAGCTTAATCGCCGCCGTTATCCAAAATCAAGATGTCTCAGCAATGAATCATCTCATTCAAGGAGTGGGCGGCCCCAATGAATTCAACTTATGGTTGAATGAGTCAGGTTACTTTGCGACTCGTTTGACGCAAATGTTGGATGTCTCGCAAGCCAGTCTGATAGAAGGTGCGGTCACGAGTGCACAAGATATTGCTCGCTTATTGAGCCAATTGTCGCAAGACCAGTTAATTTCCCCAGAGATGGATGCTGCGTTCAAAGAAGCTTTATTAGATTCACCGATGACTGAGAAGTACCCAAGCTCTGGCATCGATGTGGTCAATCGTCGTTATGAAATCACATCTTCAGATAGTAACGCTACGCAACAATATTATACAGCGATTCTTGAAGGTGAAAGCCAAGACTACGTGGTCGTCTTACTTGTCTCTGACTTTAGTGAGCCGGAGACGGTCATTAGCCAAATAAATGCCTTATTAAATGATTCGGTGATTTATTTAGAAACAGGTAGCCTTCCTGAAGAAATGGAGGAAGAGCCTGAATCTGAAGAGCCTACCTCAGAATCAGAAGTGGCACCAGAAGATACGGAGCCAGCCCCAGAGGTCCCAACGCAAAATCAGCCTCAAGGACAAGAAGGCGGCTTCAGTATGCAACGCGTTGAGAATACGGGTGAAGATGTCATGTTGCCAAATCGCTACCGCTATAATGAGCAGACAGGCCAGCAAGAGCTTGTGAAGTGGTTTTATGATCATGAAGCCCAAACGTATAAATATTATCCATAGACTGTTCTAAAGACGCCTTAAGGCGTCTTTTTTAACGTAAAGAGTTAAAAAAGACTCCGAAATCCCTATTAAAGCTTGAATGTTTCACCTAATACGTGTAAGATATAAATGTAGAAAGGAAGATTACGATGAATCAAGCTTTAGTAGAATTAGTTCTCCATGCCGTGAATGAGAAGTATGTGAGTGAGAAGGCCTTCTATCGTGAGAAGTTAGGGATATCAGCACAAAGCTGGGATCGATGGAAGAAGGGTGAACAAGGCTTAAAGTACGAGAATATTCAAATCTTGGCTAATTTATTTACCGATTATGAATGGATGTTAGTACAGAAAGTGGTGCGGAATGCCGAGATTTTAACGGATGTCATGCAGAATCCTGTGGGTGAATATATCTTTTTGAAATATCAGATTAGCCAAACTTGGCTCAACAATGGAATTGCTCGTGTTGAGTGGGGTCAGACGGACGAGAATGAAGAGGCTAGCTTACGTAAATCCAATACAGTAATTTTACGCTTAGTTGTTGACTATCATTTTTGGGGGTATAATGATATTATAGAGTTCAGACTCCCAGGGGTTATCCAACAACAGATTGGCCACGACCAAGTGCGCTTATTACAGTGGATTGACGATCAAAGTGATCGCCTACGGGAGGCCTCAAATAAAGAATAAAGTGTGAGAAGATGGCCCGAAAGAAAACGAAAAAGAGAAAAACAACGCCTGCTTTGGTCAAACGCTGGCGCAAATTTAAGCCAATCTTATTGCAACGGATTGGCTGCTTGAGTTTATTTGTCGTAGCTTTATTGGTGCTCTTAGGTCTGGTAGCTTTCCGCTTTATTCAAATAAGCCAGGAGAATTACCACATTCAACAAGAAGAAGCTGCCCTTTATGCCCAGCGGGAAGCATTTGTGACCAGTCTGGTTCCAGAAGCCCAACGCCTTCAGCGCCAGTACGGTGTTCTGGCGAGTGTATCCATTGGCCAGGCGGCCTTAGAATCGAATTACGGGCAAAGTGGCTTAGCGCAAGATTACCACAATCTTTACGGGGTCAAAACAGAAGCCACCGATCCAGCTGGGGTAGATTTGGCGACGATGGAGTATGTTGACGGTGAGTGGATTGAGATCGTCGACCGTTTTAAAGTCTACGATAACAATGAAGCCTCTATGCGAGCCCATGCTGAGTTATTGTATTACGGAACTAGCTGGGATGCGGATTATTATGCTAGCGTCATTGCTGGAGATGATTATCAAAGTCAGGCGCAAGCCCTGCAGGAAGCGGGCTATGCCACAGACCCTACTTATGCTGATAAGGTTATAGAAGTAATTGAGGCTTGGGAATTAATGCAATATGATCAGCCAGTAGAGTGAGCTGTTTTTGAAGGTGTTTCTGCTAAGCAGGGATGCCTTTTTGGTTCGGGGTGGTTAATCTAAAGAGTAATTGGTATAAATTAAGCGCAAACTATCGCCTCAAAACTTGGGTTATGCTACAATGAGTAAGATAGAATGAATGATTTGGAGGGATGGCTTAATGTCGAAGCGGCATTTTCCTGGAGAGACCATTGGTATTATCGGCTCATCAATTACATCAGCTTTGCTGGCACAAACGGCAGGCGCTTTGGGCTACCGTGTGGCTAGTTTAGTTACGGCAGAAGAAAATCCAGTGCGTCAATTTGCTAGCTGGCAGACCTTGACGGAATCGTATAATCTGCAAGCGTTGACTTTCTTTGCTGAGCGAGTTGATTTAGTAGCGACGGAAGTAGGTATATTGACAAATGCGGATTTGCAGTTATTGGCATCTTTAACCGATTTGACCTTGTCGGATAATTTGATGGCGATGACGACGGATCGACTCATTGAAAAGTCTTACCTCGATTCCAGACGATGCTTGGTGCCACCTTTCTCCTTGGTGACGACTTTACCAGATGTAACTGAAGCGGTTGAATCCATTGGCTTTCCAGCCGTACTGAAAAGTAGTCAGCGTCATGTGGAAGGAGCAGATGACCACGTTATGCTCTATAGTGAGGAAGATTACCCAGCAGCAGAGGAGAAATTAAATCAAGGTGCCTGTATCTTAGAAGCCTGGATTCCGGCAGAGACGACGGCTTCCTTGACGATTTTGAGGAATGAGCGGGGTGAAATCCTCATTTACCCAGCTTTTGAAGTGGTAGATTTAGCGAGTGGACGTCAGCGCTATCAGTATCCAATCGAGGTCGAGGACGCAGTAACAGCAGAGATGAACCGCTTAGCTCAATTAGTTGCCGAAAGTCTAGACTTACGGGGAAGCTTAACTTTATCTTTCTTGGTTACTTCCGCTAACGTGGTGTATATTACGAGTCTTTCCATTGGCTTAGGTGAAGAAGCCATGTTCACCTTAGGTTCGATGTCGCTGTCTCAATTCGAAGGAGCTTCTCGGGCGATGATGGGCTTGCCTTTGCCGGAGTTGGAATTGACTTATCCGGCAGCGATTGCTTATCCGATTGAGGATTTGAACCAGGAAGCGGTCCTAACCCAGTATATGCTGCGGACTGATTGGGCTTTTGCCTTATTTAATCCCATCGGGAATCCAACCGAGCAATTAACTGGCTTCGTGACCGTAACTGGCAAGAGTATCGATGACTGTTTATTGCAAGTGGATGTTACTGATATAACGAAATAAACAAGTAAGCAGACTAGGGGGCACTCTAGTCTTTTCTTTTTAAGTTCGTCTGTTGAAAATGAGCTGAATTATTAAAAGATGCGTCCATCTACCAAAGAACGACAAAAACAAGGAGATTAACCCAAACAGTCGACTTGTGATTAGTGCACTTCGTATAATCAATGTGCATTTTCGGTGATGGCGTATGCGTGCTATTGATTTTTTGGTATAATGGGCCTATTGCACGAGGCAAGACTAAGCACGAAAGGAAGAGTTCCTTGTCGAATTTACAAGACAATATTAATGCATTAAATGATAAACAACGTGAGGCGGTTCTGACTACGGAAGGCCCAGTGCTCATTGCAGCTGGGGCAGGGAGTGGGAAGACGCGGGTGTTAACGCATCGAATCGCCTATTTAATTGAAGCCAAAGGGGTGCGGCCATGGAATATCCTGGCGATTACCTTTACCAATAAAGCGGCTAATGAGATGAAAGAACGGGTACAACAATTAGTTGGGCCTGAAGGCGATGCGATTTGGGTATCGACCTTCCACTCCATGTGTGCCCGAATTTTACGGCGTGAAGTTGCTTCTATTGGTTATGACGCTAATTTCTCTATTATTGACCAAGGTGAGCAGCAGACGGTAATGAAACAGGTTCTAAAAGAGATGAATCTGGATTCGGATAAATACAATTACAAGGATATGCTGTGGATGATTGATGAAGCGAAGAACCAAGGGCAACTCCCTGAAGATTACCAAGCTCAAGCGGGTAACTATATTGAAGAAATTCAAGCGAAAGTTTACCGGCAATATCAGCGGAAGCTTAAAGCGAGCAATGCGATGGATTTCAATGATCTGATTTTACTAACGGTGAAGTTGCTGCAAGATAAGGCCGAAGTGCGTGAGTTCTATCAGCGGAAATTCCAATATATTCACGTAGATGAATACCAAGATACCAACGAAAGTCAATACCAGTTGGTGCGCTTGCTAGCAGGTGGTTACCGCAATATTTGTGTTGTTGGGGATGCCGATCAAAGTATTTATGGTTGGCGTGGTGCTAATATGGAGAATATTCTGAATTTTGAAACGGATTATCCAGACGCAACGGTCATTCTGCTGGAGCAGAACTACCGCTCAACCCAGCGTATCCTTAAGGCAGCCAATAGTGTCATCGCCAATAATAAGAAACGCAATGATAAGAAGCTTTGGTCTGCCAATGATGAAGGTGCAAAAATCATGTTCTACCAAGGGGAAACGGATTTTGACGAGGCGCGTTTCGTTATTCAACATATTCACCAGCACCGGGAAGATCAACAAGCCAGTTATGACGATATGGCGGTCTTATACCGGACGCAAGCCCAATCTCGTAGTTTAGAAGATCAGTTTCTTAAGGCCAATATTCCTTACCGGATTGTCGGAGGGCAAAGGTTCTATGCCCGCAAGGAAATCCAGGATACATTGGCATATTTGCGCGTTATTGACAATCCCAGTGATAACATTAGTTTAAACCGGATCATTAATGTACCCAAAAGAGGCATTGGCCAAGCAACAGTGGATAAGCTAGCTGACTTTGCGGAAGCGAATGGCCTCAGTTGGTATGAAGGGATTGGCGCGATCGAACAGTCGAACTTGTCCAAAGCAGCGCAAACGAAACTTTTACGCTTTCGTGAGATGATTGAACGCTTCCGTCAACAAGCAGCCTTTCTGACGGTGACAGATTTAGTTGAGGAAGTGTGGGAACAAACGGAATATATTGCTGCCTTGCGCAAAGAAGGCACGATTGAAGCAGCCAGTCGCATTGAGAACTTGGAAGAATTTGCAACAGTTACCAAGCAATTTGATGACAATGGCCCGAGCCAAGTGGAAACGTTAGATCCGGATTACCAAGCTCAAGATGAAGCTGCTGGTGATGTAGAAGCAGGCGAGCAACCAATGTTGACAGCTTTCTTAACGGAGCTATCCTTAGTGACTGACCGAGAGAGCGAAGTGGAGAAGGCCCAGGTGACTCTGATGACCTTGCATGCGGCTAAGGGCTTGGAATTCCCTTATGTCTTTATGGTAGGCATGGAAGAAGGTTTATTCCCCTTACGTCGAGCTGCTGAAGATGAGGATGAATTAGAAGAAGAGCGCCGTTTAGCCTATGTCGGCATGACCCGAGCTGAGGAGCAATTGTATTTAACAGCTTCTCGGAGTCGCATGTTATATGGCCGGACGCAATTTAACCCTGTGAGTCGCTTTGTCGATGAGGTCGACCCGGATCTGCTGGAACACCAGGGGAGTACCTTCCGCGATGCTGTAGGCAGTCCGCGTATTCAACAAGGGGCCGGATTTAAAACCCAAGCGCAAAGAAAGAGTGACCGTGTCGTCCTTAGCAAAAAACGACCAAACTTTAAACAAACGTCTGCCCTTGGTAAAAAAGCGACCTCTACAGTGAGTTGGCAAACCGGCGACAAGGTGGACCATCCAGCTTGGGGTGAAGGCACTATTGTTAAAGTGTCCGGTGAAGGCAACAACCAAACTTTATCGGTAGCCTTTCCTGAACAAGGAATTAAAGAGCTATTAGCCAGCCACGCACCAATCACTAAATTATAGAGCTAACTAGCTTGAAGTAGGAATTGAACGATGGCCTAAGGCTGGTTAAGTCAGCTTTGTCCATTTGTTATATAGCTTTTAAGATTAGCAAGGGGATCATTTAGGATAGCTTTTATAGATAAATTCAAGGTCATGCTTCATGCTCAAGGCAATAAGTATCTTCATGCAATATTTGGATTAACGTGATTTTTTATCGAATAATCCATGTTTTCTTCTGCTATCTCTGGAGAATCATGGTATACTGTTTCAATGTAAGTAATGAATAAGGAGGCGCCAATGGCACAGAATGCACAGCAAGATATTCAAGCGCGGATGGAGCAGTTGAAAGATACGCTCAATGACCACGCATACCGTTATTATGTTCTTGATGAACCGACGATTGATGATGCGACCTATGACGCCTTGTATCGTGAATTAGTTGAATTGGAACAGCAGTATCCGGAATTTCTCGCAAGCGATTCACCGACGCAACGTGTGGGTGATGTCCTCTTGGAAGGTTTCCAGAAAGTCCCTCATGCTCAAGCCATGTACAGCTTGGGCAATGCTTTTAATGAAGCTGAGGTGACGGAATTTATTCAGCGGGTCCAATCGCAAGTGGACGGCCCGGTTGAATTTATGTGCGAGTGTAAAATTGACGGCTTAGCCGTTGCCTTAACCTATGAAGAGGGACGCTTTGTACGGGGAGCCACCCGGGGTGACGGCCAAATTGGTGAAGAAATCACAGCCAATTTACGCACCATTAAATCACTTCCCTTGAAACTTCGCGAGCCAATCTCATCAGAAATACGTGGGGAAGCGTATATGCCGAAAGATGTCTTTCACCGCTTAAATGAGCTCCGGGAGCAAGATGGGCAGGCACCCTTTGCGAATCCACGAAATGCAGCAGCTGGTGGCTTGCGCCAGTTAGACCCTAAGGCTGCAGCCGAGCGGGAGTTAAACATCTTCCTCTATGGGGCAGTTCAAACGGCGTCTTTCCAGCCAGAGTCGCAGGCAGATTTATTTGAACAACTGGATAACCTTGGCTTACGGACGAATCCTTTGCGCCGTTTATGCCGTGACGAAGCGGAAGTTATCTCTTATATTCAAGAAGTTGCAGCGACGCGTCAGGACTTACCTTATGAAATCGACGGAGTGGTGGTTAAAGTCAATAATATGGCCCAGCAAGCAGAACTAGGTTACACTGCCAAAGCTCCTCGTTGGGCGATTGCCTACAAATTCCAAGCGGAAGTAGCGGAAACGGAGCTACTTGAAGTGGAGTGGACGGTAGGCCGAACAGGTGTGGTTACTCCTACAGCCGTGATGGAGCCAGTGCTACTAGCTGGAACAACCGTACAGCGGGCTTCCTTGCATAATGTTGATTTAATTCAAGCTTTGGATGTGCGCATCGGTGACACAGTGCGTATCCAAAAGGCTGGTGATATTATCCCGGAAATTATTTCGGTTGATTTAGAGCAACGAGCTAAAGAGGCGCCAGCCTTACCGATTCCTGAAGAGTGTCCAGTATGTGCGAGTGAACTTGTACGTTTAGACGATGAAGTCGCCTTGCGCTGTATTAATACGGCTTGCCCGGCCCAGCAGTTAGCCCAGTTATCACATTTCACCTCCCGCAATGCGATGAATATTGTAGGGATTGGTGAGAAAGTAATCCAGAATATGCTTAAACATAATTTGGTAGAGAATGTGAGTGACTTCTATTACTTGGAGCAAGATGATTTTCTTCAATTGGATAATACGAAGGAGAAATCTGCCCAGAAATATTATCAGGCCATCCAAACTTCCAAGGAGAATTCCTTGGAAAGGCTGATTGTGGGCCTAGGAATTCGCCACGTTGGGGTCAGAGCGGCCAGGCTTTTGGCCCAGCGTTTTGAGACGATTGAGGCGATTATGGAAGCTTCTCAAGCAGACCTTTTAGAAGTTGAAGGTATGGGGGCAATAATTACCCAATCGGTGCAGGCATATTTCGCCCTAGAAGAAACGCAGGTCTTGATTGAACGCCTGCAGCAGGCGGGGGTTAATACGACTTATACGGGTCCGCGTCCAGCCAAAGTAAGCGAGCTGGATAATGTCTGGTCTGGGAAGACAGTCGTTCTTACCGGCACGATGGAAACCTATACACGCAGTGAGGCCAAGCGGGTGTTGGAAAACTTGGGGGCCAAAGTAACAGGCAGTGTATCCAAAAATACGGATTACCTGGTGGCCGGTGAAGCAGCGGGGAGTAAGTTGACTAAGGCCCAAGATTTAGGTATTAAGATTTTAGATGAAGCGGCGTTCCTTGAACGCTTAAATGGAGGAGAGCATTGATGAAAGAGCGGATCTTTAAATTAAGCACCTTGCTTGTAGCCGCGACGGTATTTCTCACTGGCTGTTTAAATAGCGGTACGGGTGATGAAGAAGCCGAAAGTTTAGGGCCGAATGAAGCGACGGTGCAGACAACGTCTAGTCAGTTGTCGAATGATTATTACCGGGCGGTGATTGTAGATGGTCAGTATCAATTAGGCGCTTCGGCCAATGCTGATGCAAGTACCAGCTCAGCAGGTAATGTGGAAGCTTTTGAGGAAGGGCTCTTACGTATTAGTAAGGAAGTCTTCCCGACAGATCAATATTATATGCAAGAAGGGCAAATTATTGATGAAGAGACGATGACGAGCTGGCTGTCTCGGGAATCACCGACAAATCCGGAAGGATTGAACCCGGCAGCTCCTGATGAAGAAGAGATTCGCCAGCGTGCCAGTGAATCGGTCGCCCCTTCAGATGCACCAGAAGATCCAGAAAATCCGGAAAATATTGACAATCCCGAGCAAGAGGGCCTTGAATCTTCTGAAAGTAGTGTCAGTGACCCGGCAGAAAGTACCCAAGACGAGCCAGGTGAGGGGGAAGCCCTTATGGCACCACCGGGTAATGTGAGCAATACACCGATTTATATTTCACAAATTATGGAAAAAGATATTATGACAGAGACAGATGATGGCTTTGCTATAAGCGGTATTGTTATCGGTCTGGCCATGAATAGTGTCTATGAATATACGGATGCCAATGGGGTTGTACACCAACAGGAAATTTCGGTAGGGGAAATGCGTGAACGCGGTAAGCAATATGCCAATATTATTGTCGGCCGCCTGCGTAACACTGAGGAGCTGCGTTCAGTGCCGATTGTCGTAGGACTGTATAGCACAGCGCCTAATAATGCGGTTGTAGGGGGTACTTATATGGTTGATGGGATTTCCCGTGAGGGAAATGCTGTGACGGATTGGACCGAGCGCAATGAATACCGCGTTGCCCTACCACTAGTCTCTTCGGACCAACAAACCGATCAGTTTTTATATTTTGACAATTTCCAACAGGAAGTAGCTGGCTTCTTCCCGAATCTGAATGGTATTAGCGGGGAAGCACTTTATGCAGATGATCAGTTAGTGTCCTTGGAGATTGAAGTAGTAACCCAGTTCTATCAGAAATCAGAAATTACTGCCCTAGCCCAGCATATTAACGATGTAGCCCAGCGCACCTTGCCAAGTGAAGTGGCTATTGAAATTACCATTCGCTCAGCTAACGGCATTGAAGCTTATGTTGGTAGACCGGCCGGTGCAACTCAATTTGAAAATCATATCTTCAATTAGCTATAATGGATTAGAAAATTCAAAGGAAAGAAGGGATCAATGTGATCAGTCGCGATAAAGTTCAACATATCGCTCACTTGGCCAAGTTGCATTTAACGGATGCAGACTTGGACCATATGGAGAAAGAAATTAACGATACCATCGAAATGTTTGAAGCCTTACAAGCTGTGGATACAGAAGGTGTGGAGCCAACGTATTATGGTAACCGTAAACGCAATGTAATGCGCGACGATAAACCAATTGACAGTGGCAAGAAAGAAGCACTCTTAGCTAATGCCCCTGACGCACAAGATGGTTATATCCGTGTACCAGTGATTTTAGAGAAGGAGGACGCTTAATGAGTTATCCAACAACAATTAAAGGCATTCAAGCGGGCCTGAAAGCAGGGGACTTTACTGCCGTTGAGTTGCTCGAGGGAATTTATGAACGAATTGCAGCCGTCGATGGAGATGTGAAAGCCTTTCTTGCTTTGAATAAAGAAGAAGCCTTGGCCGAAGCTAAAGCGGCCGATGAGCGGGGCTACGGGGATGATGCACCGAAATTAAACGGGGTGCCAGTGGGGGTTAAAGACAATATTCTAACTAAAGGCTTAACCACTACCGCCTCTTCCAAGATGCTGGAAAACTTCGTGCCAACTTATGACGCAACTGTTGTATGCAAATTACGCGAAGCAGGGGCAATTATTGTTGGAAAGTTAAATATGGATGAATTTGCCATGGGTGCTAGTTCAGAAACATCTTACTTCCAAACAACGCATAACCCTTGGGACTTAAATCGTGTACCTGGCGGTTCTTCCAGTGGTTCTGGGGCAGCGGTCGGTAGTCGCCAAGTGCCAGCAACTTTAGGTAGTGATACTGGGGGAAGTATCCGTAACCCAGCAGCTTTTAACGGGGTTGTAGGTATGAAGCCAACCTACGGCGCGGTATCACGTTTAGGAGCCATTGCGATGGCCTCTAGTCTAGATCAAATTGGGCCATTGACTATTACGGTCGAAGATAATGCCTTGCTTCTTGAAGTCCTAGCCGGGCATGATCCAATGGATTCAACAAGCTTTACTGACGATGTCCTTGACACCAATTATTCTGCTAAATTAGGCCAATCTTTAGCAGGCTTGAAGATTGCTTATCCAGTAGAATACAAATCAGATGTCATTGACCCAGAAATTCGGGCAGCTATTGACCAAGCGGCGCAATATTTTGAAGCGCAAGGGGCGATTGTGGAAGAAGTTTCCTTGCCAAATACCGAGCATGGGGTGAACGCTTATTACGTCATTATGGCGGCGGAATCATCAGTGAATTTACAGCGTTTTGACGGAATCCGTTATGGTTACCGCTCACCGAATGCCAAAGATTTAGATGATATTTATGTTATGAGCCGTTCAGAAGGCTTTGGCGATGAAGTGAAACGTCGGATTATGCTTGGAACTTATAGTTTAAGTTCAGAGTCTTATGACCTCTATTACAAGAAGGCCGCCCAAGTACGTACCCTAATTCGCGAAGACTTTGAGAAGGTCTTGGCTGATTACGACTTAATTATGGGCCCTACAACCACGACGGTTGCCTTTGAAATCGGTGAGCGCAGCGAGGATCCGATAGAGATGTATATGGCTGATCTGCTGACGGTTCCAGCTAACCTAGCGGGCAATCCAGCGATGTCGATTCCAGCGGGCTTAAACTCTGAAGGCATGCCGATTGGTATGCAATTGATTGGTCGCTCATTGGACGAGGCAACTTTATACCAAGTAGCGGACAATTTCGAAAAAGGTCACGATTTCGTTGACCAAGCACCAAACTTATAAGGAGGAACGAGATGAATTTTGAAACGGTTATCGGTTTGGAAGTTCACGTCGAATTAAAGACAGATTCCAAAATATTTAGCACGTCTCCTGCTCATTTCGGTGCAGAGCCTAATGCTAACACGAACGAGAAAGACTGGGCCTACCCAGGTGTCCTACCTGTAGCGAATAAGAAAGCGATGGAATACGGAATGCTTGCTTCCATGGCTTTAAACTGTGAGATTGCTGAGGTAATGAGCTTTGACCGCAAGAGTTACTTCTATCCGGACAACCCATCTGCTTATCAAATTACCCAAGACTTTGAACCAGTAGGTCGCAATGGCTATATTGATATTGAAGTGGAAGGTCAAACGAAACGTATTCGCATCAACCGTGTTCACTTGGAAGAAGACGCGGGTAAGAATACTCACGGTACGGACGGCTATTCATACGTAGACTTGAACCGCCAGGGAACGCCACTTATTGAGATTGTATCGGAAGCAGATTTACGCTCACCGGCTGAAGCATATGCTTACTTAGAAGCCTTACGTGAGAAGATTCTTTTTGCTGGGGTGTCGGATGTGCGTATGGAAGAAGGTTCCTTACGTTGTGACGCGAATATTTCCTTGCGCCCTTATGGCCAAGAGGAATTTGGGACTAAGACAGAGTTGAAGAATTTGAATAGTTTCAACTTTGTTCGCAAAGGACTTGAGCACGAAGAAGCGCGTCAAGCTAACGTCTTACGCGCGGGTGGCGAAATTCAACAAGAAACACGTCGTTATGACGATGCAAGTGGTGAGACAGTCTTAATGCGTGTCAAAGAAGAGGCGGCCGACTACCGCTACTTCCCAGACCCAGACGTACCACCAATTGAAATTAGCCAAGAGTGGATTGATGAAGTGCGCCAGCAAATGCCTGAGATGCCAGACGAACGTCGCAAACGTTACACGGATACTTATGAATTGCCTGAGTATGATGCGAAAGTCCTAACGCAAACGAAGGAAATGTCAGACTTCTTTGATGAAACGGTTGAACATGGGGCTGATCCTAAGCAAGTATCCAACTGGCTGATGGGTGAAGTGTCTGCTTACTTAAACAAAGAACAAATCGAATTAAGCGACACCGAATTGACACCAGAAAACCTCGGCGATATGATTCAATTGATTGACAATGACACTATCTCTTCCAAAATTGCCAAGAAACTCTTCCAAATTCTAGTCAAAGAAGGTGGCAAGGCAGAAGAAGTCGTTGAAGCAAACGGCATGGCCCAGCTAAGTGACCCAGCCAAATTACAACCAATCATTGACGAAATCGTTGATGCGAATCCGCAATCCGTTGAAGACTACAAGAATGGTAAAGACCGTGCTTTAGGCTTCTTCGTCGGTCAAGTGATGAAGCAAACACGTGGTCAAGCGAACCCACAAGTTGTAAATGAATTGATTTTGAAGACCTTGGATGCGAAATAATTGCATAAGTAAGCTTAAAGAGCACGCTACGTAAAGTGGTGTGCTTTTTTCTTATATTGAGACAAAAGTTTGACATATGCAATTTAAATAAGACAAAATTCCGTGGGAAAGGCGTCCGACGGAATCGAAATCGCGAAAAATTCCGTGAGGCCGGCTTCCCATGGAAGGCGCTGAAGGGTCTCGACAAAAATCCGAACATTTAAATTATTAACTCATTAGATGTTCGGTAAATCCTGTTTATGATAGCAGGAATTTGTTACACTTATAGTGTAATGATGATAAAGGAGGGAGCTTCATGTCAGCTCAAACGGACGGAACGCAAATGAAGCCGGACCGTCGTAAGACACTACAAAGTGTTAATGAATCAGGAGGACTTTTTGCCATTTGGAATCATCCGAATGCGCATCAGATAACGTACTTTGGCTTGCATGCCTTGCAGCATCGTGGGCAAACGAGTGTAGGGCTGGTCAGTTATGACGACGGTGAGTTTCATGGCTTGCACGGCAACGGCTTGTTGACGCAAGTATTTAATCGACCAGAGAAATTGGAACGCCTGATAGGACGTCATGCGATTGGCCAAGTTAGATCAGCTACGCAGGCAGACCGGGAGGACAATACGAATATTCAACCCCTGGTCTTTCATTTCAGTAATCAGACGATGGTGATTACCCATAATGGAAATATTACCAATGGACTTACCTTGCGTGAGCAGTTGGAGGCAGAAGGAGCGGTCTTATCGTCGAATTCTGCGGCAGAGTTACTAATTCATCTAATGCGACGCAAACCGGCGGAAGACTTTGAAGCAGCGTTCAAAGCGAGCTTGCGTGAACTACGGGGCGGCTTTAATTTCTGCTTATTGACAGAGTCTGGCTTGTACGGAGCGGTTGACCGCAACAGTTTCCGTCCATTGGTGCTAGGTCAGATGGCCAATGGAAGCTATCTCTTAGCAAGTGAGACGTGTGCTCTTCATACCATTGGGGCGAAATTTGTGACCGAAATTTTTGCCGGTCAGTATGTGGTGATTAAT